>NC_019702.1:1595569-1914683 GCF_000317085.1 Synechococcus sp. PCC 7502
AATTAATAAGGACTCAAATTATGCGAACCCCACCCCGAGATGTCCAGATATTACCGATCGCTGCTGAGACTTTAGCTTTAAGGTGTCGTAGTTGGAATCGACTTAGGTTTGAGGTGGAATATGCCCTAGAACGGGGCACAACAGCTAATTCCTTTTTAATTCAGGGTGAAAAAACAGCTTTAATCGATCCACCAGGCGCAACATTTACGGAGATTTTCCTTGAGCAACTTCAAAATCGGTTGCCCATTGAGCAAATTGACTATGTAATTTTAGGGCATATAAATCCCAACCGTATAGAAACAGTTAAAGCCCTAGTAGCTCTGAACCCCAATATCACCTTTATCTGTAGCAATCCAGGGGCGATCGCCATTAGAAATATTCTGGAAAAATCCGATGCAGTGTCAGCACTCAAACTAACAACTGTGCGGGGTGATGAAATTTTAGAACTGGGTAAAGGTCATACTCTACAGTTTGTGACTACTTCTACGCCTAGGTATCCGGATGGGCTTTGTACCTTTGATCAAAAGACTCAAGTTTTATATACAGGTAAACTATTTGGTGCTCATATCTGCGGGGATCAACTATTTGATGAAGGTTGGTCAGCGTTATTAGAAGATCGCCGCTATTACTTTGACTGTGTATTGGCAAACCAGACCCGCCAGCTCGAAAGCATTATGGATAAGTTGGCAGAATTTACGGTCAGTTTTTATGCACCTGGTCATGGCACCATGTTGAAGTATGGACTTAGTCAACTCCTAATTTCCTATCGCCAGTGGGCTGAAGCGCAAAAGCAAAAAAATATCTCTGTGGCTTTAATCTATGCCTCTGCCTATGGGAATACAACGATTCTAGGACAAGCGATCGCCCGTGGGATTACAAAGGCAAATGTGGCAGTGGAACTAATTAATTGCGAATCCGCTACTCCAGAGGAAATTAAGGCAGCGATCGAAAAATCATCAGGCTTTATGATTGGTTCTCCAACCCTAGCTGGGCATTTACCTACTCAAGTACAAACGGCTTTGGGCTTAGTATTAGCAAATGCTCCCAAAGGTTCCTTGGCAGGGGTATTTGGCTCCTTTGGCTGGAGCGGTGAGGCGGTGGATATTATTGCTGACAAACTCAAAGATGCGGGATTTAGTCTGGGATTTGAGCCAATTCGAGTTAAATTTGCCCCCACAGAAACTACCTTACAAATGTGTGAAGAAACTGGTACGGACTTTGCCCAAGCCTTGAAAGCAGCCAAGAAGATTAGAAATACCCTCAATCCCGGTAGCTCCATTGAACAGGCAGTAGGAAGAGTTGTAGGTTCGCTGTGTGTGGCTACGGTACAAAAAGGAGATGTGCGAACGGCTATGCTTGCCTCTTGGGTGGCGCAGGCAACTTTTAACCCCCCCGGATTTACCATTGCTGTAGCTAAAGAACGGGCGATCGAATCCTATCTACATTTGGGTGATCGCTTTGTGTTAAATATCTTGGAGCAGGGTAAACAATTGCGAAAATATTTCCTGAAAAGGTTTGCCCCCGGGGAAGATCGATTTATTGATGTGGCGACCGAAACCGCACAGAACGGATCGCCAATTTTAACCGATGCCCTAGCATACCTAGAATGTAAAGTAGAGCAGCGTATGGAAGCGGGGGATCACTGGATTATTTATGCCGTAGTCGATCAGGGGAAAGTTTTACAAGCTAATGGGATTACTGCTGTGCATCACCGTAAGTCGGGTGGACATTATTAATTTAATTATTTATGGCTTGGTTATATCTAGTGTCTGCCTGTGGTTTTGAAGTAATCTTTGCGATTGCTCTGAAATATACCGATGGCTATTCTAAACTTCTCCCCAGTGCTATTGCTACCGCCTGTGCGATCGCCTCTGTTGCTAGCTTATCAAAGGTGCTTAATCAGATTCCTGTGGGAATTGCCTACTCAATCTGGACAGGGGTTGGTGTAGTTGGGACAAATCTTTTGGCAGTGGTACTTTTTCAGGAATCCCTTGATTTCAAAAAAGTATTTTTTATCGCTTTAATTCTAGGTGGAGTTTACGGGTTGTATGCCGTATCTGAGCCTTAGACTGACCGCTTAGTTTAGATAGAATTTCATCCCATAATATCCCTTATTGCTTGATTAACCAGAAACTTTTTGTCTAAATACATAGTTATGTAGCCCAACTTGTCAGTGAGAGCAGAATCGAAAACCACCAATAATGAAGGAAGGCAATAGATTATAAATTTGTACAGTAGCCCTGCCAGTTGCTTCTAAGTGTTACCCTACTACCAAGATGCATCAGCTAGCATCCTATCGTGGAGAATCACAAATGATAGTGCATCTAACAGTATCAAATACTTTATAGAAATTACTTCGCTTTCAAAACCTGTGAAAGCTCCATGCACCACGCCATGACGATTTATTGAAGATGTTGAATCAGGGATTTCCCAACTTTTTTTCCAAAAAGAACCGTCTTCAAGATAATCGAATATTGAATCAAGAATAGTCCTAGAAAAGCAAACTACTTTTCTTGAAAGTACAACATTTCTGAGCTGCTTTACGCAGTCTAAGTATCCATTTGGCGGATTTTTACCGCAAAGACGCAAGTAGTCTTTCACAATACCCTCAAACTGAGGTGCCAAGACGTAGATAGAACAAATATAATCCTTTTCAAGATGAGCTTTAATGGCTCTTTCTATGTACTGAATTCTATGCTCAAAAAACCTAGTTTCTTGCCAAAAAGCGATCCTTTTCCGCCAAAAATCATCGCTGTAAGCTTGATTCACAATTTCTAAGAAAGAATGATCATCTATATTTTGGTTCTGATGAATATATAATGCAGCATGTCTGTAGTAGCCAGGTGCAGGAATCCAGTTACTATTTATCAACACCTGAAGCTTCTCATGTGGATTGACTATATCTATAAATTCTTTGTTTTCTGCATACTTTAGGATTGGATAATTGAGAGTTGCTTTTTTCAGTTCTTCAATTTCCTCCTCCGATAGACCTAACTGATTCGCTCTACAATCAAAGAACATGTAATAATCTAGCAGAAAAGTTTGGCAAAGGAAGTATGCAGCAGGTTGCCCATCATATAGGGGTGGCACAATAAGGCATTCCTCTGGATCAATCTTGTTGAGAGTTAATGCTTCCCCTGCTTGCACTGCCTGATTAAATTTGACTTGTAAAGTTAAATTTATTTCGTTGTTGATCTCAACAATGGGTTGAATACTGCCATCCGACAATTGCCTTTGTATAGCTCTGAGCTCAAGTGGTAGTTCTTCTACTTTGACTGAACCCTTGTTAACTCTACCCTCAACTTCACGTACAACAAAAAGCCGAAGAATATCAGAGATTGATCTGTAGAAGAGTAAATTGTTATCCATAGTGGGTCTGGCTATACAGGCAAGTTTTTGGATTACTAGATTACAAAAACATACTTTACATTTTTTGTATTATACTGTAGTACAGTCAGATGAATTATTTTCCCTTATCTGGAAACTGCATAATACCAAATCCAAGAAACTAAGCTACAGATGATCTGACACAATATCTTGCAGTCTATTTATCTTTGAAAGATGTGTAGCCAAATCTTAAAGAATTGGTATTACTAAGTATTAGCAATTGATACCCGATCTGAGCCGAAATGGAAAATCTCGGCTGTCATTTCTGGCTTCTGTCCAAGATATTGCCAAGATCGGATGTTACTGTTACTCCTTTATGATTCCTCATTTTACCGCCCATCCCTTACCTTGGCAGATATTTGCTTATTTACAACTCTATTTCGATTTGATGTGTTTATTACAGTTTCAAAATTATCCCAACCTAGCAATTTATTTAAGAGATATCTATCAACTAAATGGAGTGGCTGATACCTGTTAATTAGAGTAAGTGAATCAAGACTATTTCGGTAATCTCTTTCCACTTAATCTAGTGGCATCATTCTTTCTACACAGGATGTCACTAATTTGTTAAAACCCTATTCCAGAGAAAAAGTTGGCAATCAATGATGAAACTTTTTATGCTTAGCTCTTTCTTTATAAATCTCCCCCGTATATGGCATTGCACCAACAACTGGATAGTCATCCTTTTGCGGACTAAAGACTTTTAGAACTCCATAGCTCAGAAATTCCATAACACTGGATAAAACTTTGACGAGTTTCATAATCAAGCCTCCTTAAGGAATTAATAGATTGTATCTATCTATACATTCTATTAATTCCCACATCCATTTGCACCGATTTAGTACTTAACTTAATCAATATTTGAATTATTTAACAATATCTAAATCCGACTCCTCAACATAATATGATCACATTACTTCCCAACCCTAGATCCCGATTTTAGACAAGGAGAAATGTATGCAGGAACAACTCAGTCCCGAAAAAATCCTACAAACAGGAATGGCATTTTGGGCATCAAAGACTTTATTGAGTGCTGTGGAATTGGGAGTTTTTACTGAACTAGCACAAACCCCAATGTCCTTTGATAATCTAAGTGGACGACTAGGATTACACCCTCGCTCAGCTAGAGATTTTCTTGATAGCCTTGTCGCACTTGGTTTTTTGACAAGAAAAGCTGATGTTTATAGCAACACACCAGAGACAGAAATTTTCCTCGATCGCCATAAACCCTCCTACATTGGTGGAATTTTAGAGATGGCTAACCATCGGCTTTACCCCTTTTGGGGACATCTTACCGAAGCACTGCGAACCGGCTTACCCCAAAGTGAAGCTAAAAATGGTGGAACTGGTCTATTTGAAACCCTCTATGCCGATCCAGCCAGATTAAAAGAGTTCCTAGCGGCAATGACTGGGGTTAGTCATGGTGCCAATATAACCATAGCCAATAACTTTCCTTGGGCAAACTATCAAACCTTCGTAGATGTTGGTACGGCTCAAGGCGATCTGGCTGTCCAAATTGTTCTCGCTCATCCTCATCTTCAAGGTGCGGGGTTTGATTTACCTGAAGTCGCCCCAATTTTTGAGGAATATGCTGCTATTAATGGTGTCACTGACAGGCTCAAGTTTATTGCAGGAGATTTTTTTACCCAAGAAATTCCTCAAGCCGATGTGGTGTTGATGGGACATATATTGCATGATTGGGATTTACCCACCAAAAAAATGTTGATTAAAAAAGCATACGAGGCAATTCCAGTGGGTGGGGCATTCATTGTGTATGAAGCAATTATTGATGATGATCGGTCAAAAAATGCCTTTGGCTTGATGATGAGTTTGAATATGCTGATTGAGACACCCGGCGGTTTTGACTATACTGGTAGTGACTGTGCAGCATGGATGAAAGAAGCTGGATTCTCGACAACTCGGGTAGACCATCTAGTGGGGGCTGACTCGATGGTAATTGCTATTAAGTAATAATGACTAAAGATTAGACGGTAATGTTACAAAGTTGTTGAGAGGAGATAAAGTAGAGTAATTAGATAAAGACAAAAAAGATGGTAACAGAAGCAATCAGATGCCCAACTTGTGGACAGACAGATATTTACCGTCATGGACATAGTGCCACAGGAAAAAAGCGATATATTTGCCGAAATGTAGAATGCACCCATTCATAATCGATTACACCAACAAAGGTTACTTGCCAAGTGTCAAAGAAAAAATAGTAGATATGGCAAGTGGAATACGAGACATAGGAAGGGGGTTAGGTATCAGTCCCACAACGGTAATTAGCGAATTAAAGAAAATGCTATTGACATAGAACCAGTTAACTACCCACTATTAGAGCAACTGGACACGAACAAACTAGATGTGGAGTTTTGTTGGCAGTAAAAAACAGCAAAGATGGCTATGGCACGCTATTGATCATGACACAGGTAAAGTTCTAGCGTATTAGCACCTCACCAAGATCATGCTTTGGTTTCGTTGATCAATCTATATGGCTCCTTTCGGTATCACTCGATTCTTCACAGATGCTTGGGGTGGCTATGAACGCATCCTCGACCCGACTACTCATGTAGTTAGCAAAGTATATACTCAGAAAATTGAGCGTAAACATTTAACTTTGAGAACTCGAATTAAACGATTGGCGAGAAAGACTATTTGTTTCTCTAAGTTGATTCTGATGCACGATATTGTAATCGATCTATTTATTAATCGGTATGAGTTTTCTATTCTTCTCTAATTTAATCTGTTCAACAACTTTGTAACACTACCACTTTAGCCAAGGAGTATTTCTTACATGAGTAACTTTGATAACATCGGTCAATTAATGTATTTGCCATTAGAAAAAATTGAATCGGAAATAGAATTTACTGAATCTGAGTTTATTCTGGAGGCAGCAGTCGAAGCTGTAAAGAATGCAAATGGACGCATTTGGATTCCTCTGATAGTTCAAGAGGTTGGGAGTAAATATAAGCTGATTAGCAATCCGTTTGTATATGCGGTGATGCTTAGGGCAAATTTAGAGAAAGCGTGGGCGATCCAGATCCCAAAAATATTGAACAGGCTAAAATTCTCTCAAAAGATATAACTCCCAAAATAAATCTTTCTACAGCCTCCCGAAGCGCAATTGAGTCTGGGTTAAGGTTTTTAGGAATTCCAGATACAACTGTAATTACAGCAACTAATAAAATTGAGGAAGCTGATAGAGAAACTTGGAAAGACCTTAGCCCCATAATCAAACTTAAATGTGGATTTACTACACAAGCGAAGTTAGAACCACTCAAAAAGGTCTTTTATGTTGTACCTCCTGTAGAGTTAGTTATCCCTGAGCCACCGAAAAAAGTAAGTATTAAGAAAGCTACTAGGGATCAAATTTTTGAGCGTCTTAACTATCTACATACTTACAAAATCGGAGGCCTTGGTAAAATCGATCCTGATCAGACTACTGATTCAATATTTAATGCCTATAAAACCAAATGGACGAGCTTAAATCCACTTTTGGAACTAGATTGTGGAATTGATACTAATAAATTGAAAGAACTTAAAAAACTAGACCTCTTGCTTGTGTATTTAAGAAGATAGTTTTAATTTCAGCTCATAATTATAGGTACCAGTAATCAAATTAAACCTTAGCCCAAAATGTTGTCTTCGATTGCGATACCTTCCAGATAATATTCTAAATATTTTTAGTTTCCTAAAAGTATGTTCAATAGCAATTCTCTCCCTAGCTAAAGTTCGATTAGATTGCTTTTGTTCTTTTGTTAAGTCTTTACCCCTTGGCTTTTTATCTGGGGTTTTACTATTTTTATGAAGCTTCTTTATCCGTTGATATCCTTTATCAGCAATTAACTCAATATCTTTACTGATATACATTCTACTTTTTTTGAATAATTTAAGGTCATGCTTTTTCCCTTTATCGAAATCGGTACAAATTATTTCTTTAGTATCTATGTTAATTACTACTTGTGCTTTTAACGTATGGTACTTTTGTTTCCAGTTGTAATAACCTTTTTGTTTTTTTTGGACGTTCAATTTCTACCTCAACTACATCTATTGCTACTGTTTTTATCTCTGTGTTATTTTGCTGTAATTTTCGTTGGGATGGCAAGGAAAACTCTCCTGATTCTATCAACATATTTTCAATTCTTTTCACTGTGCGACAAACTGCTGATTCACTGATGCCAAAGTCTCCTCCAATGTGAAATAGTGTTCGATATTCTCTGTGATAATCTAATGTTAGTAATATTTGGTCTGGTATTGATAGTTTTGCCCGCACTCCTGCACTGCCCCGTTTAGCTTTAGTAACTATTTTCACCATTTTTATAAATGTATCTTTTTGAACTCCACAATACCTATTGAACTCTTCTAATGGCTTTTTACTTAATTCAATGTAAAGCATTAACTGGTTTTCCTAAATTTTATACTTTTCTAATAGTTTCGCAAGAGGTCTACTATTTACTAAGTAATTTCACAATAAATCAATTTATAGACCAATATTGCTTAAGGACTTATCTAATATGGTCTTAGCTCAATCCTAGCCCCAACAATTAATGCTAAATGTGAGTGATGCCATTCTTCACGTTGGTCGCACGCAATTTGAGCATCTCTGCCAAACAAACCCTGATCTGCGCCTAGAGCTAACAAGTACAGGAGAATTAATTATCATGGCACCCGCAAGCTGGGAAAGTTCTAAACGAAATTTAAGTTTAAGCTCTCAAGTTTATCTTTGGAATCAACAAGACAAGCTTGGCGAGGCGTTTGACACTTCTGGAGGTTTTACTCTTCTGTCTGGGGCAGTGCGATCGCCTGATGTCACTTGGATTTCTAAGGCAAAATTAACTGCTCTTTCTCCTAAAGTTGCCTTTCCGTCTGTAGTTCCAGATTTTGTGATTGAGCTTTGGTCTAAAACAGATCACCTAAAAACTCTTCAAGAAAAAATGCTCGAATATCAAGAGAATGGCGTGCCTTTGGGGTGGTTGATTAATCCCGAAGATCGAGAAGTGGAAATATACCGCCTTGGTCAAGCTGTGGAAGTATTGAAAAATCCGACAGAAGTTAGTGGAGAAACAATACTGCCTGAATTTATATTAGACTTAACTACAATTTGGTAGAAATTAACTTCATGCATGAATTACCCCCCATTGGTGCCATTATCGACTCTGAGGTACTGTTAAATCGGCTCAAATATCAAGGACGAAAATATACATATCGGGTCGATCGCTTAAAACTACCCAATGGCAAAATTGGCGACTATGAATACATCCAGCATCCAGGGGCAGGTATTGCTATTCCGATTACTGCGGATGCTAAATTTGTGTTGGTTAAACAATATCGGTTTGCTATTTCCCGCTACATCCTTGAATTCCCCGCAGGTACCCTTGAACCCAACGAAGACCCCGCCGACACGATCAAACGAGAGCTAGAAGAAGAAACAGGTTTCCGTGGTCATACTTGGCAAAAACTTGGTTCTTTTTTCCTGTGTCCGGGCTATTCCGATGAAGTGATCCATGCCTATTTAGCTCAGGATTTAGAAAAATTGACACATCCCCCCGCTGCCGATGAAGATGAAGAAATCGAAGTTGTACTTTGCGATCGCCATGAATTAGAGCAGTTAATTAATTCTGGAGATATTGGTACCAGTTTAGATGCCAAGTCAATTACAGGCTTTTATCTAGCACTTAAATATCTTGATAACCTCTAAAATTTAGATACCGAAATAAATTAGATACTGGAAAGCCCATAACTCCCAATAATTTAAATAAATATGGATTTTAGTCAGGTTCACATTTGCGTTATTTTGGGAACCCGTCCCGAAGCCATTAAACTTGCTCCCGTCATTCAGGCTCTACGTCCAGAATTTAAAACCACCGTAATTTTGACTGGACAGCACAAGGAAATGGTAGCTCAGGTTATGGATTTATTTGATCTCCAAAGCGATCGCAACCTAGAGATCATGAAGCCCAAACAGACCTTAACCCAAATTACCTGCGGCACCCTCGAAGGCTTAGAGCAAGTATTTCAAGAAATTCATCCCGATCTAGTCTTGGTTCAAGGAGATACTACTACCGCCTTTGCTGCTGCCCTTGCTGCTTTTTATCATCGGATTCCCATTGGTCATGTGGAAGCAGGTTTACGCACCGATGACCTATTTAATCCCTATCCCGAAGAAGCTAATCGCCGCCTAGTTTCTCAGATTACGCAATTACATTTTGCTCCCACCCTCGCTGCTGTGGAAAACTTGAAACGAGATGGAGTTCGAGGCGGAATTTATCACACAGGAAATACGGTAATTGATGCCCTTTTATATGTTTCCAAGCGATCGCCCGCCTGTGATATTCCTAACTTAGATTGGACTTCAAACCGTGTCATCCTTGCTACCGTGCATCGCCGAGAAAATTGGGGAGAACCATTAACCCAAATAGCAAAAGCTTGGCTAGAAATATTAGCAAAGTTTGCCGATGTGTCCCTTGTTCTGCCTTTACACCTTAATCCCACTGTGCGAGAACCACTCAGGGCATTATTAGGTAATCATCCTCGAATTTTTCTGACTGAGCCGTTAAATTATGCCGAATTAGTCGGAGCAATGCAGCGTTGTTATTTAATTATGAGTGACTCTGGCGGCATTCAAGAAGAAGCGCCTAGTCTGGGTAAACCTGTACTTGTGCTTCGGGATAATACCGAACGTCCCGAAGCGATCGCCGCAGGTACTGCCAAATTAGTCGGGGTAGAAACCACAGGTATAGTGAAAGCAACCACAGAAATTCTGGAAAGCTCTGATTTGTATAATTCTATGGCAAGCAAATCTAATCCTTTTGGTGATGGACAGGCAAGTGAGAGAATTTTAAAAAGCCTCAAGGAATTCCTAGCTTAACTTATACACTTCCCAGCTTAACTTATACACTTTATGACAATGTACTTAATGAAACATTAAGAATCATTTTCTTATGCTACATCTTTAAAGTAACCACTCAACGGGAAAAATCATGAAAACTCTAGCACTCAGTCTCGCTACCTGTAGCACTATCTTCCTCTCCGCCACAGCTGCTCAAGCTGTTCAAATTTCAGGGTCATTTAGCTACAATTCATTTAATGTAACGACTCTGTTTCTTCCACCTCCTGACAATGTTCAAAATGTCGAAGCCGGGACTCTTAATTTCACCTATAGCACTACCACGAATACTGGAACTACTTCTGCTGTTGTTTTCTTCCCTTTACAGCCTATATCGGGTACGATTAAAACTGTTGATAGTACTTTTACCGCAACACCACTATTTGATAATTTTGTTGCCAACTTTTTAATAGCTGGCGCTGGTACACCTGGTGATCTAACTGACGATATAACTTTGAAATTCACCACTGATTTTAATGGTTTAACCTCTGGTGGTCCAGTAACATTTGATATTACAACTGAAGGATTAACTCCATTTGTGACTGGTTCAGGTACTATTAGTTCCTTTAGTCAAAGTAGCACCGCAGTTCCCTTTGAATTTTCTCCCGCCATTGGCTTGGTGGCTGTGGGTGGATTATTCGCTACTAAAAAGCTTCTCAAAAAAGCTACCCGTAAAGAGTTGCAGGGCTAGATTCCTCACCTTAATGTTTTTGCATTTTTAGTTGTGGCAGGGCTGATCTCAATTTGTTGTAACTAAAATTCCCAAGGTTAAGTAATGGTAATGGTAAACATTTTTAAATAAAGCTATTCTGATGTGGAAGATTTTTGAGATGTTCCAAGTAATTTTTAGTTAACAGGTGAGTTACAGGTTAAGTTATGAAATTTAAAACCTCTGCCCAGCAAATTTGCTATGACAAAATAGAACCTTGGGTTGCTGATATTTGTAAAGATCAATATATTCCCCCTAGCAATCTTCCTATTTTCATTGTACCTGTGGGTTCAGCAACTGCCATGATCGAGGTCTTACCTTGGGGTGAAACTGAATCGGTAATTTCGGCATGGTCGTATGTGGTAACTGGAGCAGATATTACGCCAGAATTAATGCGATTTTTATTAGAGCAGAACTTTGACCTTCAATTCGGGGCTTTTAGCTTGGATAAAGATGGAGATATTAGATTTCAAGCTAGTTTGGTTGGCTCTTCCTGTGATAAAAATGAATTAGAAACTTCAGTTAATGCAGTTTTAAAAGTTGCCGATGATTACGATGATCGCATTATTGAGACTTGGGGCGGTAAACGAGCAAGCGATCGCCTAGCTTAATTAAATAGGCTGTAGAGAGAAGCTACTAATGAGAAGTTTAAATTTCTTAGCTTTACTCCTATTGGCTAATTTGGGCGGGATTAATCAGGGAGCGATCGCCGCAATATTTCGCACAGAGGATAAAATTTATATTACAGACCTTAAACCCAAGGCTAAAGTTGAGATCACAGTTCAACGCATCACTTTTCGTAAACTAGTAGCCGATTCCTGTGGTGAAGTCAGTTTTGAGTCAACGACTATTCCCGCTTTGGTTTTGGTGGCAAACCAGATATTTACGCCTGCTAAATTTACCCTAGAGTCGAGCCGAGTATGCACAAAGGACTCTGTTAGGTCTGATCGCAGCTATAAAACCTCAGTTACTAGATTTGTATTGGCTGGGCTTAAGCCGCTAGAGACTCAATTGGTTAAAATTATTAAATCTGAAACTAAAACCTTAAAAACTAATAGATGCGGCTATGGAGCAATTCCTATTACTCAATCCCTAACTCCCTATGCCGACTCCTATGAAGATAATATTTATGCTGTAAATGGTAAGAAGCTCAAGGATTTACCAGAGCGAAAACCTCCAAAATGCTAAATCTATTTAAATCTAGAAAAGCAAGTTAAATCTAGAAAAGCAAGAAAATTTTAGACAGGAATATAGGGACTTGAGAATTTAATGCTTATCATAATAAATTCTAATATTGAGACAGATAAAACATAAGATAAACTTAATAAAAAATTCCAAGAAGTTATAGCACTTGCCATCGATATAAGCTCAAGCAGGAGAACACAATGCAAAAAACCCCTAATCAAATTTCAGGTCAGCCAATCGCTTGGATCGAACGTAATTTTGTGGTTCGAGCTTTGGAAACTGTACAAGACCTGATCGTGATTTCTTTATGTATTGGTTTATTCGGCGTAATGGTACTTCAGCTTAAGGAAATGTTTACCTCACTATTGTCGCCCTCAAATTTTCAGTTTCATGTCATCACAGCGGATATTTTATTTGTATTGATATTGGTGGAGTTATTTAGATTATTAATCATTTATTTACAAGAACATCGGGTTTCCATCGGGGTAGCTGTTGAGGTCTCGATCGTTTCAGTATTGAGGGAAATCATTGTCAGAGGGGTATTAGAAACTCCTTGGGTACAAATTCTTGTCACTGGTAGTTTTCTTTTGGTACTTGCAGTTTTACTTGTGGTTAGGGTCTGGATACCGCCGACTTTTGAGGGGATCGATCCTGAAACTCGCATTGCTCAGGCATATAACCTACATAACAACTTGCCAAATGAATTACCAAACAAAATAAACAAATAAATCTACTTGAATACTGATTAGTTACTGATTAACGGCTGATTAAGCGAGTCTAAGGATGTCAATAAGTTAAACTTTAGTAAGTTTTCATCAGTCTTCTAAAGTAATTATGACTAATTGCCCTGTCCCCAATGAACAGCAACCCCTAAATGAATATTTAGCTTTGAAAGAAGCCTTTGTATTTCGTTGGGCTACCTTAAATATTGGAGCGTATATTAGGGTGTTAATTCTAATTTGGGCAGGCTGGTGGATCGTCTCGGCACCTATTTCCGCAGTCAGTTTTTCCCCAAGTCGGCATTTACCAGAGTTTTTATGTTTAGGAGCGATCGGGGCAACGGTGGGGCTATTTCTGCCTTTAGTGCAAATGTTGTTGGGGTGGAGATATGTGAAAAATCGGCTCCAAAGTACAAAAGTACTCTATGAGGAGTCGGGCTGGTACGATGGTCAAAGTTGGGAAAAGCCAGAATCAGAATTGCTTAAGGATCGTTTGGTGGTAAATTACGAAGTCCAACCCATAGTCAATAAAATTAAGTTAACCCTAGTGAGTACGATCGCTCTATTAGGGATGCAAATTGCTATATTACAGGTGCTGCTTTACTAGGTTGGTTATGCCCTCTCCCAAAGATGTGCCGATTGCGCGGCGAGTTAATCATATTTCTCCTCCTCCCAAGCGGGTTAAAAATAAGTGGGGCAGAATTATATTCCTAATTTTTCTGGTAATTTTTGTGGCGATCGCGGCGGTAGTTATCTCCACCATAGTTTTAAATATTAAATCACCTCAATCTGAGCCGATACCAATTGTTGAGGTTACGCCTATCCCTAACGCAGTTCCCACTCCCACTGATAACAAACTTCTAGGGCATTTTGCCTATACCGAGGCACCATTAGATAGCTTGGAAGTGGTAGCGATCGCCCCCGATGGTCATGAAATTAAGCTGCGTCATGCTGCTGCGGAAAAGTATAGACAAATGGTGTCCGATGCCAAGGCTAGTGGGATAGAACTTATGGCAATTTCCGGATTTCGCAGTATTGAAGATCAACGCCAATTATTTTTTGAAATTAGTCGTGAGCGTAATCAAACACCCGCCCAACGCGCCAAAGTTAGTGCGCCTCCCGGTCACAGTGAACACCACACAGGTTATGCCATTGATATTGGCGATCGCAACACGCCTAGTACCATTCTCAATCCCGCTTTCAATCGGACAGATGCTTTTAGATGGCTCCAAAAAAATGCGTCTAAGTATAGTTTTGAGTTGTCATTCCCTGAAAATAATTCCCAAGGGGTAATGTACGAGCCTTGGCACTGGCGATTTGTGGGCGATGATCAAAGTCTTAGTACCTTTTATAAACATACCAACTAGTCATGGGTGAAACTGCTGTTAATTTATTGGCGATCGCAATTTTTACAATTACGATGACAGCACTCACAAGCCCACTTACAGGAATTTCCCCTTTTATTCCCACAGGTATAACTGTCTTTTGTTTAGCAATCTATGCTTTAGATAATGCGTACCAAGAAGGTAAAGGCGGTGCCGCAATTATTAGCTGGATTGAATCTAAGTTCCCCAACCATAAAGAGAAACAAGCCAGAATTTTGTACCATGAAGCAGGACATTTTCTAGTTGCCCATCTCTTAGGCATAAAAGTTGTGGGCTATAAGCTCAAGCCTCAAGCGGGGGTAGAGGTGGATAACTCCACTGTTGGTTTAAATACCCTAGAACGCTACTGCACAATTTGGATGGCGGGGATTGCGGCAGAGGAATACTTGTACCAGAATGCTAATGGTGGTGATGATGATTTATTAAAACTACGGGCAGCGATCGCCCACACTCCCAATCCCGGACTAGAAGAACGATGGGCAAAGGTCAGGGCAAGGAATTTAATTAGAGCTAATAAGGAAGCTTTTGCAGCTTTAGTGGGCAAAATGCAGGAGGAAGCACCAGTAGAAGCATGTTATCAAGTAATTGATGCCCTAGCCATACGAGAGCTTTAATTTGAGCTTTTAATTTAACGAGCAGTACCTACTAGAGTAGATGCTTTATTGGCAGTGATCACTTGGTCGTAATATCCCTGTAATTGCCGTGTGGCATTAGTCCATCCCCATTTTTCAGCCTCGGCACGGGCATTTTGACGGAGTAAGTCCTGAGGGTTTGCTAATAATCTTTGGGTTGCCCTTAATAAACTATCTTGAGCTTGGGAATCAAATAGATAACCATTCACGCCATCGGTGACAATATCGGGAATTCCCCCAGAATTTGCGGCGACGACGGGACAACCTGCTGCCATCGCTTCTAAGAGAACCAGCCCTAGGGTTTCAGTGCGCGAAGGAAACATAAACACATCACTGGAGGCAAACGCAGCGGCAAGCTCTTCCCCCTGTAAATAACCAACAAAGTGGGTTTTAGTTCCTGCAAAGATTTTTTCTAGTTCCGCCCGATAGGGACCATCGCCAACCAAAGCCAAGCGACTGTTAGGGATTGCTTCTAGCACTGGCAGAATTTGGGTAATTTCCTTTTCCGCAGACAACCTGCCCACATACAGCATTAATGTGCAGTCTTCATGTCCTTGACTGAGGTGCGATCGCATTTTCCCACTTTTAAACCTAGGATGAAATCTATCCGTATCCACACCTTTTTGCCATAAATCCACCCGTTCAATGCCGTGCGATCGCAGTTCTGCAACCATCGCATTAGAAGTACAAAGATTTAAACCCGCATTATTATGGGCAGTTTTTAGCAACTCCCACATGGTACTTTCCAAAAAACCCAGTCCGTAGTGCTGAAGATATTGAGGTAGATGGGTATGGTAGGAGGCAAGTAAGGGTAAGTTCATGGATTTAGCAAAAAATAGCCCTGCTAAACCTAGAACCACAGGATTAACAACATGGACTATATCAGGGGCAAACTGCTCAATTTCATAGCCAATAGAGGGTCGAGGTAGTGCCACCTTTAGCTCTGGGTATAAAGGCAGGGGAAACCCAGAGACTCCATAGACCTTGGCACCAGCATATTCAGTGATCCCACCATCGGGAGCAAAAACTATTACCTCATCACCTAATTTTACTAACTCGGCAACGGTATGCTTGAGACGTGTGACAATTCCATCAACTTTAGGTAGGAAGGTTTCTGTAAAAATAGCTACTTTTCGCATTGAAATCCAAAAACACAAGGTATCTTTGGAATCTAATCATGCCATATTATGTAATCTGGTTTACTAAATTTATGTAATTTGTTCTACTAAAAATCTAGTGATATATTGCAATTTTCAGTTAAATGTGGCAGAGAGAAAATACTAAAAATAAGTTAGGTGTTAGTGCTGCCACCCTTTTTTCCCGACCTTAATCAAAAACCACAATAGAACTTACATACCCAAACTTATAAAGTACTGAATAAAGTACTGATAGAAGGGAAAAATCTAGATTTCTTCAATTTCCTCTTGTCTTTGTCTGATTTTTTTAGGTTCTTCTGCCCACACATCCTTAACGTCATCTTCAACATCGTCTTCGTAGGGGTCTAGGTTTTGGGGCTTAGGTTGAATGTTTGCAGAGCGTCTGGGCTGTTGCGGGATGGAACGACTTTGGCGATTACTCCAGTTATCATCTTCGTCATAGTCATCATAGTCTTCGTCTATACTCTGGCGAATATCACTTTGACGCACATCTGGGCGGACATCTCGCACTGGCTGTACTCTAGATTGGCGACGCGCAGGCTGCACGGGAGTTCTTTCATCTGCCCAATTATCGTCATCATCCCAAGCTTCTTCCCGTCTATATACAGGTCTTTCTGGCGATCGCTGTGGTCTATACACATTGCCACCCCTTAGTCCACTACCGAGGGCATTACCCGATACCGAAGCTGGGGGTAAATACTCATCTTCAAACTCCTGTTCCCAAGGTGGCTTACCTAAACCTAGTCGCTCTAGTACCCCTTTGGTTAATTGAGTCAATCGCTCTTCCATGCCTTCAGTAACAATAATGCGATCGCGACCTACGGCAATAATTTCATTGACATCCAGTTCGTAGGTACTAACTAAAACCGCAGGAATCAGGGGATTACCCATAGCGGAAAGAATTAAATAAAATAAATCACCCGTAGCTGGATCAAATTTAAAGTCTCTAACTTTACCCAGTAGTTCGCCCGACTCAGTAACGACTTCATTACCCATGAGATTTGTATAGCGATCGCTAGCAACTAAGTCTTCGAGTACATCTTCATCATCGACAAGGATGGCGTCTTCTCCCAACAGAGATACTCTCTCTAAGGACATATAAAAATCTTCACCAATTCCAATGGCAGTACCAGGTAAAAATCTTTCAGCTACGCTTAACCCCATTACTCTTCTTTGATCAACATCCAGCCAAATTTGCGTGACGATACCTAATCGTTTTGCTGAGGATTTACTGATAACTTGAGTGCCAAGAATTGCAGCGCGTTGAAGGATTGAATCAGATGTGATCATATCTTTTAATAAATCTAGAGATTTCCCAGTCAAAGGAATCAAAGGAATAGATAGATTTTAGCAGAGACCATAAAGATCAATTTTGAATTTGGGATAAATCGTGATGTTAAGACTATGCTACATGATTAAGATTTGTAAAGATTTAATTAATTTCTCTCCTAATAAACACACTAGAAGTTACCCACTCAAATTTATAAAGTGCTGATAAACGGGAGTTTGAGGCTCAGTCCCCCCACCCCCGATACTATAATCCTTACAATGGGAAAGGAGAAATGCTACTCAAGGACAGGCGCAGTTTTAGGAGTTGCTAAATTGAGTCCGACCGTAGGATTTGAGGCTTTAGCCAAACTAGGCAAGGCATTACGCAGAGTAGCAACTAGACTTTGGGAAGTAGAATCATAAACTTGAGTAATCAGCTTGGGATATAAACCAATGCCAATAATTGGGATGAGCAAGCAGGCAATAATAAATACTTCACGAGGTTCAGCATCCACCAGTTCCTCATGGCTAGTTAGCTCTTTATTCTCGACTCCATAGAATATTTCCCGCAGCATAGATAGTAAATAAACGGGAGTAAGGATCACACCGACTGCTGCTAAAATGACTGTAACAAGCTTAAAAGTATCGCTGTAGGCATCACTGGTGGCAAAACCAACGAATACCATGACTTCGGCGACAAAACCACTCATCCCCGGCAATGCTAAAGAAGCAAGGGAGCAAGCTGTAAACATGGCAAAAATTTTCGGCATTTTCTGTCCAACTCCACCCATTTCATCCAAAATCAGGGTGTGGGTGCGATCGTAGGTAGCTCCAACTAAAAAGAATAAACTGGCACCAATTAAGCCGTGGGAGATCATCTGTAAAATTGCACCACTAGTCCCAAGGTTAGTAAATGATGCGATCCCAATTAACACAAACCCCATGTGGGAAATAGAGGAGTAGGCAATTTTGCGCTTTAGGCTGCGTTGGGCAAAGGAAGTAAGGGCAGCATAGATAATATTAACAATACCTAAAATCACTAAAATTGGGGCAAAGTAGGCATGGGCATCGGGCAGCATTCCCGCATTCATCCGCAGTAGAGCATAGCCACCCATTTTGAGTAAGATTCCTGCTAGTAACATGTGGACAGGGGCAGTCGCTTCGCCGTGGGCATCGGGTAACCAAGTATGGAGCGGAAATATAGGTAGCTTCACCCCGTAGGCAATTAAAAATCCACCGTATGCCAATAGTTGGAAAGTTAGAGGATAGTCTTTAATGGCGAGCGATCGCATGTCAAAGGTGACATTATCGCCATAAAATGCCATTGCTAGGGCAGCCAAGAGAATAAATAGGGAACCGCCCGCTGTATAGAGAATAAACTTAGTGGCGGCATACAAGCGTTTCTTTCCACCCCAAATCGAAAGCAATAAATAAACAGGAATTAGTTCTAGCTCCCACATAAAGAAAAATAGGAGCATATCCTGCACAGCGAATACACCAATTTGTCCGCCGTACATTGCCAACATTAAAAAATAAAATAACCTCGGCTTTAGGGTAACGGGCCAAGATGCCAAAATCGCCAAAGTGGAAATAAAACCTGTAAGCAAGATCAAGGGCATAGATAGCCCATCAGCTCCCACTGACCAATTTAGACCTAATTGCGGTACCCAAGTGTAGCTTTCGACTAGTTGTAGGTCGGGTTTAGCAAAATCATAACCAGTGCAGAAGGCATAGACTATGGCGGTGAAGTTAATTAATCCCACAACTAGGGCATACCATCGAATCTTTTTACCATCCCCCTGATCTGGAATAAAAGGAATCAGCAGAGCCATAATCACTGGGAATAGAATGATAAAGGTAAGCCAAGGAAAATTTTGAAGATCGAGCATGGTTGGTTTCAATAGCTAAGGAGATGATTAACCTATGATTTTTCTAGTGTTTTTCTAGACTTTATTTTTTAGAATAGTTTAACTTGAAGTATCTAAGTAATTCTGAGATCGCCATAGGCTAAGACCACTATAAACTCTATCTTGTGACGACTAAAGACAAAAATATGGTTCTTAACAAAAAAATCAATTTCTCTCGACGGTTCAAAATGTAAACCTATAACTAGTTACTACTCGTGCTTAGTGGTTTAATTCTTCTTAGTACTACCAATAAACCCAATGAACGTACATTCTTGCCCAGTCTGCCAATCTCCAAACTTTACGGATAAGTGGGTTACAAAAAACTACAAACTTCTAAAATGCCTAGAATGTCATACCTGTTGGGATGCTAGCCCAGATATTACAGGTATCTATGGTGAAAACTACTACAGGAGCGCATCTCTCAAGGGTGGATATAGTAACTATCTTGATGGAATGATTCTAAATAGTAAAACCTTTACCTATCGTTTAAATCTAGCTCAAGCCAAACTAGGGAATAAGGGGAAATTACTTGATGTCGGTTGTGCCCTCGGAGATTGCCTCATTCAAGCTAAAAATCTAGGATGGACGGATGTGGTGGGAATTGATGTTTCTCAGTTTGCAGTTGATTTTGCCCAAAAACGAGGACTATCAATATTGGAAGGGGATTTAACTAATCATCCATTTACGGCAAATAGTTTTGATCTGATTCTGCTCCAAGATGTGATCGAGCATATTGCCAATCCGATCGCCCACCTCCAAAATGCCTATCACTTATTAAAACCAGGTGGTCAGATATTGCTTATAACGCCTGATCTACATGGACTACTGACAAAGATATTAGGAGCTATGTGGTATCACTATAAACCCAATGAGCATCTAACTTATTTTTCCCAATCTAATATGAAGTTAGCATTAGAGAAAAGTGGCTTTGTTAATATTCAATCAAAACCTACAGTTAGTTATATGAGTATCGGCTATGTGTGCGATCGCCTGCGTTTTTATCAACCTATTTTATTTTCCCAAGTATTAAAAACTCTAAAAATTCTAAAAATTACAGATATGGTTTTACCATTTAATATTGGTGAATTTGAAGCATGGGGACAGAAGCCAAACTAAGATTATGTTGAGGATTATTTCCAATACTTTCCCAGCACTCCATAGTCAAAAAACATGGATATAGAAGCTAGACCCGTTAAGTCTACATTAGCAAATATAAATGTTAGGAATACTAAAGAATAGGCATATTGCTTGAGCAATGAACTTGCTATGATTGAGATCGCTATAGTATTGACTGTGTAAACAGCAAAGGAGAGTCGAGGTTGAATGTTACCTATGCTAAATAACTTGGTCTGAGGAGCTACAAAAATCATAGACAAGATAAATAATGCGCTTGTTAGTAAGGCGATCATTAGGAATAGTTTATTTTTATCTACTTGATCAAAAGAACTAATTTCGTAGTAATCATTTTCACCTATTTTCGTCTGCTTTCGCTTTATAAATAGGTGAATAATGTATAAAAATAGGGCAATAAAACCGACAATAAAACTGCCATAAATATATGCTTGTATGCCTCTTATTATAAAATTTAACCCAGAACTAATATCCAAACTACCTAGAATTTTGATCCACGATTCAAGATTATAAACTAAAATTCTAGAGCCATTACTTAAGCTATTAATATCGCCTACTGTGCCTAAAATTTTGTCTAACCAGATATTTCGCCAAGCATATCCTAATAAAAATTGCAGAAAAATAATTAAGAAAGCAATCAGTCTTTTTTTATAAATAAAAAGTGGGATAAAACAAGCTAAGGTGAGAGGATAGGTTTCATAAAACAGGCTACCTGAAGCGATTATTAAGATAAATAAAGCAGTTTTGTAATAGTTAAAACTATTTAATATTTCTAAAGTTGCCCAAATTGTAATTGAGGCAAAGGCATATGAAGCAACATGAGGCGAAGGTTGTCCTACAAAGTAGGTAAATCCAAAACTAGTGGCACAACAAAGCATCGAAATTCTTGCTACCTTTGAAGATAAATTAAGATTAATACAAGTCTTGTAAAGAGCAACACAAGCAAATAGCCATAACCAAAGATTAATTGTAAAACTGGCAATCCATCTATTATTTCCTATTCCGATTAAAGAACTAATATAGCCATAGAAAAAACGTTGTAATAAAACTGAAAATGTTGGCTTGTAATCTGGTTCAGTAAATATTTTTTCTGAAGCAATAAAATGTCGCATATCACAGCTTACAGCGATCTTAGAATCAGCGTATGGACATTCCCATGTTGTATTGTTATCAACGGTTATTAAAAAGTCAGAAGTGCGATGATTGATGACTCTAAACCCATATGTATAGGGTGAATTTAGGGAAATATGAGTACAAGCATTAAATAAAACTATTAAAACTGTAATTAAAAAAAGTCTAATTTCTTTTCTTTCTCTAAAATAATTTACTAAGTTACTAAATGCGATTGCAATTAACATCAAATATATCCACCAATTCAGACCTTCCAAATTTCGAGAAATTGTGGCTGGCAAACGTAAAGTTAGTATAAATCCTAAAAAAAATATTGTATACGAAAATTTTTGTTGATTAGTTAGATCAAATCGATAATTAGTTGCAGTTTTAGCAAAATAGTATGAAATTCCTAAAAACACAAATGTGGGTAATGTATTTAAAAATCCAACGGATTGGGAAATAAATACTGAAGTCCAGATACATTGAAGTGCTGTACTTAGGGTTATTATGACTAGATCACCTAAAAAAGATATCCAATTAAACCGTTTATCCTCTTCTTGAAAATCTCGAAAGTTCAAGAAATTTATTAACAGTGTTGTTTTTTGTTTTAGGAACATAAACTTCATATCTGCCTTTACAAATTTCAATTAGATTTATTTTCTTCTTTTGTAATTTGCCAACTCAGTAAAACCACTGGTAGCAATCCGACTAATACGATCGCGATCGCAGGGGCAGCAGCCTCAATTAATCTTTCATCGGAGGCATATTGATAAACTCGCACAGCTAAAGTGTCAAAGTTAAAGGGGCGGATTACTAAGGTAGCGGGTAGTTCTTTCATCACATCCACAAAAACTAACATAATCGCCGTAATTAGCCCACCCGATATAATGGGAGTATGAACTCTTAGCAAAGTGTCAGTGGAATTAGAGCCTAGACTATGGGCGGCATCATCAAGGTGGGGTTTGATTTTTCCCAAACTAGCTTCGACCGTATTAAATGAAACTGCCAAAAACCTGACTAAATAAGCAAAAATCAAGGCGGCGATCGTGCCACTAATTAATAAGCCCGTGGAAACTTGGAAATATTGACGCATCCAGCTATCAATGGCATTATCCACTGTACCCATAGATACTAAAATTCCCACCGCAATGACTGAGCCGGGGATCGCATAGCCCATAGCTGCTACTCGCACAGGAAAACCAATGAGCCAATTGTGAGGGTTTAATCTTTTCCCATAGGCGAGGATCACTGCTAGCACAACACCTAAAGCGGCGGTAATGACCGCTAGGACTATACTATTTGTGAAAACCTGCCAAAAACTTTCATTTATTATCGTACTGCCCGCAGTGAGGGTCATCTTTAGTAATAGCCCCACGGGTAATAGAAACCCAAACACAATAGGAATTAAACAAATCAATATGGCGATCACTGCTCTGAATCCCGAAAGTTGATATTTACTTTTAGAAATATTTCCAGATCGATTCACGGAAAAATATCGTGCCCGTCGGCGTGAGTATAGCTCTACGAAAATTAAGCCCAAAATAAATAGCATTAATACCGTTGCCAATTGGGATGCCGCATTTTTATCTCCTAGACCAAACCAAGTTCGATATATCCCCGTGGTAAAAGTCTGCACCCCAAAAAATTCAACTGTACCAAAATCGTTAAGGGTTTCCATTAATGCCAGTGCCAATCCCGCCATCACCGCAGGACGAGCTAAGGGTAGTCCAACCCGCCAGAAACTCTGCCAAGGATTACAGCCTAAACTGCGGCTAGCTTCTAAACTACAGGCTGACTGTTCTAAAAATGCCGCCCGTACGATCAGATAAACATAGGGATATAACACCAAAACCAAAAGGATAATTGCCCCCGCCAGCGATCGCACATTGGGAAACCAGTAATCCGAAGCACTTTCCCAACCAAATATCTGCCTTAATCCACCTTGGACGGGACCATAGTATGCCAAAAATTCAGTATAAACATATGCCAATAGATAGGCAGGAGCAGCCAAAGGTAATAGTAGTAAAACTTCTAGCCAGCGATCACCCCAAAATCGACACATTGTCACTAGCCATGCTGTACTCACCCCCAAGCCTAAAACGCCTACCCCCACGCCCAGCATTAATACCAAGGAATTGGTAATGTATAGCGGCAAAACCGTAGAGACAAGATGTTGCCATATTTCCACAGAGTTACTTGAGCCAGCCCCAATCACGCAAATAATCGGGATAAGAACTAAACCACTTACACATATCACCGTAAAAGCCCAGGGATTAATCTGGCTAATTATTCGACGAATTATCAAACGGATCAAGTCTTGAGGATTCCAGCTTGGCGAAATTGACATTAGTAAATCATAGTGAGAATTAATTGCAAAAGCTATTGTAATATGGTGAAGCTAGCTCAAATTATTAATTAAGTAAAATATCTGCGTTTTCATGACCTCAGTCCCCATTTTCCAGCCAATTTTAAGATTAGAAAGCCTCTCAAAATCCTTTAATCAAAATTTGGTGGTAGATGGTATTTCCCTAACCTTAAATCTGGGTGATATTTTAAGTATTTTAGGTCCATCGGGCTGTGGTAAAACCACTCTACTGCGTCTAATAGCTGGATTTGAACAACCCCAAACTGGCAATATTTACATTAGCGATCGCCTAGTTGCAAGTAATAATTATTTAATGTCACCTGAACTGAGAAATGTGGGTATGGTCTTCCAAGATTATGCTCTGTTCCCCCATTTGACTGTGCATGAGAATATTGCCTTTGGTTTGCGTCGCCATCCCCATAAACAAAAACGCATTCAACAGGTATTAGAAATGGTGCGCCTTGAAGGTTTAGGTCGCCGCTATCCCGATCAATTATCTGGGGGACAACAACAACGAGTAGCCTTAGCCAGAGCGATCGCTCCCAATCCAGCTTTAATTTTGCTAGATGAACCCTTAAGTAATTTAGATGCCCAAACTCGGTTACGTCTGCGTCAGGAATTACGAGATATTCTCAAAACTGCTGGTATATCCACAATTATTGTTACCCATGATCAAGAAGAGGCAATGGCAATTTCCGATCAGGTGGCGGTGATAAAAAATGGCAGACTAGAACAATTGGATAGTCCTGAACGCATTTATCAAGAACCAGCTTCCAGATTTGTCGCCGAATTTGTGACCCAAGCGAATTTTCTCTCCGCCCAGCGTCACGGTGATATTTGGAAAACAGAAATCGGTACCTTTGCCATCGCTGCACAAAATGATCAAAATCAAGAGTCCCCAAATCCATATCAAGACGGGGTAATTATGATTCGCCAAGAGGATATAGTCCTAGAAGAAGTTTTAGCAGAAATGCCATCATCCAACCATTTAACTATTCGCGATCGCCTATTTGTGGGACGAGAATTAATTTACTGTGTGCGAACTGCTTCAGGACAGGATATTTTTGCCCGCAGTTCTAAACATATTCCCATTGGGGCTAGGGTCAAGTTATCAGTGCGATCGCAGGGTTTGAAAACCTTTGCATATTCTTAAGGGCACCTCTGCTCATAATTGCTTTTTAAGTAAAAAAATAGGGCGGAAAGTACTGAACACTCGTTGTTCATTTTCAGAAAATTTGACATTTGAGGGTTGCGCTTAAGCACTAGTGGGCTTGCTTCACTCCGATCAACCTCCACAAGCTCCACAACCTCCACAACCTCCACCACCGCAGCCACTATCACCAGAATCACCAGAACTATGTCCACTAGAATCGCCCCATCCACTATTCCACCCTCCACAGCTAGGAGAGCCACAACCACTGCCACCAAAAACTCCGATGGTAGGACGAAATGAAAGATTTTTCATAAGACTTCCTATTCCTAAAAGAAATTGAATAAATCCAAATGCTGTTGCAATACAAAAAACGACGATTAAAGCCCCTGCCAATGGGTTGATATTATTTTCAGAATTGCTTATGTAAAAAACACTTAATATCAAAGTAAAAAGAATAGCAATACTAATGGTTACCTTTTTTTGAACTTGCAACTTTGACAAGATCCAATTCTGTTGAGTGTTAATTCGTACAAAATATAAATCGCGTCCAAATCGATCTTTGGGTGCTGACCAAATCTCTGCTGGAGGTTTTACTCCAAAAAATCGTTCGTAGCTCTCCAGAGTTCTACTGTACCAATCATCAAATTTTTGATTTTCTGCCTCTCCGCCAAGAGTTGGATCATGATGCAACGATGTTTGCAAAACCTGCGAACAGAACTCTTCCCAATACGATCGCGTATAGGTCAAGTGTAGATGCCAAACTTGGTCTACTTGGTCTGAAGGCGTAACTGGATGCCCCGATGCTATAGCCAAAAAAGCAAACTTCTTGTACTCCTCAATAGCCTGCCGAGCATACTGTAATGACCAACCATTATCCCTTGCAAGTCTTTTGCTAAAGGACAACTGAACATCTGGTTTATCTAATGAAAATGCTTGAATTCGCTCATACAACTTTGTTTCCTCAGCATTCATCATTTGAACACCCGTGTTAGCCAACCCTTCAGAGTTCACCATCTTTTTCATTTAACTTGAAGAAACTTTACTCTGAATTTTACACTGCCTTCAACCTTCGTTAAATGCTTACTCTAAAGTCAAATAAATCGACAACTCAAGCCGAATAACTTGCAATTAATTTGAATTTTGCTAAACTTATTAATAATAATTATCATTTAGAGACGATTTTGATGAACAAAATTTCACGGCGTGTTCTCCTTGGACTTCTTCCTCTGGGGGCATTTGCTCTGACTACCAGTAGCTATTTTTATGGTTCCCAAGATTCTTTGGCACAGAATACTACAGGGGTTTTAAACCTCTATTCCGCCCGACACTATGACACAGACAATAGTATTTATCAGTCATTTACGCAAAAAACAGGAATCAAGATCAATTTAGTCGAGGCTGATGCCGCCAAATTAATTGAGCGCATTAAAAGTGAGGGGGCAAATAGTCCCGCCGATGTGATTTTAACTGTAGATGCAGGTAATCTCTATCGAGCGCAGGAATCGGGTATTCTCCAACCTATTCGCTCACGGTTACTTGAGACCAGAATCCCTGCCAATTTACGAGAGCCTTCAGGTTATTGGTTTGGCTTAACTAAACGAGCTAGGGTAATTGTTTACAATAAAAGCAAGGTCAATCCATCCAAACTCAGCACCTACGAGGACTTAGGATCACCAAAATGGCGTGGTAAAATCATTGTGCGCTCCTCCAATAATATCTATAACCAGTCTTTAGTCGCATCACTGGTGGCAAGTATAGGTGCAAAAAATACGGAAACTTGGGTTAAAGGGTTTGTTAGCAATTTTGCCCGTCCACCTGAAGGTAATGACACTGCCCAAATTCAGGCTGTAGCATCAGGAGTTGCGGATTTGGCACTTGTAAATACTTACTATGTAATCCGTTTAGCAAAGTCCAATAAGCCCGATGATCAAGAAGTAGCCTCAAAGATTGGGATATTCTTTCCTAACCAAAACAATCGGGGTACCCACATTAATGTTAGTGGGGCGGGAGTTGCCAAAAATGCACCGAATCGCTTAGCAGCCATTAAATTTATTGAGCATTTAACTGAATATCAATCTCAACAAATATTTGCTTTAAGTAATAACGAATATCCTGTTCTGCGTGGAGTTCCCATTGAGCCAATTTTAGGAGGATACGGACAATTCAAAGAAGATGAAATTAATGCTTCGGAGTTGGGGAAAAATAATCGTACTGCCCTACAAATCATGGATCGAGCAGGTTGGCGTTAGTATTGTTGGGATAGAGTGGGATAGAAAAGCAAAGAGGGGAGAGTATATTTCCCTTAACTAAGTTCTACCATAATCCTACACTTTGACAGTACTTGACAGTAATAGAATTGTTCGAGATAATCGAACTATCGAACAAAATAAAAACTGTATGACGGAATTAATAGAAACGGCAAATGTGGTCATAGAGATTAGCGATCGCACCTTTGAACAGGAAGTAATCCAGAGCGATTTGCCTGTGATCGTAGATTTTTGGGCTAGTTGGTGTGGTCCTTGTAAAATTATTGCCCCAATTTTGACCGATATTGCCCAAGAGTATAGTGGCAGTGTTAAGGTGGTTAAACTGAATGTTGATGATAATTCAGAAACTCCCAGTCAATACGGTATTCGCAGCATTCCAACTTTAATCATTTTCAAAGATGGGAAAAAAGTTGAGTCCCTCGTGGGAGCTTTACCAAAGACGAGTATTATCAAAGCAATACAGAGTGTATTAGACAAGATTTAAGATTGAACTGCAGAATCAACTTGAAATTTACGAGTTAAATCGGATTTATCTCTAATTCACCTAAGTACATATCAACTCTATACCTAAATTCCGACCTGAATTATGAGTACGCCAAACCTATTTACCCCGATTAAACTTGGTAATCTTGAACTTGCCAACCGTATAGTCATGGCACCACTTACCCGTGGACGGGCGGATGTACGGGAAATTCCCAATGCCTTGATGCAGGAGTACTATACCCAACGAGCAAGTGCAGGGCTGATTATTTCCGAGGCTACTCATATTTCCCCCCAAGGTAGAGGCTGGTTTGGTGCACCCGGTATTTATTCGGAGGCGCAAATTCAAGCTTGGCAGCTAATTACGCAGGCAGTACATCAAAAAGGTGGGAAATTTTACTTGCAACTTTGGCACATGGGTCGAGCCTCTCATCCCGATTTTCAACCTAATGGGGAACTGCCCGTGTCTGCTTCAGCGATCGCCATTAGAGGAGAAGTTTCAACTCCTTCTGGGAAGAAACCCCATGTTGCGCCCCGTGCCTTAGAAATTGCTGAAATTCCCCAAATTGTTCAAGATTATGTGGTTGCTGCTAAAAATGCGATCGCTGCGGGTTTTGATGGCGTAGAAATTCATGGAGCTAATGGTTATTTAATCGATCAGTTTTTACGGGATGGCTCTAATCAACGCACCGACGACTATGGGGGTAGTATCGAGAATCGTGCCAGGTTTCTATTGGAAGTTACGGGTGCTGTGGTGGATGCGATCGGTGGTGATCGAGTCGCCCTAAGACTTTCCCCAACGAATACTTACAATGATATGAGCGATCGTGATCCTGTTGCCACATTTACCTATGCTGTGGAAAAATTAAATGCCTTTGGTTTAGCATATTTACATATTTTAGAAGCTCTACCCGGACATCCTTTAGCTGCCGAAGGCACAAGAGTTTCTCCCCATTTACGCAAAATTTTTAAGGGTTTATACATGCTCAATGGTGGTTACGATCAACAAACTGGGGAAGCAGCGATCGCTAACGGTGAAGCAGACCTAATTGCCTATGGGGTACCGTTTATTGCCAATCCAGACTTAGTGGAAAGGTTCCGTCTTGGATCAGCCTTAAATCCACCCGATCAATCAACTTTTTATACCCACGGAGCAGAGGGCTATATTGACTATCCTACGCTTTCTTAAAACTTCTCAGACTTAGGGATATTTTATTAAGCCTATAATACTAACAGCCTTGAGCGGCTTTAGAAATTTGTTAAAAAGTAATGTCTCTATTCTGTTTATTATGGT
This sequence comes from Synechococcus sp. PCC 7502, assembly GCF_000317085.1. Taxonomy (NCBI): domain Bacteria; kingdom Bacillati; phylum Cyanobacteriota; class Cyanophyceae; order Pseudanabaenales; family Pseudanabaenaceae; genus Pseudanabaenococcus; species Pseudanabaenococcus habilitatus. The sequence continues at coordinate 1,624,609 of NC_019702.1, forward strand.
GATTTTTCTTCTTTTAAGTTAGCTACAGCCTGTTTCACTGCTAAGGGATAGGTTGGTGTGTGGGACTGCGCCTATAGTCTGATTCTACTCATAAAATAGTATTAAATTTGCGCTCTCAGTCTTTGAAAAACCTATTACTGTATTCTTTTATTCGGAAGGGAGTAGGTTAAGGCAGACTATTTATGTAGGGTTATAGCGTGAAAAATTTGGCAAAATGAGTTTAATCTTAAATATCCTCTGGCTAATCTGTGGTGGTCTGATTGTTGGAATTGTTTATATGGTCGGCGGTTTGCTGCTATGTCTAACTATCATTGGCATTCCCTTTGGGTTGCAGTGCATAAAACTTGGGGCAGCAACTATGACCCCATTTGGCAAGCAGTTAGTGGAATCTCCCCATGCCTACAGCCCTTTAAGTACTGTATTTAATATTATTTGGGTCATATTTTTTGGTATTCCGATCGCTCTAGCTCATATTACCCATGCCATTCCTTTATTCATCTCGATTATTGGGATTCCCTTCGGCATACAGCACATTAAGCTAGTACCTTTGGCTCTTTTCCCCTTTGGACGAGATTTAGTATAAGTTTTAACAGTTAAAGGCTCAGATTAGGGCAAGTACTGTAATATTAGTTAATCTTCGGTAATATCTAAGCAATATTTAAGAATATTTCTGGAATAAATCTAGATATTCTTACAGCTTGTTGCAGGTTTGTTTAATACGAGGTGTAGGGGTGGAACCTCCACGTGGGGCTTCGCTCCACACCACTTTGTAGCAGTTGTATCTTCAATAGGCTGTATTGAGTACACAAGGGATTATAAGTCCTTAAACCTAAAGATAATTTGCTAAGTCTTTCTAATTAATTGGCTCTATGAGGATCAAAAGCTAAATAATGCGTACCTTACTAATCTATCCCTTATTTCCTAAAACCTTTTGGTCATACGAAAAAATACTAGAAATGGTTGATCGCAAGGTTTTACTTCCACCCTTAGGATTAGTAACTGTCGCCGCCATCCTACCGCAAACTTGGGAATTTAAGTTAGTCGATCGCAATATTCGCGAAGTCACCGAAGCTGAATGGGAATGGGCAGATATAGTGATTATGTCGGCAATGATTGTCCAAAAAGCAGATTTAATTAATCAAATAAAAGAAGCAAAACGGCGGGGTAAATTAGTAGCGATCGGTGGACCTTATCCCACATCAGTTCCACACGAAGTTCAAGATGTCGGTACAGACTTTTTAATTTTAGATGAAGGTGAAATTACCCTACCCATGTTCGTTGAGGCAGTAGAACGGGGTGAGACGTCAGGAATGTTCCGCACTAGTGAAAAGCCCGACGTTACCAGTACGCCAATTCCCCGGTTTGATTTATTAGAACTAGATGCCTACGATATGATGTCGGTGCAGTTTTCCCGTGGCTGTCCATTTCAATGCGAATTTTGTGACATTATCGTTCTCTATGGGCGCAAACCTCGAACTAAAACCCCTGCTCAGTTATTAGCAGAACTAGATTATCTCTATGATCTCGGCTGGAGAAGGGGCGTATTCATGGTCGATGACAACTTTATTGGCAACAAGCGTAATGTTAAGTTGCTATTACAGGCATTAAAAATCTGGATGGCTGAACATCAATATCCGTTCCGTTTTGATACAGAGGCATCGGTGGATTTAGCTCAAGACTCTGAACTCATGGAGCTTATGGTGGAATGTGGCTTTGCGGCAGTGTTTTTGGGTATAGAAACCCCCGATGAAGATAGTTTACAGTTAACTAAAAAGTTTCAAAATACCCGTGGCTCATTGATCGATGCCGTCCAAAGTATTATTAAAGCCGGATTACGTCCGATGGCAGGATTTATCATTGGCTTTGATGGCGAAAAATTGGGAGCAGGCGATCGCATTGTCAGATTTGCTGAATTAGCTGCTATTCCCTCTACTACCTTTGCGATGTTACAAGCATTACCCAATACTGCCCTATGGCATCGGTTACAAAAAGAAGGGAGGCTAAGGGAAAATACCGATGGGAATATTAACCAGACTACATTGATGAATTTTGTTGCAACTCGTCCTTTGGAAGATATTGCGAGGGAATATATAGAAGCATTTTGCGCTTTGTACGATCCAGTTAAATATTTAGATCGTACCTATCGTTGCTTTTTGATGATGGGTTGTGCCTCTTGGACTGCTCCTGCTAAAGCTCCAGATTTGAAAATTGTTAAAGCTTTACTAATTGTGATTTGGCGACAGGGCATAAAACGGGAAACTCGTTGGAAATTTTGGCATCATTTGTTTGACATTGCCAGAAAAAATCCTAGAGTGCTAGAACATTATTTAGCAGCCTGCGCTCATAATGAGCATTTCTTGGAATATCGCCAAATTGTGCGGGATCAAATTGAAAGCCAACTCACTGAATACTTAAAACAAGGTGCTGAAACTCCATACATTCCAATTCCTGCCCAGACCAAAATGCAGTCAAGTGCTATATCAGAACAGGCGATCGCTGGTTAATTAGACCAGTGCATTTATATAGGAGTACTAAATTTTTGAAGTACATTGTTAATTTAATATTGTAAATTTAATTGATTTGGCTTACGATGATAGAGATATATCTATAATATTGGCGGGATACATCAGTTGAGACAGGCTACACTCCATCAGTTAAAGGTTTTTGAGGCAGTTGCTCGACATAATAGCTTTACAAGGGCAGCAGAGGAGTTATTTTTAACCCAGCCTACGGTCTCTATGCAGGTAAAGCAATTGTCTAAGGCAGTTGGACTTCCCCTATTTGAACAAGTTGGTAAGCGACTGTATCTTACAACAGCAGGTAAAGAACTGTTTGGAACCTGTAAGGAGTTATTTGATCGGCTTTCTGAATTTGAAAGTAAGATTGCTGACTTAAAGGGACTAAAGCGGGGAGTTTTGCGTTTATCGGTAATTACTACGGCAAAATACATAATTCCCCGATTACTGGGCTTATTTTCGCAACGTTATCCAGGTATAGATATTTCCCTAAAGGTTACTAACCATGAACGGATTTCTGAGCGCATGTTAAATAACCAAGACGATCTATATGTTATGAGTCAGCTACCTGAGGACTTTGATATTAACGTCCATTCATTTTTAGAAAATCCTTTAGTTGTTCTGGCTCCGCGATCGCACCCTTTAGTAAAAGAAACAAATATTCCACTCCAACGCTTAGCAGATGAGCTATTTATTATGAGGGAACCGGGTTCCGGGACAAGGCAGGCAGTGCAAAAGTTATTTGATGAACAGAATATTAAGGTTAAGGTCAAACTCGATCTGGGTAGTAATGAGGCTATTAAGCAGGCGATCGCTGGCGGACTAGGTATTTCTGTGCTGTCTCGTCATACCCTAACCTCAGAAAATATGAATAATGAAATAGCTGTTTTAGATGTGGAGCATTTTCCCATTCGCCGTCACTGGTATGTCATTTATCCTGCGGGTAAGCAATTATCAATTGTGGCAAAGACTTTCTTTGATTATTTAATGAACGAGGGTAAAGTGATCGCTGAACAGAATTTTATTCATAATCACAACATCAATGTTACTAGTGACCTTAATTATCCAGCTAAGGATTGAAGGTTGTGACTTAGCCTAAAGATCGCTCAAAAAATTGCCCAGAAAATTATTGGATAAGAAAATATGTAACTAATCTTAAAATATAGGTTTCATCACTTATTGGTATTCTATATTCAAGTAAACTTTAAAAATTTTAGGATAAACCTCATGGCTGCTAGTTACTTACCACCTATTTTTGTTCTACTCACTGGTCTTGTCTTTCCTGCGGTAGCAATCACCTCTTTGTTCCTATATATTGAACGTCAAGCTTAAGTGCACTTTCATTATTAGTTTCACATTTTATTTTTTCACATAATAAAAACATTAAAAAGCGTCAGATCCTAGAGAACTTCCGACGCTTTTTTATTTTCACTTTTTGACTTAAGCAAGTTTGATTTTAGATAATATCTAAATTAGCCTGCCGAACCTAGTCCGACATAGGAGCCATAAAAGAATACACCTACTAATGTGAGTATGCCAGTGCCAGCGACTGTTGCTACTAACCATAGAGGGATACGTCCACCTTGTTGCATTTAATGATTCTCCGTTGATTAATTTTATTTGAATTTCTAATTAAAGAAGTAGCTAGAGAAAAGTAGTACAGTTACAAAAATTAAGAGTAAGCCAAGGAAGAGTGAAGTGCGATTCAACTCTACAGGTTGGCTATTAGGATTTTTTTCAGCCATAGTAATATCTTGGGTATTTAATAGGTTTTCAGCGACTAATTAGCGACTAATAAATTGCATGGCTGTGATCGCTCCGAGGAAGAATACAGAAGGTACTCCTAGAGCATGAATAGTTAGCCAACGAACGGTAAAAACAGGATATTGAACAGGAAGGTTGGGATTGCTCATAACAACTGATAGAAAATTTATATATTATTTATTGTAGTTAGGAATTTCTTGATTAGCATCGTAGCGATCGCGGAGAATGGGAGCCTCTTGGCGATCGTTAGTATAGTATTCATTGGGGCGGGGCGTACCAAAAATATCGTAAGCAAGACCAGTTTGTACAAACAGCCATCCAGCTAAAAATAAAGCGGGGATAGTCAGACTGTGAATTAACCAGTAACGAACACTTGTAATAATATCTGAGAACGGACGTTCTCCAGTAGTACCTGCCATAAATTTTTATCCTAATAAGCTATTTTATGTAGTAATAATTTAACATTCTACATCGTAAGTTTACACCTAATAAAAATCTAAAGCTTAGGGAGTAATTAGTAACGGGAAAAAATGTCCCACTGGTTCCTGTCCCTGCCCGATCGCTAGGTTAAATTTCAAAGCATTGGTGATATAGTTTTTAGCTTGGATCACCGACTCTAAGGGAGATTTGCCTAAGGCTAAATTGGCAGTAATCGCAGCAGAGAGGGTGCAACCTGTACCATGAGTATTAGTTGTATTGATGAATTCAGTTTTTAGAACCTCTGAGTTTTCGCCATCAAACCACAGATCAACGCCCTTAAGTTCGCCTGCCATTCCGCCGCCCTTGACTAATACCGCCTTAGCTCCAAGTTTATAGATTGCCTCAGCCGCTGTTTGCATATCGGAGAGCGTATTAATAGTTAAATTACTTAGAATTTCAGCTTCGTAGAGGTTAGGAGTAGTAACTGTGGCTTGGGGAATCAGGAGATTTTTAATTGTAGCGATCGCATCGTCATTTAATAATTTTGCACCTGTGCGAGATACCATAACGGGATCAACAATCACATTTTTTAAGTTTAGGTATCTAAGTTGCTGAACCACTGCGGTAATTATTTCTTGGTTCAATAGCATTCCTGTTTTGACTGCTTGAACGCCAATATCGCTAACTACAGATTGAATTTGAGCAGTTATACTCTCTATAGGTAACGCATCAACACGGTTAACTCCCAAGGTATTTTGAGCCGTGACGCAGGTAATAGCACAGGTGCCATGCACACAATGAAAGGCAAAGGTTTTTAGGTCAGCTTGAATCCCAGCACCACCACCACTATCTGAGCCAGCGATCGTCATTGCTATGGGGATATTGGATATTGTCATGGTATGAAATGGGAAATAAAATTCAGTATAAAATCAAAGAAGCCATTGAAATTAATTTGGAATTAATTGGGGATTACTAATTAGTATGATTGCACTACAAGATATTAACTATATTTCGGCTGAGGAATATATGAAACGGGAACACCTTAGCCAAACTAAGCATGAGTATAAGCAGGGATATGTTTATGCTATGTCTGGAGCAAGCGATTCTCACAATGCAGTTTCTGGAAACTTGTACATTTTAATTAGAAATCATCTGCGAGCTAAAGGCTGTCGAGTTTATGCTTCTGACATGAAAGTCAGGATTGATAAATTGGATATTTATTACTATCCTGATCTGATGGTAACTTGTGATCCAGAGGATACTAAGTACAACTACTTTAAAAAGTCACCCTGCTTAATTATTGAAGTGCAATCTCCTAGTACAGCAAACTTTGATCAAAATGAAAAATTTGAGGATTATAGTCAGATTGAATCTTTGCAAGAATATGTCATAGTTTCTCAGAATCGGATGAACGTAAAATGTTTTCGCCGCAATTCTGAGAATCTTTGGGTTCAGCAATCCTATAAATCTGGAGATCGCCTTGAATTAAAGTCCATAGACTTAACTACAGAAATTGAAAATCTCTATGAAGATGTGGTTTTTAGTGAAATTACTACAGATCGGCTTTTGCTACCAGAAGATTACCAAAGCTAGTAAAAACTATAAATCAGCAGAGATTTTAACAAGTATCCTTTTTAAAGTATTGCTTCTCATAAAAAAAGCTGAAAGACGAGCCTTCAACCTTTTTTAAAGTTGCAAGATAAATAGTTGCAAAATAAATTGCAAAATTGCAGATCAATAACTAACCACCAAAGGCAAAGGGGAAAGTCAACTTTAGAGCGGCGGTCAATAAAAGATTAACTAAGCCAATGGGTAATAAAAACTTCCAGCCTAAGTCTAGTAGTTGGTCGATTCTAACCCTTGGTACAGTAAAGCGTAATAACACAGCAAAAAAGATAAAGAAATAAGCTTTAAGTAAGGTCATCGTAATTCCCAACGTCGCAGCTATAACTTGCCACCATCCTGCATTAGGGCTAATTCCTAAAAAGCCAGAAATTGTATCAATGGGGAAAGGTAACTCCCAACCACCTAGGTACAAAATTGCCACCAGCAGACCAGCCAAAAGTAGGTTAGCGTAGGAACCACCATAAAACAGGGCAAATTTAATGCCGCCATACTCATTTTGATAGCCTGCTACCAGTTCTTCGTCAGCCTCAGGTAAGTCAAAGGGTAAACGTTCACATTCCGCAAGGGCAGCGATCGCAAAGATCATAAAACCCACAGGTTGCCGCCAAATATTCCAAGACAAAATGCCATAACTTGCTTGCTGATTGACAATATCAACGGTACTGAGTCCATTGGACATCATGGCGATCGCTAAAGCTGCAAGAGCTAGGGGAATTTCATAACTAATTGATTGCGCTGCGGCTCTTAAACCACCAATTAAGGCGTACTTATTATTGGAGGAATACCCAGACATGAGTAAGCCAATGGGCGAAATACTGGAAATAGCGATGATAAAAAATATACCTGTACCCAGATCGGAAATCAGTAAATTCTGCCCAAACGGTACAACTAAATAACAAAGAAATATCGAAATAAATACTAAAAGCGGACCCAAGGTAAACAGGATCGGATCAGCTTTGGCCGGAATAATATCTTGTTTAATTAATAACTTGCCCACGTCGGCTAGGGGTAGCAAAATTCCAAAGGGTCCGGCATACTCTGGTCCAATTCTTTGTTGCATCGCTGCGGAAATTTTACGTTCCAACCAAGTACAGGCTAATGCTCCAACCGTAACGCCCAAAACAATTACCACCATGGGAATTAACATCCAAATTACCTTAGCCAGACCAAAGGGTAGTCCCAGTCCTGTTAGCAATTCAATTAGCGATCTCTGTAAATCAATACCTGTATTCATTAGCGGTCAACCTCACCCATAATAATATCAACACTACCTAAGATTGCCATTAAATCTGCAATTTTTGAACCTCTTACAAGTTCGGGTAACGGCTGCAAGTTTACAAATCCAGGTGGACGAATCTTAAACCGCCAGGGGAAAATGTTATCTTCACCAATTAAATACACGCCCAACTCACCCTTTGGAGCTTCTACTCGCACATAATGCTCACCCTCAGGTACCTTAAATGTAGGCGAAGATTTTTTGCCAATAAACTGATAGTCAAAGGCATTCCACTCACTTTTAGGACCAGCTAATACTCTCTGTGCCTCTAGATTTTCGTAGGAGCCACCGGGAAGTTGTTTTAATGCCTGAAGTACCATTTTCGTAGATTCACGAATTTCTCGGACTCTAACCAAGTAGCGGGCAAGGCAATCACCACCAGTTTCAGTTTGCACCTGCCAATCTAGCTCATCGTAGAGTTCGTAGTGATCGACTTTACGCAAATCCCAATTTACGCCAGAGCCACGCAGCATTGGTCCCGAAAGTCCCCAGTTAATTGCTTCCTCGCGACCGATTGTACCTAATCCTTCTACCCGTTTGCGGAAAATAGGATTGTTTGTAATTAGTTTTTCGTATTCATCGACTTTGGGTGTCAAGTAATTACAAAAGTCTTCACATTTATCAACCCATCCATAGGGTAAATCTGCGGCAACACCACCAATACGGAAGTAGTTGTGCATCATCCGCATCCCTGTAGCTGCTTCAAACAGATCGTAAACCATTTCCCGTTCACGGAAAGTATAGAAAAATGGGCTTAAGGCACCAATATCACCCATAAAAGTTCCTAGCCAAAGCAAATGGGAAGCAATGCGACTAAGCTCTAGCATAATCATGCGAATATAGCTAGCACGGCGGGGAACAGGGACATTTGCCAATTTTTCTGGGGCATTTACCGTAATTGCCTCGGTAAACATGGTGGCAAGGTAGTCCCATCGGGTGACGTAGGGTAAATACTGAACTACAGTGCGGTTCTCAGCAATTTTTTCCATGCCTCTATGGAGATAACCCAATACTGGCTCACAATCTACAACATCTTCCCCATCAAGGGTAACTATAAGCCTGAGTACACCGTGCATGGAGGGATGATGAGGTCCCATGTTAATTACCATGCGTTCTGCTTTTGTTTCGATCATCACCATAGTTTGCGATCGCCTCTTTCTTTAATTTTGTGACTTTAAATCTGTGATTTTAATTTTGCGAGAGATTTTGTGAGATTTTATAGCTAAATTCAAGAGATCAGTATACCTGAATTAGCTTTGCCCGTGCCAACTTGTCATCTATGATCACCATAGAGATTCAATAAGATACTGGAGAAACTATCAGAGAAAAACCCTACTAGATCAAAACGGTTAACTCTACCTGTAGTTCAAACCTAAGGGGTATGATGAAATAACAATAAAGTAGGTAAAGGCGATGAGATTTTATACCTTTAATAGTGGTAATAATAATGACCGATTTGGGGGGATCAGATTTTGGCTGACCACATTTTTGGTGATTTGGGGACTAAGTTTTTTGGGCTTGGGCTGGATTGTTAACTCTATTTTTATTTTAATTGGGATTTTAATTGCGTTGCCAGTAATTGGGGCGATCGCTTTGCAATGGTGGGTCGGTAGAAGCATTGTTACTAGTAGTTGTCCCGTGTGCGAACATACCTCTACAGCAACCGTTAGTAGCCAATTTTACTGCCCTAGTTGTGGCGAACCTTTACAGGTAGAAAATCGTAAATTTATCCGTATCAGTACCCCTGGCACCATCGATGTCCAAGTCGAAACTATTTATTAAGGCAAATCAGTCACCAAGTTCGGATTTCATACGCTCTAGGGTAACGTGCATCTGCTCAAACATTTGCTGGGGAGTGACCCCAAAATTACCTAACTGACTTTGCATTTGCTTCATAGTCATTTGTGCCATAAAGTCGTCAGATAGCTCAAATCTTTTGGTAAAAATTGCAAACCTATCCATCATTTCTTCCATTTTAGTAATGAATAGTTTTTTGCCTTCTCGATCAAATTTACCGTAATTACTGCCTAGTTCTATGAGTGCTTGATAATCTTGGAACAGATTACGAGCTTCTTGCTGCACAATGTCAGAGTCAAAAAATCCCATAGTAGATTAATGAGTAAATTATTGAGTTCGTCTAACTTTAATTTCATTAATTAATGTGTCAGATTCATCGCTGCCGCCAGTGTTTTGATGTCTGCCAATTTTTGAAACCTCCATCCCAACTGTTTCGCCAATTAGGTAGGTGATTTGAGCATCTGGGGCAAGGGAGATCACATCGCCGTGGGATAGCTCGTAGGAAGCAACTTTAGTATTGCCATTAATAATGACACCATTGACGCTAGGTTTACCAGATAGGTCTCCATCAATAATGCGATAGAGATGAGTACCAGCGATACTGCCGGGGATTCTAAGCAAGACGGCATGCTGGCGTGAGACATACTTAGAGTTAATACTAATATTATTGCTAATATCTCTGCCCAAGGTGTACTTTAGCTCTTTGAGAGCCACTTTTCTAGTGCCTTTAGTATCTGTAATTAGCAGAGTGTGAGTGTTGGGGTTCTCGTTCATTGGTACTGAATTTACAGTTATCTCCTAGTATGGCATGGTAGCAGGCTAGTGATGAATTGCAAGCTTAGAGCTATTCTAAACCAGAAGGTTGATTTTTGAACCTGATTCAGTTTTTGTGATCTCAATTAGGGTGCTAAATGCTTCTTTGAGTTGGGGCATATGGGTAATTACTAGGATACAGGCAAAGTCTGAAGCTATGGCATTAATAGCAGAAAGTAGGCGATCGCAACCCTCAGAATCTTGGGTACCAAAGCCTTCATCAATAATTAAGGTTTGTAGCGTTCCACCCATACGTTGGGCAGTAATCCTTGCTAGTGCTAACCTAATTGCAAAATTAATCCGAAATACTTCGCCCCCAGAGTAGGTTTCGTAGGGACGGGTACCACGACTATCGGCAATTTCAATTTCTAGGGTGTCTATGACTTTATCAGCTTTTTTACCTGCTTTTTGGGTAATAAATCTGACGTTTAACTGGTAGTTGCTCAGCGTCGAGAGAATGCGGTTAGCCTCGGCTTCAATTTGGGGCAGAATTATTTCAATCATTAATGCTTGAATCCCATTTTTGCCAAATGCTTGCTGTAGTTCTTGGTGTATGAGTTGGCGTTTTTGGGTTTGGCTAATTTGAGCAGTAACCTGTTGCAATTGATTGAGCAGATATTGACGCTGGGTTTGGGCGGCTTGGAGCCTACCGATTTCCCCAATTAGATGATCTAAATGCGATCGCCTGTTTATGATTTGCCCTTGAAGGTCTTGAATTTGACTTGAGGGATCGGGGGTTTCCTGAAGACTAAGCTCTAGGCTCCTAATTTCGGTGGTGATCCTTTGCAGTTCTACAGTGCGATCGCTCATCAGGTTTTGATTTTTCTGAAATTCGGCGAGCAGGTTAGGGTACTGCTGTTGTGCCAAGTTTAATTCTTGATATTGCAGCAAAAAAGGCTGAGCTTGTTCTTTCTGGGTTCTAATTTCTTGATGCTGATCGGGATCGTAGTTAATTTGTTCAAGGGTGCGATCGCAGGTTTCAAGACGTTGTTGTAATTCCAGATCAATGGTATTGGTGTGCAAATGGTGCGCTAATTTTTGGATGAGGGCTTGCAGTTCTGGAATTTTTATAGATAGGCTTTCCCACTGACGGCGAGAGGTTTTAAGCTCATTGACTTTGGCTTCTGCCCATCGCCATCTTTCTACTTCCCCACGGGCAAGGGCATGATTTTTTTCATCATAGTTAAGGCTGGATAGGCTGGCTTCTATTAATTGCAATTCCGTTTGAGCATCATTTTGATCATTATTTCGATCGTCAGTGCAGAAGTTTTGGCGATCAAGTTTGTGTTGTAAGGCTTGGATGTCTTGGTCTAATCCTTGGAGCTTAGATTCAGCTTGGTGATGGGATGTTAACTGTGCCTCGAGGTTACCTTTTTTTTGTAAAAGCGGATTTAATTGTTCTAGCTCTTCTTTAAGGTGGCGGTACTCATCTCTCAGAACTTGAATTTCACACTCTGAAGCACTTTGTTGTTCTTTAATAATCCAAAGCTCCGCCTGCAATTCTTGGGATAGTACCTGGTGTTTTTGGGCAATTATCTGCCAATGTGCCTGATCTAAGGGGCGATCGCATAGGGGACAGGGAGTATCAGGTTGTTGTAGTTGCTGGGATTTAGTTTGTTGCTCTTGAATCCTTTGTTCACAGTCTAGTTGACGCTCTTTTAGCCGATTGAGGAAATCTCGTCTTTCCAGCCCTTTTTCATGGACTCGTTGTTGGTAAACTTGCTTTTTTTCCAGAATTTTAATTTGCTGCTCTAGTCCCTGTAAATTATGGATTAAATTGGGTTGAGCTTGCGATCGCAGTAGTTGCTGCTGTTTCTGAATTTGATCTAGTTGGGCATGGATTTGAGCAATTTCTCGATCAATGGTTCTTTGCAAAACTTGCCGACGTTGGTATAGGGGTACAGACTTGATCTGCAGTTCCTCGACTTCTTGGAGCTTAATTTTTGCCTGTTGCAACTGGGCGATCACCGATTCAATTTCTGGAGCTTTATTTAAAATATTTTGCAGGTCTTGTTTTTGCTGCATTATTAACTCTAGCTGTGCCTGATAATGACGTAGGCTGCCATTGAGTTCGCTTTTCTTTTCTGCTAACTGTTGTTGTATGTGTGTGCGATCTCCACTAATTTTTTGATATTGCTGGAGTTTGTGGTTATAGGCTGCTTCTTGGTTAGCTAATTGCTGATAATGCCGATATTGATTCGTAATTGTTTCTTGATGATTTAGTAGATTCTCTAGATTTTTAATTTGCTGATATTGCTGATCGACTTGTTGCTGTAACCTTGCGATCTCTGAGTTCAATTGTTGAGTTTGTTGCTGCTGCCATTGCCATCTTTGCTCCCAGTTTTGCCGTTGTTGTTGTGTTTGTTGAAGAACCACTAACTGTTGTTGAGTCACAGCATCTTGAGCTTGAACCTGCTCCAATTCTGAAGTTAGAGTTTGCAAATCAGAATCTATGTGTGCGCCCGCAGTAATTTGGGTTTCTAGGTTTTGCCGGGCATTTTCTAATGCCGTGATTTCACCTTTACAAATTCTGGTAATATCCTTTGCCTTTTCACTGAGTTCATCATACTGCCCTAAATTTAACATTTCTGCGAGTACAGCCTTGCGATCGCTAGGACGTTTTAGCATAAATTCATCAGCCCGTCCCTGTCGTAAGTAGGCAGAGTTGACAAAAGTACTGTAATCCATTTTGAGGTGGGCAATAATCACTTGCTGCGTTGCCCTCAATCCCCGTTCGGTCAGAGACTTAAACTGTTCGTTATTTTTAATTTGAAATTCCAGTGAACCTGCACTACCCTTGGGGCGAGTCCGAATAATCCGATAAATCTGTCCCTGCGCCTTAAAGACAAAATCTACCTTTGCCTCCTTTGCTCCGACATAAATCATGTCATCTTCGCTATTGGCACGACTGATCCCCCATAATGCCCAAGTCATTGCCTCTAATAATGAAGATTTACCCGCTCCATTGGCACCACAAATACAGGCAATATGCAAGCCCGAAAAATCCAAAGCCAGATTTTGATAGCTCAAGAAATTTGTCAGGCTTAGCTTTTGGGGAATCATAATTTTTGATTGGCAAACTTTTAATTGGCAGAAAGTAGCTAGTTAGTATAAGATAGTAATTCTGTAAAAATTAGTTTAGCTTAATCATGGCAGTCCCCAAGAAACGCACCTCAAAGTCAAAGCGTGATATTCGTAAAGCCGCATGGAAACGTAAAGCCGCTGTCTCCGCAGCCAAGGCTCTGTCTTTAGGTAAATCAATCCTAACTGGCAATAATACTGGATTTATCTATCCTCAACCCGATGCTGAGGAAGAAACTGAAGAATAGACTGATTTTAAGTTAATAAACTTAAGCTAAGGCTGCCCCAAGTTCACAAAATTAAATGGGGCGGTAAAGTTGTTATAGCGTATGCGTAAGCGATGATCGTACTTGGCATCTAAGTTTTCAATAGCGATCGCAAATTCTGATTCTCGATCCCATGCAATTAGAAAAGCGGCATTGTAGAGCATGTTTTCTGTCAGCAAATCTCCCACCACATATTCATAGCTCAAGGGTTGGAGAACTTCCAAAAAAGTGCCAACAATTTCTTCCCGTTTTTGGTTTAGTGCCGATTCTAGTTCTTTGCCAATAGCGATCGCTGCATCCATACTCAAGGTTTTACCCATTAGCGACTCTCGTTTCTGGTTCAATTCAGTATTTTCACCCAGGATTAAATTCAACTCAGCAATTTGATCCCAAAATAATTTAATCCCCACTTCCCTCTTTCCCTGCAGCTTGTTTAATAAATCCTTTAAATCCGATTGATGCCCCTCAATTAGTTTTTGTTTTACCTCCGCCCAGTCATCAACCACTAAGCCAAATTGCAAGGGTAAAGGTACATTGTAAACATCCACCTTCATTACGGCTTCAATTACCCGTTCGTGGGTCAATAAATTAGCGCGACTGGCAAGATATCTCTCCTGTAGTGCTTCACTATATACAAGCGTGAAGGGATCGATCTCCTGAAATTGGACAGGCTGTTGATTCATCCCCTCGATTTTTAGGCTGTTTTTGAGTTTTTCAAGGTCTTGCCCGTTAGCGATCGCATACAAATATAAGCTCATGGGTTTAACTAATGGCTAAATCGGGGAAGGTTTTTTGAAAATCAGCAATCAAGTCATTAATTTCTTCCAATGCCTGCACCACATCTATAGTTAGATTACCTAAATCTTCACGATTAGAAAGCTGAATTAGTACTGAGCGTTTCAAAGCGATCACTGCAATTTTTTCCTTAATAGATTCAGGAGTCATGATTTATGTAGGTGTAAAAAGTATAGATTTTGTATTTCCCTAATCTTATCCCAGCCTAACCATTATGATTGAATAGAGGTATAGACAAACTTGGTGTAATCATGGATAAGGATATCGTTACCGTCAGACCAGAAATTACTACAGATACAATTCAGAAACTACCTAATTATGTCGGCATATCGGGGTTGACCGTTGGAGCCAAAGGAATTTCTATGAATATGGTGGTAATACCTCCGAGTTCTGCCGCTGAACCACATTTTCATAAGGGTTTTGAAACAGCAATATATCTCTTAAAGGGCAAAGTAGAGACTTTATACGGAGAAAATCTAGCAAAGTCAGTTGTAAATACAGAGGGGGATTTTATATTTATTCCCGAAGGTGTGCCTCACCAGCCTAGAAACTTGAGTAATACTGAAGCGGCGATCGCCATAGTATCTCGTAATGATCCTAATGAGCAAGAGAGTGTTCAGGTTTACAGAAGCAAGACATCGGATCAAAGCTAACATGCTTCAAATAAGCTGGTTGGGTTCAGTTAATATTTTCTGCTCACTCCCTTTCCAAGTTATCGAGTTATCAAGCTAAATTTCCTTGGCAACATGCAGAGTTCAGTATTTTTAGGCATACTTCCCCAACTTACCTAGTAACAGATTTTCTTCAGGACTAATAGACCAACCTAATGCCCCTGCATTTTCACGAGCTTGACTCGCAGTTTTAGCACCTGGAATTGGGATCACTTGGCTCTGGGACTTACTTTGATAAATCAACCAATTCAAGGCAATCTGAGCAGGAGATCGATTATATTTAGCTCCTATTTCTTCAAGCAGTTGTAGTAACGGTTCAATTTTGGTTAAGCCTACAGGTTTAAACCTTGGGTCTATTTTCCTTGCACCTGTGGGGCGGATAGTGGTTCCACTATTTCTATACTTACCTGTCAATAAACCTTGGGCAAGGGGGCTATATGCCAAAATTGTCACACCTAGCTCTTTGGCTGTCGCCAAAATGCCATTAGTTTCAATTTCTCGATCCAATAGTGAATAGCGCACTTGATTGACTGCCAGTTTTACCCCCTCTTGTGTCAGATATGTATGAGCTTCTCGCATTTGGCTAGCCGAATAATTACTAATACCTACTGCCGCAATTCTGCCTGTTTTAACTTCATCAGCTAAGGTCTGCATTAAAGTTTTTTGACTGATTAAAAAGCTCACTGGCTGGTGTACCTGATACAACGCCACCGTATTTAGTTGTAAACGGTTTAGACTAGCAGTTATAGAATCTCTAATGTTTTGGGCATTAAATCGCCAAGGTAATGGCATAAACTTGGTTGCAATTTGCACATTTTGAGACTTAACCCCTATTTCCTGAAGAAACTTGCCAATTAATCGCTCAGATTCCCCTAAGCCATAGACTTCAGCCGTATCAAAAAATGTAATCCCTGATTCTAGGGAAGTCAAAAATGCATTTCTCACCTGCTCTTTATCATTGGCTTGAGCATAATCCCAAAATAAATTATCCCCCCAAGCCCATGTGCCAATACCAATCTTTGGAAACTCAGTCATGTTAAGGTTCTCTTCAAATTCCCGCATGTCCCATGGCAACACCTGCAACTAGCATCCCAATTACCAAAAAAGGTTGAGCACTTGCCTGATACTTAACATCATTTTTAAGTGGGTCTCTTAAATAATACATATCCTGGAATGTAATCTGGGGAATAATCAACAGCATTAAAACACTTGCATAGAGTTGTTCGCCCAAGGTAACTAAATAAGCAGCTATACCTATTTGAAATACATCGATCATGATCGCCGAGATCAATGCCGCGCGATTTACCCCAAACATTACAGGTAAAGATTTCAAACCCAAAGTGCGATCGCCTTCAACGCTCTTAAAATCATTAACAATGGCAATGCCTAAGCCTGCCAAACTATAAAACATAGTGATTGCTACAACTTTCCAATTGAGTTCACCAAATAAAGCATGACCCACACACCAAGGCAAAGTGATATAGCTGGCTCCCAACGCATAGCTACCCAACCAGCCATTTTGCTTAAGTTTTAGAGGTGGAGCAGAATAGATATATGCCAAAAATGCCCCAATCACAGCAATTTTAGTCACAGTAAAAGATTCATGTCCAGCCCAAAAGTCCAGAGACACAGCGATCTCCATACCGACAATTAATAAAAACCAAATTTGAGCAATCACTTGCTTTAAAGAAATTGCGCCCGAAGGAATAGGACGATAGGGTTCATTAATGGCATCAATTTCCCGATCATAATAATCATTCATGATTTGGGTGTAACCCGTCATAATTGGACCAGATAGGAGCATACAGGCAGCAGAGATAAGTACATTTTCTAAAGTCCATGTATATTTTCCTGAAGAAGCTGCTCCACAGATTACTCCCCACATTAGTGGGATCCATGTAATAGGCTTCATTAGTTGCAGCCTTAGCTTCCAAATTGAAGTTTCAGTGGCAGTTGCTCCCTTCATTCCCAGAATCTGCCGAGTCCGAAGATCGTTAGTATTTGATTGATTTAATTGATCGGAATTGTCTAAGGTCATGGATTTTTAGCACTACTATTTTAAAATCATCGCATTAATCCCATTTATCTATAACAAATAGAGTAACTAGGACTATTTTAATTAGCGCATTCATCTACATTGTTACAAAAAGTGAAGCCAAAATAATTTCTTTACAAAAGTAAACAAAAGAGTGTATATTACATCTATAGGGAAACCTAATAAATAAACATTCATACAACCAAAAGCAATTATGACCACAACAGTACAAAGACGCGAAAGCGCCAGCGTATGGGAACAATTCTGCCAGTGGGTAACCAGCACCGAGAACCGCCTATACGTAGGCTGGTTTGGAGTACTAATGATTCCATGCTTACTAGCAGCAACCATTTGCTTCACCATCGCCTTCATCGCCGCCCCTCCCGTAGACATCGATGGCATCCGTGAACCAGTCAGTGGTTCCCTACTATACGGCAACAACATGATTTCCGCCGCCGTAGTACCAAGTTCCAACGCCATTGGATTGCACTTTTACCCCATTTGGGAAGCCGACAGCCTAGACGAATGGCTCTACAACGGTGGACCATACCAACTCGTAATCTTCCACTTCATCATCGGCATTTGCTGCTACATGGGAAGAGAATGGGAACTATCCTACCGCCTCGGCATGCGTCCTTGGATTGCAGTAGCATACTCTGCACCAGTAGCTGCAGCCCTAGCCGTATTCTTAATTTACCCTATCGGACAAGGTTCATTCTCCGACGGTATGCCCCTAGGCATCTCTGGAACCTTCAACTTCATGATCGTATTCCAAGCAGAACATAACATCCTGATGCACCCCTTCCACATGTTGGGCGTAGCAGGCGTATTTGGCGGAAGCTTATTCAGCGCAATGCACGGAAGCTTGGTAACCTCCAGCTTAATTCGTGAAACCACCGAAAACGAATCTGCAAACTATGGATACAAATTCGGACAAGAAGAAGAAACCTACAACATTGTTGCCGCCCACGGATACTTTGGACGCTTGATCTTCCAATACGCCAGCTTCAACAATAGCCGTAGCTTACACTTCTTCCTAGCACTATGGCCAGTAGTCGGTATTTGGTTCACTGCACTGGGCGTAAGCACCATGGCATTCAACCTCAACGGATTTAACTTCAACCAATCCATTGCAGACAGCCAAGGACGAGTAGTACCAAGCTGGGCAGATGTAATCAACCGTGCTAACTTGGGTATGGAAGTAATGCATGAAAGAAATGCACATAACTTCCCACTTGACCTAGCTGCTGTAGAAGTTGCTCCTGTTGCTCTAACTGCTCCTGCGATCAATGGTTAATTTCTAGTCTAGGAATAGCCGAACAGCGATTGAACTGAATTGAATGTAAATGTATTTTTAGGGAGGGACTTCAAGCCTTCCCTTTTTTGGTTTCTACCCCTTAGTACAGCTTATTTCACTACTAATGCTATTCTTGTCGATGTAGGTTTTAAAGAACTGAGATAATAACCAATGTGCTGATATGGAACTTCTACTCGTGTAGACATGCGTTCAACACTAATTACACTCTTCACTCCAGTCCATTTGGTATCTGTGTCTACTGGTGGCTCAAATACTTTAACTATTCTTTGAATTTGACAGTCTCTAATTTTTTCCTCTGGCTAGGGTTCAAACAAGTTCATGATAGACATTGGCAAATTGAATGTTTCCACAGGGTAATCAATCAGGTTTGCCATTCGTCAATTTATCTTAGAAAATCTCTCACAACCTGTATCAACTTGAATCTATACATCGCCATTATTGATAGACTTTTAATCAGTTTTTACAGATATTCTCTACCCAGGTATGGTTGCAAAACTTCAGGAATCACTACTCTACCGTGGACATCTTGATAGTTTTCTAAAATTGCTGCCATCGTCCTTCCTACGGCTAAAGCTGATCCATTTAGAGTATGGACAAATTCGGTACCTTTTTGTTTTTTGGCTTTAAACCTGATGTTGGCACGGCGAGCTTGAAAATCGTTAAAGTTAGAGCAACTGGAAATTTCTCGATATTGATTGACTGAAGGTAGCCATACTTCTAGGTCATAGCATTTTGCTGCACCAAAGCCCAGATCACCTGTGCAAAGTTCGATCACACGATAGGGTAGTTTTAAGGCTTGTAAAATAAATTCAGCATCGGCAACTAAACTCTCATGTTCATCGGCAGAGCGATCGGGATGCACAAATTTAACAAGTTCGACCTTATGAAACTGATGTAAACGGATTAAACCTCGGACATCTCTCCCATAGCTGCCAGCTTCTCGGCGAAAACAAGGGGTAAAAGCACAGTGATAAATTGGTAACTTCTCAGCCTCTAAAATTTCATCACTATAGAGATTAGTCACAGGCACTTCGGCAGTGGGGATTAGCCATAGATCATCTTCAGCACATTTGAAGGCATCTTCGGCAAACTTGGGTAATTGTCCTGTACCGATCAGTGATCCTGAATTTACTAGATAGGGAGGTAAAACCTCTTGATAATTTCTTTGAGTATGGGTGTTGAGCATGAACTGAATTAATGCCCGCTCTAGGGCTGCTCCTGCCCCTAGTAAAGTTACAAATCGGCTTTGAGCAACTTTTACGGCACGCTCAAAGTTCATGATTCCTAGTTTCTCCCCAATTTCATAGTGGGGCAGTAAATTTTCTAAGCCCTTATATTCATTTCCCCAACGCCGAACTTCAATATTTTCTAGCTCATTTTTGCCAATGGGTGTAGTTTGATCGGGAAGGTTGGGAATTACGAGTAAAAGTTGACGAATTTGGTCTTTTAAAGCTTTTTCTTCTGGTTCGGTACTGGCAATTTGTTGCTTAATTTCGTTAGCTCTGTCTTTTAGTGCCTGAATATTTACACCGTCTTTATTCCCAGCTTGGATCAGCTTTCCAACTTGCTTACCGATGTCATTACTTTCGGCTTCTAGTTGCGATCGCCTAGTTTCTAGTTCTCGAACAGTTTGATCTAAAGTAAGGATTTCTGTTAGGTCTATGGTTCCTCCTCGCAGATTGAGACGCTCTTGAATTTGGGTGGGCTGCGATCGCAGAAGTTTAATATCTAACACGGGATTATGTAATTGGCAGAGTAAATACTATGTGATCGTATGGTAAATCAAATTGCCTGAACTTTAATTTGAAATTTGATAATTTGAACTTTTCAATTTTTTGGACGGGGGAAAGATATCATTGACAATCTTATACTGCAAAATAAAGACTAACCATTGAACCACAAGAGGATGGACTACTAACTCCTTACCTAATATGGTTTTGATTATTCCTATTTCAAAGCTATTCTTTCAAAGATAAAAACCAAAAAAGGAGAGATAACTTCCCTCCTTAGATCAAATTTTAGAACTTCAATAGAAATTGAATAAATTTATTTAGTTGATACTAGCCGTAGGATTTTTAATCCGCTTAGTCAAAACTTCTAAAGCCTTGGTATATTGTGGATCACCATTACTACCAATTTCCGTACGGTTTTTAATTATCTCTTCCCTTTGAGCATCAGTTAGTTCCACAACTACATCGGGTTTAATGCCAGAGTGATTGATATCTGTGCCGTTAGGAGTTAAATACTTAGCGATCGTCACTGCCATACCTGAGCCATCACCAAGGGGAACTACAGATTGGACTAGTCCCTTACCAAAGGTTTTGGTACCAACAAGAATTGCTCTCTTATTATCCTGTAATGCCCCAGATAATATTTCACTAGCACTGGCTGAGCCCCCATCTACTAAAACCACCACAGGTTTATCGGTTAGTGATTGACGATTGGCAACTAGTCTTTCACTTTCACCCTTGCGATCGACAGTTGAAACAATTGTGGCATTATCAATAAACATCCGCGCAATTTCGGCACTAGAATATAGCAAGCCACCGGGATTAGAACGTAGGTCTAGGATAAATCCACTCACATTTTTATCAACTTGGCTTTGGATTGCTTTACGCATATCGGCGGTAGCATTAGCATTAAACTGGGTGAGGCGAATATAGCCGACTTTACCAGTAGGGGTATCCCTAATATCGGCTTTGACTACATGGAGTTCAATCTTAGAACGGGTTAACTCCACATCAAAGGTGCGATCGCCCCGCTTAATTCCCAAAGTAATTTTAGAGTTTACTGGACCACGAATTAGAGCCACAGCTTGGTTAATATCCATGCCTTCGGTACTTTTACCGCCAATACTGACTACTATATCCTTGGAAATAATACCAGCCTTAGCTGCGGGCGAATCTTCAATTGGGGATACAACCGTTAGTTTTTTTGTGGTTTCATCCACACCCAGTTGAATACCTACACCAGTTAGCTCCCCTGAAGTATCAATTTGCATACTCTTGAATTGCTCAGGGTCCATAAACCGAGTATAGGGATCATCAAGGGTTTTAAGCATTTCTCTAACGGCTCTGTAGGCATCTGCTTGAGAAGCATAGTCCCGACTCAGATATTGCTTGCGAGTTTTTTGCCAATCAACTTTATTAAATGTCCCATCAACGTACTCACGGTTAATGACTTGCCAGACCTCATCTATTACTTCTTTGGGGCTGGATCTAAATGCTGCGATGCTTGGGGTAACTAATTGGAAACCAACAACTGCCACTGCCGCCATCAGTGCTGCCGTTGAACTAAGGATAAGTCTGTGCTTTGCCATGACCTTTAATTGTAGGGTTACTACCTGAAATATACAGTTAATCTAGCACAACCGAATGTGTCTAAACTTGCTGTAGTTATTTTAGTGATTAATTTAGACTGAAATATAATAGCTCAGGGTTCAAATGGGTTTAGTGAGATGGATCACAGCATAAATATGCAGCGCAGAAGAAGTGGGGTGAGTGAGATATAGGTATTTAATCAAGTCTAGTCACCCCTAAAAGCCAGAAAACTACGCAGCCACTGCTTCTCGATCAATCAGTACCTCCTCTGAAAACATCCCCCATAGAGCCTTAACGTAGGGTCTAAATTGATCCATATCAGTGGGATTGAGGCGAATAGCTAACTCCTGTCCAAGTAGTCTAAGCATGTTCCGAATTAAACCCCAACTTACTTTTAAGGGCGGATAAAGCATGACGCAGAGTGGAAAAAGCTCTTCTTGAATTGCGGCAAGATTACCTTCAAGCACAGAAAGACAGAGATAAATTTGAAACATTTCTACATCTCTGATGCTGGAGGCTCTGATTGCAGGGTCGGGTAGTTTACCATTGTAGCAATTGTATGTGGGATACATTTCAATCACATTGTCACAAATAGCCTGAGCAATTTCACTGGTCATGGGCATTAAGTCTCGCACGGCTATTAGTTCTGGTGAATTATAGGTATGATCGGCAGCCGCTTCATAGGCACGTTGTAGAGGCATATAGAGATGATCATCAATTACCTTAAAGTAGGAACCAATGGTGGCTTTCTCAATGGGATTAAGTAACTCTAAAAGCATTTGCCCTGTGTAATGAAACTGCATACTCACAAACCCTATTACACGAGGGTCTTTAGATGTATATTTATGGCGTACTCTACCTACATCTTTAGCGATTTCCGTGGCTAGTTTGGTTGAACTGGGGAAGTCACTGGTGGTTTCAGTTTCGAGGGAAGCGATCGCTATGGGACGCAGGGCAGACTTTTGGGTATAAAAATCTAGGGTTTTATCAAAAAGTGCGTGGGAGTCAACGGAAATTTGCCAAGGGTCAATTAGATTAGTATTGATGTTATGTTTTTGTACTTCTGGTGCCAAAAGAGTTTCAGTTTTTGCCCATGCTTGTGCGCTAGTGTACCTGAGAGCCTCTTGCAATTTCGTTACAGTTATTTGCCGACCTGGTTGCGATAATACTGTCTTTAAATCAGTAGGGTCAGTCTGTCCCGATTCAACAGCAAGGCTTTGTATATATTTTTTAGCCCACACCTGTGCCAGAGAAGTCACAGATTCGTTATTTTCATTATTTGACATGGAAGTATGTGTGTTATTTATAGGTTATTTCAAAGATATTGCAAAAATATTAAGCGTAAGCACTTGTTCTATGATGGACAAGCTTAATTTGTCAAAAATTTTTTTTATTGGTGTAAATGTTATCAGAAACTGACAATGCTTAATTCAACTGATTTTCAATAAGTATTTATATCTAAAGCTAGCTATTTCTGCGTTTCTGGTAAAAAGTTGAGACTACTCTCCCGTTGGCACAAGTCAGGAAGTCATAACATATCTACTTATTTGGATTATTTGGAGGCTTGATCAAACATGAGGAATGGATGCAACTAAGCTTTGGGTATAGGGGTGCTGAGGGTTAGTGAGGATTTCTGTTGTTCCTGATTCAACTATTTTGCCCTGATACATCACAATTAGGCGATCGCAAAAGGATTGTGCCACCGCTAAGTCATGGGTGATGAATAAATAGGTGAGGTTAAATTCTGCTTTTAGTTCAACCATTAGTTCTAACACTTGGCTTTGAATGATGGCATCTAACATACTGACTGGCTCATCACAAATTAAAAATTGCGGTTGGGTAATTAAAGCTCTAGCGATCGCTACTCTTTGCAATTGTCCACCAGAAAGTTCCTTGGGTAAGCGGTCTATAAATGTACTTGATAATCCAACTCGATCTAAAATATCTAAAACCTTAGGCTTACAAGCTGCTAAATTCGGCTCAATTTTGTGAATTAATAAAGGATCAGCCACTGCCCTAAGAATGTTCATGTAAGGATTTAAGCAAGCTCTAGGGTCTTGGAAAATCATCTGCATTTGCGATCGCATTTGGCGTAGATCAGGTTTTGCTAATTTAGTTAATTCCACGCCATTAAACTGCACGGAGCCAGAGTCGGGTTTGATCAGTTGTAAAATTGCTCTTCCCGTTGTGCTTTTCCCTGATCCACTTTCCCCAATTACACCTACAACTTCACCAGTTTTAATTTGAAAGCTAATCTTTTCAATCCCTTTGACCGTACGTCCTGTTAGCCAGTTCCCAGAGACATAAAGCTTGGTTAAATCCTGAACCTTAACAAGAGTATTGACATTATCATCATTAATAGCAGGCTCAGTAATTTTTCCAGTTTCCGCAAAATGAATTACCGATCGCCACAGTTTTTGAGTGTAGGGATGCTGAGGATTTTTAAATATATCTTTGACCTTGCCAGTTTCCACAATTACGCCTTCAAACATAACTGCCATGCGATCACAATACTTGCCAACTAAGCCTAGATCGTGAGTAATCAAAATCAGTCCCATATTTCGTGATTGACGTAAAAGCGTTAACTCTGCCAAAATCTCCGATGCGATCGTTACATCTAAACTAGTAGTTGGCTCATCGGCAATGAGCAAAGTTGGATTTAATAGCAAAGTCAAGCCAATCATCACCCTCTGCCGCATCCCGCCACTAAACTCATGGGGATATTGATTAATTAGTTTTGGATCAATATTTACTGATGCTAAGGTATTTTGAACTTGTTGCCGTGCCTGTGGTTTTGTGAGTTGGGGATAATGCGATCGCAGCACTTCAATGCCATGATCAGCAATGGTCATTAGAGGATTTAGCCTAGTCATGGGGTCTTGGAAGATTAATCCTACCTTTTCGCCCCGCCAATGATTTAACTGCGTTAGGGATTGCACTAGACTTAAAGATTCGCCCCCAACTTTAATTTCTCCTTGCCATTGGGCATTTGGCGGTAACATTTGGATTAGCGATCGCCCCAAAGTTGACTTGCCACAGCCACTTTCCCCAACTAATCCTAGACTTTCTCCCGCTTCTAATTGCAGGTTTATATTCTCAACGGCTGGCTTAGAAACTGGCTTAAAAGACTGAGAATTAGATGTCAAGTTGTACTGAATTTTCAGGTTTTCTATTTCTAAAAGCATTTGATTAAATTAAGCCTGATATAAAAATAGAGAGATATAAAGACCAAAGCTGGGGATATTTTCAATTAGAAACTTTTATAAATTACTAAACAATTACGATTTTTAAATCGCTCATAACTAAATCGATCAGCGATCGCTTGGGTAATCTGTAGTCCCCTACCGCCAGTGGGCAGGTTATCAATATCCGTGGGGTCAATCTGGTGTTCTTGAATTTCTTTTAGCTTCTGTAATAAATCAAAGGGCTGCCCAAAATCCCAAATCCTGATTTCGATCGTATTTTTATCAAAAATAACCTCAATATCAACGGGTGTATCTATGGGTAAATGCTCATGGGCATGGTAAATAACATTGGCAAAACCTTCTGCCAGTAATAAATTCATTTGCTGCAATACTCGCTCAGTTGCATTAGTTACGGAGGAATTCCCAAATTGCTGAAACCACTTCTGCACAGTAGTTAGATCATAAATATCAGTCTTGACTCGCAGAGAGTATTTTTCAGCCATACTTTTTTGCACTAGATCAATGTCGATTGTACCAACGCATTAGCACCCCTGATAATTTATCTGAGTCATGAATTACCGAACCGTTAGCATTTTCTTTCATCACATCTGCCAACAGGATGGGGCAATTTAACTCCACTAAATAATCTCGATCCAGTTCAATAAAGTGTGAATCTTGGGCTTGATATTTAGCTAGCGATCGCTGGGATGGCGGAAATTTTTGAACTAAAACAGCATCAAATAAACGAGTTCCAGCTACAGTATCGAGAGCTTGGACATGGTCACCCACTGTGTAATCTTGGGTCTCCCCCCTTTGGCTCATGATATTACAGACATAAATGCAAGGGACTTTACGCTGGGCGATCGCCTCTAAAATTTCAGGTATTAATAAATTCGGAATAATACTGGTATAAAGACTGCCCGGACTAATAATAATGCAGTCAGCTTCAGCAATTGCCTTAACCGCTTGGGGTACAGCTCTAGGATGATCTGGCTTACAACCAATTTGTCTAATTACTCCATTTGCCTCGGAAATAGCCGACTCCCCCTCAATATACTGACCATTTTCTAGTACCGCCCATAGGACTACATCCTCTAAGGTTGCAGGTAAGACTCGTCCCCGCACTGCCAAAACATTGGAACTAGCACTAATTGCCTTTTCTAAGTCTCCAGTAATTTCACTCATAGCCGTGAGAAATAAATTCCCAAAACTGTGACCTGAAAGCCCTTCTCCTGCTTGAAATCGATATTGAAATAATTCTGTAACTAATTTCTCTTCGTCTGCCAAAGCCGCCAAGCAGTTACGAATATCACCGGGAGGTAATACCCCATGTTCTCGCCTCAATCTGCCCGAAGAACCGCCATCATCAGCCACTGTCACGATCGCCGTAATATTGGCACTGTACCTTTTTAGTCCCCTTAATAAATTCGATAACCCTGTACCACCGCCGATCGCTACCAATTTGGCACCACGATGCAGTTTATGGTGAGTGAGCAGTTTATCCACTAGCTGCTGATCATCATCGGGCATCAGTACTTGGGTAATTGATGCCAAAACCTGTTTATGTCCCATCCACAGCAATGTCAGTCCGCCAATAATTGCCAAGGGACCACTAATATAATTGGGTAAAAGATTAACTATGCCCTCGGTAATAGTGCTAAGCACACGGCTAATAAATAATACAGGGCGCAGTTTGATCGAAATTGCCAAGCCCAAAACAATCAGAATCCCGCCCACAAAACTTAAAAACAGCCATCTTTTTACCAACAAGCCCGGTTGCAGCCATTTAAACCATGAACCTTTACTACTTTTAGTTCGGATATTTGTCACTGGACGAGTACGCACCCGCCCACGGGAAGATTTTGCCATCGTCTTTTTGGCTACGGTTCTAATTGCCACAAATATGTACCACTACTTCACGATTACGACCTAAACTGCGATGTTCCCATACATAAATACCCTGCCAAGTTCCTAATGTTAAACACCCTTGAGCAATTGGAATCGTTTCAGAAGTGCTAGTTAAGGCAGTGCGAATATGGGCAGGCATATCATCATCACCCTCACTGGCATGAATGTAAAGTTGACTATTCTCTGGCACTAATCTAGCAAAAAAATTTTCTAAGTCAATTAAGACATCGGGATCGGCATTTTCTTGAATGATCAAACTGGCAGAGGAGTGCCGTAAAAATAATGTACAAATACCGATCTGCACCCCTGAATTTTTCACAACAGCTTGAACTTGCTTAGTAATATCATGCAGTTTTTTACCACTGGTGGGAATGGGAAGAATAGTTTGACTGTGGTTTGTGACTAGCATTGATGGGACGCAATATTGTACTCAATAACAGCAGTAACTAGGGACAATGCCATTACTGGTGCCGTTACAGCAGCAAGAATACGGTTTCCTAGACTAACAGGTATAAAATTATGGGCGATCGCCATAGTTATTTCTGATTCCGTCCAGCCACCCTCTGCCCCAGTAAAAATCACAAGTTTGCTTGGCAATGGCTTCAAGTCTAGTAGAGAGTGTAGCAAATGGGAAGTGGGTTTGGTGGTAACACAGATATATTTTGAGATCGGGATATGATCAAACTTACCAATAGCCTCAGCAAAGGTTTGGGGTGCGTCGATATTAGGAATATAGCTGCGGTGAGACTGCTCGGAAATTTCCTGAGCAATTTTTACCCAACGTTCCAGTTTAGATGTACCTAGAGGAGTGTGTGGTCTAATTACTGTGCGATCGCTCCAAAGGGGCAGAATGTTACTAACTCCCAATTCCGTAGCCTGTCGAATTATTGATTCCATGCCATTACCCTTGGGCATAGCGATCGCTAAAGTTATATCTATACCTAATTCAGAACCAAAGTTAGGATTAAAGGCAGAATTAATGGGAATTTGCTCAATAATTGCCGCCTGTCCTAAAACCTCAGTCAGAACTGCCCGCCACCAACCACCTTTCCCATCAAGAGCAGTAAATTCTGCTCCCGCCTTTAGTCTTAAAACCTTATATAAATAATTACTTTGGTCAGGAGTGAGACTAAATTTTTCCCAGTTGCCATTTTTATTAAATCCAGAATTTTTAAATATTTGTGTAAGTTGTTGGGGTTGCAAAACCAATCTCTGTTTGGTCATATCTTTAAAAGCCCTTGAGCTCCCACTCTAGGTAGGAGCCACTCACACACTGAATAAACTGTTCACTAATCTAGTCCTCTCTAGTCCTCGATCCCCATCACTGAACCTACCCCAGAGACTGGACGATAGCTGTAGCCGCCATTGCGTGAAATCTTTTGAATTTCCTCTTTAATTGCTTCTAAATCAACATAGCGATCCGCAACATTAATTAAATGGTCACTGGTCATAGAACGCAGGCTCACAACTTCAACCCGCACGCCTCGATAACTGGCAGCATCGACAGCATAGGCAAGATCGCCATCACCACTGACCAGAATTGCCGTATCATAGGAGCCAGCCAATGCCATCATATCGACCGCAATTTCCACATCTAGGTTGGCTTTTTTGGAGCCATCAGGTAACTGCACTAATTCCTTAGAAATTACCCGATAACCATTGCGGCGCATCCATAGTAAAAACCCCTGTTGTTTTTCGTTGGTACGGTCAACCCCAGTGTAAAAGAATGCTCGTAACAATCTCGATCCCTCGGTTAGACGAGACAATAGTTTGGTATAGTCAATTTCTATGCCTAGCTGTAACGCTGCATAAAACAAGTTAGAGCCATCTATAAAAATGGCAACCCTACCACGATTCTCAATCACCTGTTCGGCTGTGAACGCGGAGTCGTTTTCAAAGTTTAACATTTGGTTTCCTATAAAGTTAGTTTATAAAGGGTTTGATTAAATTAAGTCTTACCTTTATCAAAAATAAATCAAAAATAAATATGAGATAGTGGAAATTATAAAATCACTACAATGAGTATATATGCTTAAAAGTAAATGTGTTATGAAATTAATATATTTTTAATAATTAATGAGTGAATACTCACCTAAATTAAATCCTATTTAAATCTTGCCCATAATTTCTAAAATCTAATCAATTTAATCAATAGTGTCAATTCTTTGAAATAAAGGCTTAAATTCACTTAATATTGTCGTAGATTTCAGTATCCCCCAGCCAGTGTTTTCCCACGACGGAGGCTTAAGTTCATCAAAATCTAGGCATAATTGTCGATATATTTCTTTACTTAGATTCGGAATAATTGGTGATATTAGATAGGCGGCTATGCGAATGATTTCCAAAATACTATACAAAAGTTCATTTACTTCAGCATGCTTGCCCGCTTTGAATAATTTCCAAGGGGTGGAGTCGTCAATTAATTTGTTGCAATCCCGAATCACCTCTAAAATTTGTTCACAGGCGGAACGAAACGAAAGGTTGGTATAGGCAATAGTTACCCGATCTCCCAAGCTTATAGCCTTAGATTTAACAGGTGCGATTAGGTCTCGTATATTTGGATCAAGATTATTAGGATTAGTGTCTGGAATTTGGCGATCGCAATACTTAGTAACCATACCTAAACTCCGATTCAGGAGATTTCCTAAGCTATTTGCCAAGTCAGCATTTACACTGGAAATAAATCGGTCTTCACTAAAATCACCATCTTTGCCAAACTCAATTTCCTTTAAAAAATAATAGCGAATGGGATCGGCTCCATATTTTTGGACAAGGGCATAGGGATCAATAATATTACCAAGGGTTTTACCCATTTTTACCCCATCTTTGGTTAATAAGCCATGACCAAAAATTCTTCCAGAAATTTCTAAGCCTGCGGACATTAGCATTGCGGGAAAATATACGGCATGGAAGCGGAGAATATCTTTACCAATAATATGTAATTTAATTGGATACCAAGTTTTTAAAGCATTGGCTAAGGTCGGTTCATCATCGGGATCAAGTAAAGCGGTAATGTATCCCAGTAAGGCATCAAACCAAACATAGATGGTATGCTGCGGATCATTGGGCATGGGAAAACCCCAAGTGAGATTAACCCGTGAGATCGAAAAATCCGTTAAGCCCTGGGCGACAAAACCTAAAACCTCATTGCGTCGAGATTCAGGCTGAATAAAATTGGGGCGATCGCGATAAAGTTGCTCCAGTTTTTCTTGATATTTAGATAGGCGAAAAAAGTAATTAGCTTCGTCTCGCCACTCGCAGGCAACGGAGGTATGAATGTGACAATGGTGTTCGGCTAAAAGTTCGCGTTCTTCTTT
This sequence comes from Synechococcus sp. PCC 7502, assembly GCF_000317085.1. NCBI lineage: Bacteria > Bacillati > Cyanobacteriota > Cyanophyceae > Pseudanabaenales > Pseudanabaenaceae > Pseudanabaenococcus > Pseudanabaenococcus habilitatus. Next base: position 1,654,717 of record NC_019702.1, read on the forward strand.
AAATTCTTCACAGGCGACGCAGTACCAACCCTGTTGTTGACTTAAATAAATATCTCCAGTGGCATAGACAAGTTGAAAAAATTCATTGACGATCGCTTGATGACGTAAATCGGTAGTTCTCGAAAATCGATCATATTTAATATTTAGCTGCTGCCAAAGACTCTGGAATTCTGTAACTATGCGATCGCAATGGTCTTGAGGTGAAATATTTTGTTCTTCCGCAGTACGCTGAATCTTCTGCCCATGCTCATCGGTACCAGTAATAAATAGAGTGGGATGACCACGCAGACGATAAAAACGAGCTAAAGCATCAGCAGCAATCGTGGGGTAAGCACTGCCAATATGAGGCAAGCCATTTACATAGTAAAGTGGAGTAGTGATTGCGATATGCTCAGAATCCTGAGAATTCATAAATTAAATATGGAGATGGAAGATTAAACCTTTAATCTAGCACAGGTAAAAAACTCCAGATAAAAACATCTAGTTTATGAATAGTCTTTACTATTAGGGGTAAATGTTAATCTTTTCTGCTAATGTCTAAGAAAATTAACTTTTAGAATTAATTAAGAGATACAAGCCAATGAAAGCAGTAGTTAGCTTTTCAATCGTCGCCCTCTTGGCGATCCTCACCCTTTGCACATTTGGTATTTCTGGCAATGCCGTTAATGCCAACGAATTACCTAAGACAAATTTTATTAAAGTAGATTCCAGTAAGATCGATCTTAATAACTCTAATATAAACGCCTTTAAAAAAATTAGTGGATTTTACCCAACCCTTGGTAGAATTTTGATCCAAAATGCTCCCTATAAATCTTTAGATGATGTTCTGAATATTCCCGGTTTAACCGAGGCGCAGCAGCAAAAAATCAAAGATAATGCCGATAAATTTACCCTCTATCAGCCAGATAACTCTCTAAATCGGGAACGATACAATAATTCTCTGTATAGACTTTAAAACATTAATTTAACCTAGATCAAAAATCATCATAATCAGCTCGAGCATTTAGGTTTCGGGCTTTTTTTGTTTGCTTATAGTTAAGGCGATCGCATCTGCAAGCATAACATTTGGCATTTTCCAAGTTGATAGGCAGTAATTTTTATCATAAATCTACTATTTATACTTGTAATTAACGTAGATTAAGTGTATTAATAAACTAAATCACTTACCACCATTAAGCCAATGTCGATTAGTCCTTTAAATCTGACAAGAAGAAATTTGACAAGAAATTTGGTAAATCGGAAGCCAGCTAAGCCAACTACTATCAATGCCCTTGGGCAGTCCCTAAAGTCCGCAAATAGATTAAGTGCTTCTATTAAAGGTTTCTTTAGATTGGCATTAGAATTTGGGCAACAGCTTTGGTGGAAGGCTAAAGCCACAATCATTCTATTATCAGTACTTCTACTTTCTGCGATCAGTTTAGCAATGCTCTGGCTCCAGCATAAGTTTTATAAGCTAACTACCAAAAGCTAATTAGTAGAGGCAGATGTCCAAATCTACGCTATGCTTCTGGACATATAGTGGTTTTAGTGTTAAGAATAGTTTTAATATATCTCAACGGGAAAGGCATATAAGAGCATGAGTATCGTAATCAAAGATGTTTCTAAGAGTTTTGGCAGCTTTCAAGCCCTTGATCAGATTAACTTAAGTGTGGAAGATGGGGCATTACTAGCATTATTAGGACCCTCTGGTTCAGGCAAGTCCACCTTGTTACGGGTGATGGCAGGCTTAGAGAGCGCAGATCAAGGTAGCGTATGGCTTGATGGAGTTGATACTACCCACGCTCCCGTGCAAGAACGCCAAATTGGATTTGTATTTCAGCACTATGCCCTGTTCAAACATCTGACTGTGCGTGAAAATATTGGGTTTGGGTTGAGTATCCGTAAGGCTCCTAAAAAAATAATTCAGGCTAAGGTTGACGAATTATTAGAGCTTGTGCAACTAAAAGGTTTAGGCGAACGATATCCTTCCCAGCTCTCAGGCGGACAAAGACAAAGGGTGGCACTGGCACGATCGCTTGCGGCAGAACCCAAAATTTTATTCCTTGATGAACCATTTGGTGCATTAGATGCCAAGGTACGCAAAGAGCTACGAGCATGGCTACGGAGACTCCATGATGAAGTTCATGTCACCACAATTTTTGTTACCCATGATCAAGAAGAGGCAATGGAAGTCGCCGATACAATTGTTGTCATGAATAAGGGTAAAATTGAGCAAGTTGGCACACCTGCCGACATCTATGATCGCCCCGCTTCTGCCTTTGTAATGCGTTTTATTGGTGAGACAAATACTGTGAGCAATGCCAAAGCTTTATTCCCATTTATTGAAATCCCTGAGGAAAATCATGTTTTCTTTAGACCCCACGAAATCTTAATCCAAGCTGAACCTGAGTCAGACTTTACCCCCGCACAGGTGTCTCAGGTATCTAACCTTGGTTGGAAAGGACAAGCAGAATTAATCCTCCAAGATGGGCAAAGGCTGGTGGTACAACTTGAACGGGAAGTCTTTAACCTATTGCAATTGCAACCTAAGCAGAAAGTATTTGTTAAACCAACTCAACCTAGAGCTTTCCCTGCAGTCGCCTAGTTGGCGGTGGTTCTATCAGGGTTAATATTACTAATTAGCGGGTTCTTAGCTGGCGCAATTACGGGGTTATTGGGCATGGGGGGAAGTTTAATGCTTGTTCCTGTGATGATGTCCCTTAGCTTTGAACCTGTGCAAGCTGTAGGTAGTTGTAGCCTTGCCATGTTTATTACCACAATTAGTGGTAGTTGGAGCAATTGGCAATCTGGGAACTTAGGATGGCAGCAAGTTTTAACCATTGGTATCCCTGCATTGATAACAGCCCAAATAGGGGTATATCTAGCAAGTGCGGTTTCTCCAGAATTTTTACTGTTGGTGATTGCTTTATTAATTGCGATCAATATCTACTTTAAACTCAAGCCTGTGGTTCAAAATCAGGCAAAAAATTACATAACTAGCGAATCAAAAATCCCAGAAACTCAGAAATTTAAGAATTTATTTGCCTTTACCTCCCTTGAACATCTTAAGCAGATAGCGATCGGTACTATGGCTGGTTTAATTTCAGGATTAGTGGGCATTAGTGGTGGGGTGGTGATTGTGCCTAGTCAAATATTATTATTGCAAACTGAATACGAAGTGGCGGTGCAAACCAGTGTTGGCGTAATGATTCTAAGCACTGGTTCTGCTTTCATTGGGCATAGTCTTAATGGTCATGTATTGCTAAAAGAATCCTTAATTTTAGGAAGCTCAGGTGTTTTAGGAATTCAATGTGGTACATGGCTATTAATAAACTCTCGCAGAATTGTCAACATTAGCTCTCAATCTGTCTTAGTAATTTTGATTTGTGGCTATTTAACTTGGCAGACTTTGATCGGAGTGGATAAGCAACTTTCTTTGGAGATGAGCCAGCAGAGGAAAATACCTAATTAGGCAGCATAGTTTTCTTCCCCAGCTTATTGATTTCTAATATATTCTGCTCTACGAGAAAATACAGTATCATCTTGTAGATACAGAAATTTCTTGCTCAATATATTTCTAATACATTAAAAGGGCAGCTAAAGTTTTTAATTGGTTAGGCTAGGGGGTAAATCTAGTTCATTTTGGAGTAGCGAATTTGCAAAAAATGCCTTTCCTTAGCTTTTGATAAAAAAGTAGATAGTCATACTAAAACCGACAAATATAACAAAACGGCGTATGTAAGTGGGATTTAGTTTTTGGGCATAGTAAGCACTTAAATAACCACCTAAACCAGCACCGATCGCCATTAAAATTGCCGCATGCCAATTAATAATTCCCGCAATTACAAAAGGAACAATTGCCATACCGTTAATTAATGCAGCTAATACGGTTTTAATCCCATTCATTTTATTGATATTTTCCATTCCCATTAGGGATAGTAATGCCAACATTAAAATGCCAATCCCCCCACCAAAGAAGCCCCCATATAGAGCGATCACCCCTTGAAATACAGGCATTCCATACTTACTTAGGCTATTAGTACTTTCAGAATCAGGTAACTTAGAGGTTTGGGATTTTAGCCACTGAGTTAGGGATTTACTAAAGGTAAATAGCAATGTGGCAGAAAGCAAAAGATAAGGGAGTAACTTAACAAATAGATTTTGCGGAGTATTCAACAAGACAATTGCGCCCAAAATACCGCCGATAATACTGATGACCACCAAACTTAAAAACTCTGGATCACGCCAATTAACTTGATTACGATAGGCTCCAACACTAGCGATCGATCCAGGTAAAAGCGCAACCGTACTGGTGGCATTGGCATTAATCGGTGATACTCCAGCAAATATTAGAGCGGGGAAAGAGATAAAACTACCTCCGCCTGCGATCGCATTTAATCCTCCTGCCAACACCGCTGATCCAAAGATTAATATTTGCTGAAAGCTGTTCACTTGTAATCTATCAACACTTAAGAATTTAGCTTTAGAGTTTAGCTGTGGGGCTAGTTATAGCATAACTTAAGCTTATTTGTTTGTAGCAAACATTTTTTACTCACATTTAAGAATAAAACTCAAAATAAAAAAGAGAGGCAAGATAATACCTCTCCAATACAAGTTAAAACTTGAGAACTTCTTAGAAACGGCTAGAAGTTGGCTTGTGGACGATAAAGCTCATGGTTTGGCATTGTTTGACGTTATCAAAACCAATCACGCGGATAAAAGAGTTGGAATACTCAGAACGACAAGCTTGAATTTCGCTTAATACTTCTTGAGTAGATTTTGCACCAAATAAAGGTAGCTTCCACAATGTCCAGAAATAAACAGTAGGCTCAGAAGTTTCGTTGAATTCGATCGCAGGAATAAAACCTTGGCTTAGGATGTACTGAATTTGTTTAGCAATCTTAGCATCGGTCAAAGGAGGTAAGTAGGAGAGGGTTTCGTAACGACGCTCTTTAGGAAGGGTTTTCATGATTTGAGTTCTTATTGAATGGGTTTGAGTAGTTGGTTGATTAAACTAATTGATTAGACTAGTTAATCTAGTTAATTAAATGGCATCTGGATCGGAACTTTCGGTACTGAGATTAAACTGAGTTACTTTTTCTAGGTATTGACATCGGTGCTTCATATTGGCTTGAGCGATCGCAGCGATTGTCATTTCAGGTAAAAACTCTGTAACTTCTTGAGCTAAGTGTTCTCTTACCGTCATGATGCGAAAAGCGAGGGGCTGCTCCACTCCCATTAACTCTTGGATGTATGCTTCTCCATCTTGGATTTTAGCCGTTGAAGAGAAATTACTCAGCCAAATTGCTAAGGGGGGATTAGTTTCACTTAATTGCGATATTACGACTTTCACTGCCTGATAGGTCAAGTAACTAGACAGAACCTTTGTTGTATCTTTTGCAACCTGTTTTAAATCCATGGTTCGCCAAGAAGAATTTGAATAGATGAGAACTAACTAAAATTGATTAGGCTTAGATAGCTCTCACCATAGCTAAATGCCATCAATTAGACGGTATCCACAGCCTCAAATTCAAACTTGATTTCCTTCCATAGTTCGCAAGCAACAGCAAGTTCAGGAGACCACTTAGCAGCTTCACGAATAATATCCCCACCTTCACGATAAAGGTCACGACCTTCGTTACGAGCTTCAACGCAAGCTTCCAATGCCACACGGTTAGCGGTTGCACCAGGTGCATTACCCCAAGGATGTCCTAAAGTACCACCACCAAATTGCAGAACAGAATCATCACCAAAGATTTCCACCAGAGCAGGCATGTGCCAAATGTGGATACCACCAGAAGCTACAGCCATTACCCCAGGCATAGAAGCCCAATCTTGGGTAAAGTAAATACCACGGGTTTTGTCTTGTTCTACATAATTTTCACGCAATAGATCGACAAAGCCTAAAGTAATTGCCTTATCACCTTCTAATTTACCAACAACGGTACCAGTGTGAATATGGTCACCACCAGACATACGCAAGCACTTAGCCAATACACGGAAGTGAATACCATGATTTTTTTGACGGTCAATTACAGCGTGCATAGCACGGTGAATGTGAAGTAATACACCATTATCACGACACCAGTGGGCAAGCGTAGTATTAGCAGTAAATCCAGCCGTTAAGAAGTCATGCATAATGATTGGCATATTGAGTTCTTTAGCAAACTCGGCACGCTTTAGCATTTCTTCCACAGTACCAGCAGTAACGTTGAGGTAGTGTCCTTTGATTTCGCCAGTTTCGGCTTGAGCTTTGTGAATAGCATCAGCTACAAACAGGAAACGATCGCGCCAACGTTGGAAAGGCTGAGAGTTAATATTTTCGTCATCTTTCGTAAAGTCAAGACCACCACGTAAGCACTCATATACTGCACGACCGTAGTTTTTAGCAGATAGACCTAATTTGGGCTTAATAGTACAACCGAGTAAAGGACGACCATACTTGTTGATTTTGTCCCGCTCTACTTGGATACCATGAGGAGGTCCTTGGAAAGTTTTGAGGTAAGCAACAGGAATGCGTAAATCCTCAAGACGTAGAGCTTTTAATGCTTTGAAACCAAATACGTTACCAACTAAGGAGGTTAATAGGTTGGTTACAGAGCCTTCTTCAAACAAATCCAAAGGATAGGCGATATAAGCAATAAACTGGTTATCTTCACCGGGTACGGGTTCGATGTCATAACAACGACCTTTATAGCGATCAAGATCAGTTAAAAGATCAGTCCACACAGTTGTCCATGTACCTGTAGAAGATTCGGCGGCAACAGCTGCTGCTGCTTCTTCAAAAGGCACACCTGGCTGTGGAGTAACACGGAAGGCTGCCAGAATATCTGTGTCTTTAGGGGTGTAGTCGGGAGTGTAATAGGTTAACCGATAGTCTTGAACCCCAGCTTTGTACCCAGCTTTTGCCTGAGTCTTTGTCTGCGAATACGCCATGTTTTTTTCCTGTTGTGTAATTTAATATCAATTCTAATTTTGACTGATAATTCGAGAGCTTATTAAAAGTCGCCCCTTCAATGCAGCGCATAGTTTGAATCTATCATTCACAAAACTCTCCGATTTGATCCAGAGAATGATTTTTTGTAAATGGGCTAGTTAAATGTCAATATGTCAGCTTAGATGACTGTAGTATAAAAGGTACTCAAACTTCAATAAGTTAAACATTGCAAGTTATTGACAAATCTATAAGTTTTATTAATATCCTTGTAATTCTATTTAACATAGTTACTAATACTACTTACTTGATTGACACGATGTAAATGAGCATTCTCTCCTATTTCATCCAAATTTCAGTGGTTTTATTTGAGGAATGGGCGATCGCCTCTCAATCTCTAAATCGCTATAATTAAGCCACTAATCTACTAGGTTAATAGGTTCAAAACTATGGTCAGCACTGTAATTTCTGCTTCTAAAGTTATGTCCCTTGAAGAATGGACACTTAACCCACCCAGTAGCGGAATTGAATGAATTGATGGGGAACTCGCAGAAAAAACAGGTATGACATTACTCCACAGCAGAATTCAAGGCAGAATCGTTAGGCTATGGGGTAACTATGTAGAATCATCTGGAATTGGCGGCGAGGTCTATACACCCGTATTACCCCAAAGTTTTCCTTTAATTGCTGAGATAGTCTCACCTACGGACATTGCCAATGAAGTGTTTGCTAAAGCCGATGAATATTTAGAGTTTGGTTGCGAAGAGGTTTGGTTAGTATTTGCCAAAGAGAAATGGATTATTGTTGTCACCCATACCTCCCGTATTATCTATGCTGCGGAGGAAACCTTAACTTCTCAGGTTTTAAAGGGTTTTAGTACCACAGTAAATGCTTTACTAGGCTCATAGAATTTGAAAGATTTTGCAAGGTTTACTGCATGAAATTTAGTGAGCTAATTATTGCCTTGGGTTTAGGAGAAAATTTAAGCCTTGATTATGGTGATCCAGAAATTTCTGGAGTTTCTACTTTATTAGAAGCTCAGCCCAAGGATTTAGGTTTTTTAGAAAGTAGTCGCTTTTTTCCGCAACTAACTGAAACTAAAGCGGGAGCATTATTTATTAATACCGATCCACAGGTTTTAGAGCTGGTTAACTCCCTTAAGATTCCCTATCTATCGGTACCACAGCCTCGGCTTTTATTTGCAAGGGCGATCGCTTTATTTTATCCACCTAAACCCGCTAAATCTGGTATTCATCCCACCGCCGTAATTGAATCTGATGTGGAAATTGGCGCAGAGGTTTATATTGCCCCCCACGTGGTAATTGGCTCAGGTTCTAAAATTGGGAATGGTGTAGTTATATACCCTAATGTCACTATTTATGAAGATGTAATCATTGGCGATCGCACTGTTCTCCATGCTAATTGTGTAATCCATGAACGTAGCGAAATTGGTAAAAATTGTGTAATTCATAGTGGCGCAGCAATCGGGGCTGAAGGATTTGGCTTTGTTCCCAGCAGTGATGGGACTTGGGCAAAAATGCAGCAGGTGGGTAAAACTATTCTGGAAGATAATGTGGAAGTAGGATGTAATGCAGCAATTGATCGAGGTGCGGTGGGCGATACCCGCATTGGGAAAGGTAGCAAAATTGATAATCTAGTCCAAATCGGTCATGGTTGCCAACTAGCAGAAAATTGTTTGATGGCAGGACAGTCAGGCTTAGCGGGGGGGGTAAAACTTGGCAGAAATGTGATCTTAGCAGGGCAAGCAGGTATTGCTAATCATATTAAAGTGGGCGATCGCACGATAATTGGAGCGCAATCAGGGGTGGGACAAGACCTAGATGCTAATTTACAGATTTTAGGTGCACCTGCGATCGATGCTAAAACCTTTATTAAAGCTGCTGCTTTATTTAGGCGGTTACCAGAAATCTATAAAATTGTCAAAAACTTACAAAAACGTTTTCAAGACTAGCTTAAATAGTTTATCAATTTGTGATATATTTACACTCTCTTTGAGAAAAAGAAGGGCTTTGAGATAATAAGGGTGACTAGCGCAACGGTAGCGCATCGGACTCTTAATCCGCTGGTTCTGGGTTCGAATCCCAGGTCACCCATCCAAGACGCACTAACACTTTCAGTCAATAAAACTTTACCTAGCAAGTGTTTGAACGGATGACCTTATGGCGGTTTGTACTGTTTTATGCTTTTATATGCTGTCTTTATTAATGTCCCAAGAATTGTCCTAGGCGGTTGTCCCGTATGTCCCCACTCAAAACGCCTGCTGCTGCTAACGATCGCCTCAAGTCTGGCAATATACGAATTAATATTAATTACCTAGTTTTGTGAGATTACATTGATATAAATATCCAGCAGCATCAGTTGCCAGAATAGTCTTATCATCCATAAACAGAACCCCTGTAATTCCTACGGATGATATTTTCTGTTCTTGTAACACTTTACCTGTGATCGATGAAATAATCCTGACATAGCCTTTATCATCAGCGATCGCAATAATGTTTTTGGAACTAATATCCAGACTACTAATTTGCGAATTAACTTGCAACAGCTTCCTAATTTGTCCGTTATCAATATCAATTTGTGCCAAATCGCCTGTGAAATATCCAACTATTAATTTATTACCCGATTCAAAAAACTTTAAAGCATTAATTCGGCTTTCTATGGGCTGAAATTTTACAGAATCAACTTTTCCTTTGGAAATATCTTTTGGTAAAAAAAGAACTACAATCTCTCCACTATCATAGCTAACTGCAAATTTAGATGTATTGGCGGTATTTGTAGGAACAACTGCTAAATTTCTAGCAACCCCGATTGAACGATATATTTTATAACTATCACCCGTAGTCTCTAATAAACTCTTAAGAAGATTAATTTGAACTGAGCCATCATCGGAAGAAGATATTAGATAATTATTAGTAATAAAGGAATCAGTAACAGCAGCTTTATGAATTGGGATCGAAAAATTCTGACCAGCATTAACAAGGGATGCGTTACCCGAATATATTGCTGAAGAAATTATTGATTGTCCATTCCAAACCCCGTACCTAGACTTAAATAGTTTGCCACATTTATCTAAGTAAATATTTTTTTGTGGTTCCAAGCTTGTATTCAGAATAACTAAATTGCAGTTTTCAAAACCTACTACTAATTGCTTATTAATTTTACTTTGATCAATAAAGCTAGGACTACCATATCGACTTAAGTCAATTTTTTTGATAATAAGATCTTGCTCTTGAGCTAGAGACTGAGAAGTTTCAAATCCACCTAAAAAAATTAGAGAAAATAGAAATAAAATTAATCTCTTTTGATTAAAGTTTTTATTAAAAATATTGAAAATTTTTTTTAACATGCCCATAATTAACTAAATTTAACTCCAGTTTTTTGTTCTAACTTAGACTTAATTAGTGATTTCGCCTGTGAATTAAGTTGATTATAAATTGACTTATATATTGGGATTAATTTTTGCACTGCTTCAGAGCAATCTGGTTGAGTCGCAGTCATACCATACTTTGTTGTCAATTCTTTATAAATAGCAGAGTTATAATCTTCCTGTGCTTTAATTTGCTTTGCTTGATATACAGGTAATAATTCTGAAATGACTTTACGATTAGATTGAGATAACTTATTCCAAAAGTTAGAGTTAAAAAAAGTGTTATAGCCCGACCAAGCGTGATTAGTCATATTCAAATATTTAGTAACTTCATACAGGGCAAATCCTTTTGCTATTGATAATGGATTTTCTTGAGCTTCTACAATCTGATTTTTAAGAACATCATAGACTTCATTCATCGTAAAAAACTTGGGATTGGCACCGAGGGCTTGCATTGCTTGTTGAAAGTCATTAGATGGGGGAATCCGAATAATTAAGTCTTTGAAGTTATCTAAGTTATAAATGGGTTTTGCTGCAACGGATGTAATATTACGCATCCCATTATCAAAAGTACCCTTGGGTAAATACTTGAGGTTATATTTAGCAACTGAGCGATCAAGAATTTCGGCAAAAACAGGTTGATTAATTATTTCAAAAACTTCCTTAGAAGATTGATAGATAAACGCTAGATTTTGAATGCCAATTACATCTGAAGCTAATTTATCAATAATTGGAGCCGCCACACTTACAACCTCAAATCGTCCAGTTGATACCAATCGTACAGCTTGGGGATCGCCACCTTGAAGCGCAGCATCCTGAGGCAGAGGAGAAATGAAAAGTTCGCCATTGGTTTTCTCAAAAACATCCAGCCATAGGGCTTCTAGGTTTTGATGTAAGGGACTAGATTTCGGCTGATTATGGAGATGAAAGGCTTTAATTTTAGCTTTCCCATAATTTTTTCCGTATTCTCCGGGAAGTCCTAATACTTTTTCTAATTCAGTTTCAAGGCTAGTATCTGATAATTTTGTATCCTTGGCAGCTAGTTTTTCCACTCCAATGGCTGTAAGGGAGGTTACACCTGCCATTAATAAAAAATTTTTACGGGAGAATTTCATCACACTTTACCTCTCAAATAAAATATTAGTTATATGAACAAATAAAAAAATGAAATCTGATAACTGTCTTTAGAGTATCTGTATGCAGTATCTTAAGACTCTTTTAAGTAAGGTGCCCATAATATAACTTTGTGTCATATTTAAAATTGACAACTCCATTACTCGAATGTTCAGCAAATAGTTCTTGAAGCAAAGTAGTCATTGCCTTAAACTGACGATTATCGTCTAAGGGTATATAAGAAGAGGATAAAGTTCTTCCAAGTAGTCCGTCATAATCAAAAATTTGCTCATTAGGAAACTGTTTAAGTTGATATTTAGAGTGACCAAAGAACTCATTCAAAATGTCTTCATTTACATTTTTATGATTGACTTGTTCATAATCAGTACTATTTTTAAGTAAAAAATATTCATATGCTTTTAAAAAAGGAGTCGTATCAGTTTGACGATCATTCCAAATCAGCACTACCCAAGACTGGGGATTTAATAGCCGCAAAAACTCACGTCTAGCTTTTTGTAGATCAAACCAATGAAAGGACTGTCCTGCCACAATAAAGTCGATACTAAGAGACTTAAGAGTAGTTAATTCAGCGGAACCGTCTATACTAGTAAAGTTAGGATATAGTTTAAGTAAGGACTCAGCCTCCGTCCGCATTTCTCTATTAGGCTCAACCCCAAATACCTGATTGCCATTTTTCAAGAAAAGTTCGGATAATATACCAGTTCCTGAGCCAATGTCTGCAATGACCGATGAAGGCGATAAATCTAGTTGATGTGACAGATAACCAATAATTTCATTAGGATAAGAGGGTCGGTACTTGTTGTAATACATGACCCGGCTAGAAAATCTTGTTTCTGCATCTGTAACTTTATTTGTGTCCATTATTGTTCCTCAAAAAACAGGGCTTTATCTAAAAATACTTGAATTATAGGAACTCTCTATGTTCTGCTGATTTGCTTAATGGGGTTAAGACTCAGGTTGAGTTGTGGCATAGGGATTCAGAAACACGTTGTCTGATTTATAACTTCTTAACTATGTAATACTTCTCAATGTTCGATTTGAGTTTAGTTACATTAATGTTAAAGTAAGCCAAATACTAGCACTCTAAGGTTCTAAATTAACCTGATTTTAGATGCTTAAAACTCTATCTAGAGGAGTCAACATTGAGCAATCAATTTCTCATTTGTTTATTACTTATTCTTATTTGGGGGGGCAGAACAGAGATAGGTTCGTCTGATACTCTTATCCCTGTCACTTCTTCAATGTCTGCTGCTCCCCTCAAGATTAAACAACAGTTTACTGTCGCAAAGGTTGCGTTAAATCGCATCTACTTTAGTCCAAATGGACAAAGTGTAGTAACGGCTTCCGCATCTGGAGTGGCATCGCTTTGGTCGCTGACGGGAGACTCCTTGTCCACCATGGATGGTCAAAAACCACCAATGTTTAATGCTAGGTTTTCGCCTAATGGGCAGACTGTTGCTACTACTGGCTATGATGGCACAATTCGTTTATGGAATACACAAGGAAAGCTCTTAAAACAACGACAACCTCATAGAGCTGCTGTGACGGATATTCTCATATTCCTTAACGAGAAGTTCATTGTTACTAGTTCCGATGATGGGCAAACCCAGATTTTTAATCGAGATGGCATAAAACTTGCTGGGATAATCAAACCAGGTACAGCGCGAAATTTAGCCTTCACCACCCAAGGTAATCTGATTGCCAGTGCCTATGATAGCGGAACCGTATATGTAATAAATCCCAATGGTGAAATTCAACACGAGATTGTTACAGGTCAAGGCAGAATTAATAATGTTAGGTTTAGTCCTAGTGGTAAGCAAATCTTAACATCAGGGATAAACGGGACTGCTAAGCTTTGGCAACTCAATGGTCAATTACTAGCTGAATTGAAAGCAAGTTCAATAGGCTGGGTGAATAGTGCAGCATTTCATCCCAACGGACGTTTGATTGCAACTGCAAGTGATGATGGCATACTCCGTCTTTGGCAAACCAATGCTGAACTTTTATATAGTATGCCTCTTGGGGAAAGTAATAAGCTGACTAGCCTTGACTTCTCATCGGATGGAAAGAAATTAGCGGTGGTTAGTAATAAGGGACAAGTCTGGATCGTTGATGTTTCTAACTAGAGAGATACCTGTGAATAAGAAATTCTTACCTGCCTTGGCTTTAAGTTTCAGTTTAGGACTAAGCACTTGTTTTATCCCCGGAACCGTTGGTCTAAATATCTCCCCAAATTTAAGGCAAAGCTCAGTTAAAAGACTTTCAAATCGTCTAAAACTGGAAGTTATGTCGCAATTTCAAGGGCATCAATTAACGGGAGAAGCGATTATCCATATTCACTATAGTAGGGACGGTCGCTATTTACTTTCTGTGGCTACGGATGGATTGGCTAAACTTTGGGCTACGGATGGAAAGTTTATTCGAGCATTTGTGGGACAGCCTGTAGCTATGGTTTTTAATGGGGCATTTAGTTCTGATAGTAGCCAAATTGTTACTGCTAGCTATGATGGCGTGGCAAGGATATGGAGTTTACAGGGGCAAGTCCTACGGGAACTACGGGGGCATACCTCAGGGGTTACAGATGTTAAATTTCTCTCTGAAGAACAAGGTATTGTCTCAAGTTCAGATGATGGAACAGTGAGATATTGGTCGAAAGATGGAAATAACTGGTTTACCGTGCCTAAGACAGGGGTCAGCCGCAATATGGATATTTCACCTCAAGGCAACCTGCTGGCAGTTACCCAAGATATTGGCACCATAACTCTATTAAGTTCTCGGGGAGATATTATCCGAACCATTGGAACTGGACAGGGTCGGTTAAATAGCGTTAGCTTTAGTGCCGATGGAAAGCTAATAGTGACTGCTGGGTTTGATGGAACTGCTCGTGTTTTTACTTTAGATGGCAAGGAAATTGTCAAACTCAAGGTTTTAGATAAAGGCTGGGTTACAGGGGCAGCCTTCAGTCGGGATAAGTTAATTGCAACTGTGTCGGATGACGGTATTTTGAGACTATGGGATTTAGACGGCAACTTACTAGATAGTTTTAACCCTGGATTAGAACGTTTAGGGAGTGTTGCTTTTCATCCTGATGGTAAGAATCTAGCTATCGCCGCATACCATGGCACCTTAATTTTATTGAAAATTAAGTAAAGAACACTCTAATTTGAAGTATGAACCAAATAATGCTTAAAGGCTAGGAATAATATCCAGCATAAACTTTAATTTCTAGGGTTTGTATATTTCATACCTCGATCTGCAACGCCCTAATTTGAACTTGGGTGGCTTACTTGAAAAAGATCGTTTCTAATCAATAGACTTTATCGGCAATAAGAGTGCAAAAATGACTTCAAAGTTTCACACAGAGAGCATTTGACGCTTGTTTTTTCGATCTGTGAAATCCTTGTATATCAAGGACTCTGCTATTTCCAATTAACTCTAATGTTTAAGAAGAGAGAAGCTTATAGGTCTGATAGGATAGCATCACGCCCTTTCAGAGCGCAGCCTTCGTCTATCATTCCCACTGGGGTGCCAGAAACTCCTAGTCCGCCAACAAGTTTTCCTTGAGACATAAGCCTAACTCCACCGGGGAATAATGTAATACCCCGTAGCGGGTCAGCAGGCATTGGCCAAATCCCTACACCGTTTGCTCCCTTGGCTTGCATGGAAGCAAGGATTCCTGATGTTGTGTCTAGGTTATGGTTGTTCGCTAGAGTAACAGCAGAATAGGCTTTGTTGAAAGATGTTTGAACTGTGTGTACTCCAGCTCCATCACTGCGAATGACAACAATCACATTCCCTTCAGGATTAACAACCGTTACAGTAGTGCCATAACCCTCTTTGCGGCATGCAGCAATAGCCGACTCTGCAGCCTTAATCGCAATTGTGGAAGAAAGCACAGGGGTTTGTTCAAGAGCTGTTCCTGGACAGGCAGGAATTATGAAAAAAATGAGTCCAAGTAGCGTCTTGACAGTGGTTTTTATTTGAATAAGCATAGATTTCCTTAAACCTAATTTAAATTGTTAGTAGCGAACGCAGTCTGTTGACTAAGATAAAAATTTTGAGAAATGGACAGTAGATTCAATCAATAACAAGATAACTCAATTCGAGTCTTAGTCAGCTTGAAACCAATGGATGTCAACTAATGATTTTAGGTTGTCTTCTTGACAAAATTAGGCACGTTAGGATAAACATTTTGAATATCTTCACGAATGGTGCGTTTGTCATTAATGGCAAAGTTAGCTATATCAATCTTTTTCATAAAAATCACCCCAGGTTTTTTGATCACATAGTTCAGAAAATTTTTAAACACATCAACATGTTCAGGACGCTGTAACCGATCATGCATAGTAACTGCCATCATCCGACGACGGTAGGCAGCTTCTTCGTAAAGTCCGTCAAATGAGCGGATTAATTCTGTTAAATACTGCTCTGATGAAAAATAGCGGGCTTCATAGGCACGAATATCATTCATATAGACTGCATAGGGAACCACAGCAATTGACTTACCATTATTGAGATTGACAATAAAAGGTTCATCCCGGCTAACATCATCAATGTGATAGACAAAACCTAATTCATTCAAAACAGAAAGAATATTGACGGAACCGCGTAGCCCAGGAGCATTGTAACCCACGGGTTTCTGACCCGTAACTTTAAGTACCATATCCACATTGCGTTGAATAAATGCTTTTTCCTGGTCCGCCGTCATGTTAAATTCGTTGTCCCAATTCCATCCGTGGGCTGCCGCTTCATGTCCCCGTTGAACAATTTCTTTGGCACGCTCTGGATACATTTCTACCGTGCGCCCGGACATGTGGGATGTCATCTTAATCTTGTATTTGTCTAATAGGTCAAGAATCCGAGGTACGCCTTCTGTATAGCCATAGCGATACCAAGTAATTGTTGGCATATCGTAGTAATCTGGTGGCGGCGTGAAGTTGCCAAGCGGAGTCGAGGCACCAGCCGGAGGTTGACTGCCAGTTTCAAACATCAAAGAGAGAGATATGGGCAGACGAATGCCATCGGGCCAGAATTTACCGTCTTTGATCGATTGAACTTGAGCTTTTGATGTTAAGGGATGAGTGAGAGCAAAGGTAGCCATAGCTCCAACACTCGCTGCCAGTCCTTGCTTGAATAACTCTCTTCTGTGCATAATGAAAAACTCCTTTAGGGTTGAAATGTTGTCAGAATTGCTTCAAGAATTTTCTCTGGAGCTTCTTCGGGGATATAATGCCCACATTGCTCAAGTACATAGCTCGTGATTCTATCGCAATAGGGTGACAATCCATTATAAATTAATGACTTCGTAGCAAATTCTCCACCCATAGCAAAAATCGGCTGATGGAAGCGAGTTTCAGGGCTTAAGGTATTAGTTTTAATACTTTCATCAATGAAGGAATACCATAGAAATCCTGCTTTCATGGCATGGGGACGACTGTAGTATCTGACATAGAAATCAATGACATCAGCAGAGAGATTTTCCTTACGAATGGATTTATTTGTAAAGTACCAAGATAGATATTCTTTTTCTTTCCCTTGGACTAGGTCTGATGCCAAATCACTATTTTTATGAAAATAAAACTGCCACACCTTTGCCGCATTGACGACAGAGAAGAAATCGGCACTAACTAAACCAGGAATTGCAGCATCAACCAATCCCGCCCCTTGAATTGATGCAGGAAATAGTTTGAGTAGGGTAAAGGCAACCCATGCCCCCACATCATGTCCCACTAAGTAAAAAGAGGTAATTTGTTTTTGAGCTAAATAGGCGATCGCTTCTTGGGCAGCCGTAGCACAATCATAGGCTCCATCAGGAATATCGGAATCACCTTGCCCCCTTAAGTCTAGGGCAATCACATAAAAAGACTTACCTAATTTTTCTAATAAAAGTCGCCAAGCATAACAGGTTTGAGGCCAGCCACCTAGTAATAATAAAGGTTTTCCTGTTCCACCCTCAATCGCATGTAAAGTAACACCAGAAACTGCAGTAAAAGTATGTTGAAATCCTGATGGCAGAGGAATAGGAATAAAAGTATCTTTCATGATTAAAGGGAATTATAGGTTTGACTCAGAAATTTTAGACCTTCACGGGCAATATACTCACTACTAGGAGCCAGCGATCGCCAGACTCGAGCCATTGTTGCTAGTTCTGGATCATGAAAGTTAAAGCTCTCAATCACAATCCAATCTTGGTAGTTTAGATCGCGCAAAACCTCAAACCATTGTTGCCAAGGGAAAGTATCACTTCCGGGAGTACCCCGATCGCAAGCACTAACATGGATATGAAAACAGCGATCACCTGCCAATCTAAAAGCCGATAGAATATCCTTCTCCTCAATATTCATGTGAAATAGGTCTAGTAATAAACCAAGTTGAGGGGAGCCAATTGTTTCTAAAATTTCTAATCCTTGCTCTACCGTATTTAAGATATAACCTTGAAAGCGGTTAAGAGGTTCCAGAGCTAACTTAATTTTAGTTTCAGATAGGGATTCAGCAACCTGAGCCAGACTATCTAGGAGTAAGTTTTTTTCCAATTCTTGGGGAGGGTTTCCAGTCAAATAACCCACTGGATGAATGAGTGGTCCCGATAGTTTAGTTATGCCACAAGCCTCACAAAAGGCGATCGCCTTCTGAATATAGTCAATGGACTGATCCCGAATCTGCTGATCATTAGTGGTTAGTGATAAACCCTGAGGCATACTTGTACAAAGGGTAATATCTAGTCCATAGCGATCGCGATAATCTTGAATCGTATCGGGATCGATCTGATCGAATAGATGGGTTGAGATTTCCACCCCAGCAAATCCCCAAGACTTAGCCTGTTCAAAGATAAACGCCTCTTCTCCTGCAAATTCTTTTTTCCAGATGAAGGTATGCACACCAAATTTCAGCGACGCAGGTATTAAACTCATGAGCAGTTCACTGATTTATCCCCTTGATTAAAGGCTTTGATTACCTTAATCACTTTCCCTAGATCTTGATCATTCTTGAGTTTAGCAAGTTCATCGGGAACCTTATCCGTAATTTTACTGACGTATTGCAGAAAATAAGCACTTTGGTTGATCCCATACTTAGGAGCTAGATTGACAAACGCTGCCCTAGAAGCATCGGTTACCTTAGGAAGATTATTAAGGTCAGTAATTCTGACCCCACTATCCGTAAAATATTCACGCATCCCCCCATCATGGAAGGGGAAATCTGGGGCAACCTTATCTTTAAGCCACACAAAAGTGATAGGCAAGGTTTTGGTTGTACTATTCACAAACCCGTGCACGTGATGTTTTGGAGAGTAAACTACTTGCTGCGGTTTCATATTAATAATATGGAGTTCAGTTTTACCGGCTGCATCTTGAGTTGGAGGTTTATTAATATCGGGATACTTGCGAACACTACTGTAGAGTTCAATCCCGCCTTCAGGAGTCCAAAACCACTCATTAATAAAGTAATGAACGTGAGGCATAGGGCCACCGCCAGGGGGAATTTTCGCTGAGGCAATGGCAAAGCTAATATCTTCAGTAGAACAAGAAGCAATATCAAAAATTTCAATCGCGGGAGTTAAAATCAGCAAAGGTTTTTCAATCTTAGGCATCGGAATATCTGCAATCGTATCTACCGTCTTGGCAGAGACTACAAAGGACTGAAGGAAAAAAATACTACAAGCAGCGATCGCCAAGAAAAACACAACAGACCAAGTTTTGATTTTTAACATTGAGTGTTCCTACTTAAAAAAGAATTAAAAAGCGATTTTTTCTTTAATGAAATTGTAAGTTACCTGTCCTAGTAAAACTGCTGCTGCGGCAACTAATCCTTGAAAAGGAGGAACTGGTAAAGGAAGCTTAAAAAAAGTAAAAATTACACCCAGTAACCAACCACCTAAAAATGCAAAACCTAATTCTTGACTCATTTTTTTAATCCTTTTATTTTCAAGAAATTTTAAAAACATTTCACAGACTGATCGCCCTGATTATAGGCATTAATTGCATCAATAATCTTATTTAAATCCTGATCATTACTCAAATTTGCTAAAGCTGCTGGTGGTTGACTTGATACCGCTGATACATATTTAAGAAAGTAGTTACTTTGATTAATGCCGTATGTGGGAGCATGAGTTACAAACTTCTCTTTTGCTAAATCAGTAATTGCTGGAAGGTTATTAACATCCTTAATGGGAATTCCGACATCTTGGAAATATTCACGAATTCCACCATCGTCAAAGGGATATTTAGGTGATGTTTGATCTCTAATCCACACAAAAGTTAGGGGGTTAGTTTTATTACTGGTATTAACGAATCCATGAACATGATACTTGGGACCATAGACAACTTGATTAGGCTTGGTATCAAAGGTATAAACAATTGTTCGTCCCGACTCATGATCATTGGTAGCTGGTTTATTTAAATCAGGATATTCATTAGCACTTTGAAATAGTTCAATATTGCCTTGGGGTGTCCAAAACCACTCATTCGTATAGTGATGAATATGGGGTAATGGACCAGCACCTGCGGGAATTTGGGCATTGGCGATCGTAAAGCCTAGACTGCCTTGATTACAAGTACTAAATTCAAAGATTTCTCCAGCAGGACCAAGAATGAGTTCAGGATTTTGTAATTTAGGTGTGGGAAAACTAGCTAAGGTTTTAATAGTTGATATTTCGGTAGCTTCTACAGAATCAAGTTGCGGTAATGGCAAAAATTGGATAAAAACCATTAAAAATGCAAGACCTACAGTAAACGTAATTATTGAATTAATCAACCACTTAAAATATTTTTTCATCTTCAACTTATCTTAAAAATTAGAGGTAAATTGTTCCTAGTTTAGTACCTTTAGCGATGCCACATGATAGATTTTAATTACAGGTGGCTCTGCTAATAAATCAGGTGCCTTTTTAACAAATTCTTTAAAGTAAGGAGTTTGAAAATGATAATCTAAAGCTGCTTGATTTTTCCATTCTTCATAAAAAATATAGACATTATCTTGAGTTCCATCTTTGTAAAAACTGTAGGATATTGCACCTGCTTCTGCCCTTGAAGGAGAGATTAAGCTTTCAGAAAAACTAATAAATTCCTTCTCTTTTTCGGGCTTCACCTTAACTTGCCCTGCTACAACTATAAGTTCATTATCATCATCTGCCCA
This sequence comes from Synechococcus sp. PCC 7502, assembly GCF_000317085.1. NCBI lineage: Bacteria > Bacillati > Cyanobacteriota > Cyanophyceae > Pseudanabaenales > Pseudanabaenaceae > Pseudanabaenococcus > Pseudanabaenococcus habilitatus. The sequence continues at coordinate 1,675,284 of NC_019702.1, forward strand.
GCTTGGGGAACCCCAAAATACAAAGCTAACACAGATAAGTATCATAGCTAAAATAGTGGAAATCAAGCTACTGAGCTTTTTTTTTAATAATATCGATTTCATATTAGGAGTATTTAAGATAGCAATTGATTAACTAAAAAGAAAATAGTTAGCGTAAACAGTCTTTAGGCAGTTTTAGATGATTTCTTAATTTTTCTCAACTTAATTTTGAAATTTAGTTTAAATATTTAAATAATAAAATCTCTTCGATTAGAAAGTTAAATACAGTTAATTATAAGGATTAAAGTAATTGAAGAAAATTAATCGACTTATTTGTAATAATTCTTATCATAAAAAATACGATTACGCTTGTTTAGATATTTGTAAGGTGATTTTTATAAAGTAATTTTTAAGTAGTGATGAAAGTATAAATTAATACTGAATTTAGGTTTAATGTATTCTAATTTCCTTGGTCACAAATACAGTCATTCATTACCTATTAATTACGTTGAATGGCTAAAAGAGTAATATCATCAAATTGATCAGCTTCTCCAATATGATTGATCACATTTTCAGTAATTTCAGTTAATAACTGGCTAACCGAAGAAATTGGCTTTGTTAAAATATTTAACAATTTTTGATCAGTAAAAAATTCGCCTCCAAAAGCCCGTGCTTCAGGTACCCCGTCTGTATAACCAATCAGAATATCACCAGCTTGTAACTGGGCTTGTTCAACTCTAAACTTCATATTGGGCATCATTCCCACTGCTGGACCAGTAGAGTTAAGTTTTTGTTCAATTTTACCTTCAGAATTAATGATAAATAATGGCTCATGTCCTCCATTGATGTAATATAGAATTCCCGTTTGTGGGTCTAGTACTCCAAAAAAAAGTGTTGCAAACATTCCCAAATCACCGTGGTACTCAGCTACATAATTGTTGGTTAAAGCAACAGCTTCTAATACATTAGTGGGAGTTAATTCAGCAATATAACTACTATCCGTTAATTTCTCAGATTTCCCAGATGAATCTAAGGTGAGGTGTTGATAGAAATTACGCATAGCTGTTTGAGATGCAAAAATCCGAATTAAACTCCGAAATAATGCCATGAATAGAGCTGCACCAACTCCTTTATCGCAGACATCGGCAATTACTAAACCTACATATTTTTCTAAAACTGGGAAGGTATCATAAAAATCTCCTGCAACCTGACGAGCGGGCTTGAAAAATGCAGAGATTTCCCAATTAGGGACTTGAAGTAACTCAGGAGGAAGAAAATTAAGTTGCATTTGCCTCCCCTTTTCTAGTTCTTGGTTGAGTTTTTGCGAGTAAATTTCAACTTGTTGTAGGTATTGTCTTTCGCGATCGCGGAATCTTTTTTTATCCAGAGCAGCACCAATCCTAGCTTTTAATAAAATTGGGTTAAAGGGTTTTGGGAGAAAATCTTCAGCTCCAATTTCAATACAGCGTACAACTTGATCAATTTCATCGGATGCAGAAATCATAATAACTGGAATATGTTGCCATTGCTCATCAGCTTTAAGCATTTTTAAGGCTTGATATCCATCTAAAATTGGCATCATTAAATCCAATAAAACTAGTTCATATTCTCCTGTTTTAATCATTGTTAACGCTTCTTGCCCGTTAGTTGCAGTTGTAACTATATATCCTTCCCTTTGTAATTGTCGGGTAAATAAATCTCGGTTATTTTCATTATCATCAACTACTAATAAGTGGCAAGTTTGATTTTCGATAAAATGATTTTTTTTCAGCAAATCATGAGAAATTTCTTTAACTAAATTATTGACAGACTGATTATTTGGATCTATTGACTGTAATTCGGAGGCTGTGAGTGCGGCTTGCAAACATTTATTTAATAGTTCTCGAAACCGAAAAGCGGAGACTTCAATGCGCTCAATATCAGGAATTAAAGAAGTTAAAGATTGATCATTTTTTAACAATTGGCAGTTCTCGATGACTCTTTGTAAGGAAGAATTACTTTCAATATTTACAGCTTCTAAGATCGGACTTAGACCTAATATAGCTTTAAGAGATTTTTCTAAAGAATTATCCAAATTTTGATTAACAATAGAAAGGAGTTCATGCCCTCCCACATTAATTTTTTGAAACCCACTAATTATCTCATTATCTTCTGTTTCAAGGTCTTCTAGCAGCATTTCACTATAGCCGATAATGGCATTAATTGGAGTACGAAAATCATGCCTGAGTTTAATAATCAACCCACTAAGATTATGATCTTGGGAAAATTCAGAAAATATATTATCCATTAGGTTTTATGAATGAGGAGTAGCGGTTATAGGGTTTGATTAAAAAATTAGGTAATGACATAAAAAAATTTAGATAAATATGTAACACTTGGTAAAACTTTTACAGGTAGCTAATTTCTGTTGATAAGGGATAAAGCCCAAAAAACTTGAATGTTATACATATTTGATGCACCGCCAATTAAGCAATTCGTCAGTGATAGTAGTGATATGGAGTCGTTTGGAACAACCCTTGTGGCGCAGCTAAACATAGAATTTAATTGGATGACCCCAATCTAGGATTAGTAACTTATCGGGCGATCGCATTGCAAATCATAGACTAGGCGATCAATTGAGTTCTACAGCAAATATTAATCCATGTAGCATATCTTTATAAATTTTTTGAGTAAATTTTTGAGTAATTGCCATGAATCATAACGATAAAGTGTAAACTTTGAAATAATTACAAATCAACATAAATCACAAAATTCCCTATGAAAGTCGGTCAAAAAGTTCGCATTCGTCCCCTTAAAGATAGAGTTAATAAAGAAGTCAGCACCCGCATTGGGGAAGTTGGAGTTGTGAAAGAGCCTAAAATCCTGGATGGTCGCAACCTCGGTTATATAGTCAAGTTCACAGATAATAAGGCTACTTGGTTTTTTCCTGATGAGTTAGAAGCGATCGCCTAATGGCTGATTTAAATCGCCAAGACCTAATTAAAGCAATGGTCGCAGAAGTTGATGGGCTAACTGTGCGGATGGCAGGAGCAAGCTTAGAAGCTATGATTACTTGCATTACTGAGGCATTGGCTGAGCATAAATCGATCTCAATTAATAACTTTGGTAAGTTTGGGGTTCGGACTCGGCGATCGCGTCTGGGTATTCATCCTCAAACTCAAACTGAAATTCAAATTCCTGCTACGATAGTTCCCTACTTCACTCCTAGCGTTGGTTTAAAGCAACTGGTTAATCAGCAAATTAATCCACCAATTAATCCACCTCATATCAAACAACATGAGCCAAATTCTGACATTTCTAGGTAAAGGTGGAGTCGGTAAAACTACCGTGGCGATCGCTGTAGCTAAAGCCTATGCTAATCAGGGTAAGCGTGTACTTTTGGTAGGGCAGCAAACAGGATATAACCTGATGCTCGGTCATGATCTAAGTACTGATCCCCGTGAAATTTCCCCTAATCTGCTGGCGGTAAACCTCAGTGCTACAGTGCTGTTAGAAAGGTATTGGGAAAAGATGAAAAATCTGGAGAGCCAATATCTACGAATTCCATTCCTAAAAGAAGTCTATGGACAGGAGTTAGGGATTTTGCCAGGGATGGATCAGGCTCTGGGTTTAAGTTTTGTCCGTGAGCAGGATGCTGAAAATAAGTACGACTATATTATTTACGATGGCTCAGGCGATCTAAATACGCTTCGCATGTTGGGAATGCCAGAGATTTTGGCGTGGTATCTGCGGAGATTTAAGCAGGTTTTAGTGGGTTCAGCCGTGGGACAGGCAATGTCGCCATTTATTGAGCCAATGCTGAAGAGTATTTTACAGGTTTCCGCTACGGAGGATTTAACTAATCAAGCGGGTAAGGTTCCCAATGTCCTCGAACAGGGGCAGCAGGCGGTTAATAATCCTAATCGGGTCGCAGCTTATTTAGTCACGACTAACTCAGAAATTGCGATCGCCGTTGCTAAGTACTTATGGAGTAGTTCTCAGCAGATCGGGTTAAGTGTAGCGGGCGTATTGAGCCATGAAGTGATTGCCGATTCAGAATTTGGTAATCTACCCGTACAGGTAATTCCTGATCATGTTGAAACCTTAGAAATTAGCGATCGCCTCTCACCTCATCTCGCTACCATATCCTTAACTGTTGATATATCTAAATCTCAGGTCAAGTTATTTTTACCCACCTTTGACAAAAAACAAGTAAAGCTAATTCAGTCGGGTCCTGAAGTCACGATCGAAGCGGGGGATCAAAGACGTAATTTATTTTTGCCGCCAGAGTTAACAGGCAGACAAGCTAGTGGAGCGAAGTTCCAAGATGGTTATTTAATTATCACCTTTGCCTGATGTTTCAATCGACACGACGTAGGCTTGCCCTTTGGTACAGCATAGTTACAGCAATTTTGCTTTTAATATTTGCCAGTGGATTTTATGGCTATGTGCGTTTAACTTTAATTGACCGCATTGATGACACGATCGCCCATGTGGTTGAAGTTTTAGAGCGATCACTAATTAGAAATATTAATCTTGAATCTAGGCTTGAATCTGGACTGAGTGATGATCTTGATGCTGATCACATAGATATTGAATGGTTTAGTCCCACAGGTGATCTAGTTTGGACTACCATGCCCAAGACCGCAACTTTACACCTAGAAATTCCTGATACTTCCCATTTTCAACCCCATTCTCAGCTATATCTGCAACCCAAATATCGCACTACATACGTCAATGACGAACCAGTGAGACAACTTACCGAGGCAGTAGTATTTGAGCAGAAACTTTTGGGCTATCTTCGGGTCAGCCATCCGTGGTTTGAAGTAACTAAACCGATTCAGCAATTATTAGTAGACTTAGCGATCGGAACTTCGATCATGATTGCCGTGGTTGCTCTCTGTGGTTGGTGGCTTTCAGGGCTGGCGATCGCCCCACTTAAAGAGGCATATCAACTACTCAAACAATTTACTGCCGATGCTTCCCACGAATTACGCAACCCGATCGCAGTTATTCAAACTAATGTCCAAGTCGCCCTAGCTGATCCCGAACCCAATTGGCAAGATCACCAACGGCAGTTAGAAATTATTGAACGCATCACCCGCCGCCTCAGCCGCTTACTAGAAGACCTATTATTTTTAGCCCGCCAAGAAACACCCCTCAAGGTTAATGATCAAAATCACTGCGATCTTTCCCAAATCTTGAGCAATGTCGTGGAAGAACAACAAATAATTGCCCAAAATCAAAATATTACCATTGAAGTTTTAAGCGCAGATGTGCCTGTCACCGTTCTAGGCGATCGCTCTCAATTAGTACGTTTATTTACTAACCTGATCAGCAACGCTATTAACTACACTTTGGCAGGGGGAAAAGTTACAGTTAGCCTAGCTACTATAAATTCCCATCAAGCCCAAATTGAAATTACCGATACAGGCATGGGCATCCCCAATGAGGCGATCGCACAAATATTTGAAAGGTTCTGGCGGTATCAACCCCAATCCAAGGAAGGTTCTGGACTAGGCTTGGCGATCGCTAAAACCATTACAGAAAACCATCTAGGACAAATTAAAGTTACTAGTAGCTTAGGCGTTGGTTCCACTTTTACTGTGACTCTACCTCTTAAAAAGAATTAAAAAGAATTAGTAAAGAATTAATTGCGTCCTAATTTCGACTATTTAATTGGATCAAAATTCGTAACACATACCAAAATAGCAACGCCACTGAAGCAAATAACTCCAAAGCCGCTGCCACATACTGATCCGTAGTGTAGTGATGGATCACATTAGAGGTGTCATAGAGAATCGCCGCACTAGCAAACACAATCATGGCAAAGGAGAAAAATATTCCCAATTTGAAGCCAAAAATTACACTGCAAATAATCATACCGAGGGCAACAAACCCCACCATTGTTAAAATACCGCCCAGAAATGAAAAGTCAGCCTTGGTTGTAAAAGCGATCGTGGTTAAACCTGCAAATAGCAAGCCCGTAAGAATTGCAGCACTGGGTAAAACTTCAGGGCTAGTAAAATGGACAGCAATGTAAAGCAAAGGCACAAAGATAATCGCTTCACCCACCACATATAAACCCAAGCCAATATACTGAGTTTGAATGGAACTAGTCCGACTAGCTAAGGTTCGTGCTAACCAGCCTAGGAGCATAAATCCCCCTAAAACTACTAACCACGAAAAGGGCAAACTAAAAATTAGAGAAATAATCGCATCGGCAGCAGGTGTAACAAATAGAATTACCTCTAGTCCTACAAATAGAGCAACTGCAGCGGCAAGGTGCAGGTAGGTTTTCTGAATAAATTGCTGACGGTCGTTGGGTGAAGCCTGAGAAACAATCGTAGTCATAGTTTTATGGTTTTTAGTACATCAGGTTAACCATATAATTTTACCCTTTGCCATCTGTAATTCCAATCTTTGACAAAGACACCCGAGGAATTCTAGTTCTTTCCGAGTTCTTTACTGGCAAAGTTATAGGCTTAATTCCATAAGAGGTTTTTCTCTTAATTCACTTATTCAATGTCTTTAGGAGTTACGATGATTCGTCTTAATTACAAGTTATTCACCGCTTCTGCGATCGCTTTTGTCGCTATAACTGGCTTCAAAGCCCCAGAACAATCAGCATTTGCCAAACCACCTGAATCTGTACCTGTAGCAGCAGCTCCTGAAAAAACCTCTGGATTTACTGCTTTACAAGGGATAGTTGCTAAAACCAAGTCAGATGTTGAAACTGGTAACTTTACTAAAGCCAAAGCAGAATTCAGCCAATTTAATGATGCTTGGAAAAAAGTACAGGACGGACTTAAGAAAAAGTCTCCTGATGCTTATAAAGCCATTGAAGCTGATGCTGCAACTGTAACTAAAGAGCTATCTGCTTCTAAACCCGACAAAGCTAAAGTTACAACTGCCCTCACCACTTTGGATAAAGCGATCACCAAAGCAGCAAAATAAATAACTAAGCTATAAAAAATCTTGATCATAGGGCATAAATAGCCCTTTTTTAGTGTCAATATCTCGAATCTAATTATTATTCTAAGTTTTATTCTTCCAAGTACGCTATTTCTAATTGTCTGGCACATTCACATACTACTCATAAAATAGCCTTGGAGTCTTTATTACATTTGCGCGTTCAGGCATAGTTTCTTCCCAGAATTGAAGTAAATCATAAGCATTCCCATATCTTGATTAAAGCAAGGAAGTCTGTATCAAATTGCACTAAAACTAGCTGACAAATCCCCTAGTTTGGTAGGCATTACAACTTAAATAAAAATGCGATTAGAACAGCTACAAGCTTTTATTGCTGTGGCAGAGACTGGGAGTTTCCAAAAAGCTGCCCAAAAATGTAACATTACCCAGTCCACAGTTAGCCGTCAGGTACAGTCCCTAGAGCAGGATTTGGGTGTGCAGTTATTGCATCGCCATTCCCAAGCTAAATTAACGATCGCTGGGGAAAGATTCGTTGGTCGTGCCAGAAAAATCTGTAACGAATGGGATACAGCCACTCAAGAATTAGCAGATTTGATCGCTGGAAACCAACCTGAGCTTTGTGTAGCAGCAATTCCTTCGGTGTGTGCTTACCAAATGTCTCCAGTACTGCAAAAGTTTCGATTTGCCTATCCAGATGTGCAATTACGGGTAACAGCCCTAGGAAGTGATCGCGCCCTTAAGGTATTAAAAGATGGCTTAATTGATATTGCTGTAGTTATGAATAATCGCTTTATTGCAGCCAGTCCCGAAATTGTTGTCGATTCACTCTACACCGAAACCATTATGGTACTAATGGCAGCAGATCATCCCCTAACCAAATATCGGGCAATACCTTGGCAAGAATTAGGTACCTATCCCCATGTGGTGTTTAAAGATGGCTATGCTACTCAACGTCTAGTCCAAGATCAATTTCGACTGCAACAGATTAAAGTAGATGCGGCATTAGAACTAAATTCCTTGGATGCCTTTCGGGACATAATTCGTCAAAGTAATTTGATTGCTTTACTTACCCAATCTTCTCTATCAGGAGTAGAAAAAGATTTATCCTTGGCAGTGCGAAATACGGAATCCCCAATTTTGACTACGGAAGTTGTGTGTGTAACTACTAGCGATCGCCTGCAAATTCCGCCAATTCGATATTTTCGTCAATTAGTGTGTGAATTAATTACCACCGATCAATCCGATCAAGCGCTAACTCAGACCGATTTAAGCCTATTCAACTCCCCCAAATATTCCCAAATATATAGAAGTAAAAAATAAAACTTAAAGAATAAAACTATAAATTAACTATGAGCCAAGCTTTCAGAACTCTGCTGCGTAAGGTAGCTAGCGGTACCCATACTAGTAAAGACCTAACTCGGGTTGAGGCTGAAGCTGCTTTAGAGATGATCCTTACTCAAGAAGCTACCCCTGCTCAAATTGGAGCTTTTTTAGTTGCTCACCGTATTAAACGACCCACATCTATGGAAATGGCAGGAATGCTGGATGCCTACGATCGCTTTGGGGGCAGACTTGAACCAGTTAGCAATAGCAAACCTGTAATTATTTTAAGTTCTCCCTACGATGGGCGATCCCGTACTGCTCCCATTAGTCCACTTACAGCTATGGTGTTAGCAGCCGCAGGCATTAATGTGATTACCCATGGAGGTGATCGCATGCCCACGAAAGCAGGTATCCCCTTTATGGAAATCTGGCAAGGCTTAGATGTGCATTGGCAAAATTTAGATTTAACTCAAGTCCAAACTGTTTTAAATCAAACTGGATTTGCTTTTGTCTATCTCGCGGATCACTTTCCTCTGGCACAGGCGATCGTTGCCTATCGTGATCAAATTGGTAAACGTCCTCCCCTAGCCACCCTAGAGTTAATGTGGGCACCCTATAAAGGAACGGCTCATATTGCCTGTGGATTTGTCCATCCCCCCACGGAAGCAACTATGCGAGAGGCATTTGCGCTCACGGACTGCAAAGACTATACAACGGTTAAAGGGTCAGAAGGTAGCTGTGATTTACCCCGCGATCGCAGTGCCATTATTGGCTTAGGCACAGAAAGATTAGTCCTTAATGCCCGTGACTTTGGCTTTAGTAATTTTGAGGTTCCTTTGACTACGACTGCGGAATTAATTACAGATATACAGCAGGTCTTGGCAGGGGAAAAAACTGAATATCAGCGATCGCTCATTTGGAATAGCGGGTTTTATCTCTGGCGCATGGGCATATCCCCAAATCTGGAATCGGGATTTACACTGGCAGAAAATTTAATTAATAGTGGCAAGGTTAGGGAGAAGTTAGGAGAAATTAAACAGGCTATCGCTAATTTGAAAAACCCATGAACTTGGCTATAGGGCATTGGAGATTCTGATTAATGTATTCCGCTATACTTGCTTAAGCTTTTAGAGACTATGTAAACTCTTGGATTGTATTCCATAGAGATAAAGAGCCGCATGTCAGATTACAGCCAACTTGACACCACAGTAAAGCGGGAGAGATTAAAAGACCTAGCAATCTCTTTCCTAAAACTGGGGACATTGGCATTTGGTGGACCCGCAGCCCACATGTCGATGATGGATGAAGAATTCGTGCAACGGCGGCAATGGCTTGATCGTTCTCAGCTATTGGATATGATTGGCTTTACTAGTTTAATTCCAGGTCCTAGTTCCACAGAATTGGCAGTTCTCATTGGTTTAGAACGGGGCGGATGGCTGGGACTGATTATAGCTGGTACCTGTTTTATCTTCCCTGCCTTAGTAATTGTGTGGATATTTGCGGTTATTTATAAGCAGTATCAGACCTTACCTCAACTCGGCTCACTGCTCTATGGCATTAAACCCGTAATTATTGCGATTTTGGTGCAGGCTCTATGGAAGTTTAGAAAGGCTGGGGTTAAAAATCTTGAAACAGGGATTGTCCTAGTAGCTACGATTATGCTGTTTTATGTGGGAGTTAACGAAATTCTATTGATTGTAGGATCGGGCTTACTATTAATGGCAGTTAAATATTGGCGATCGCCTCTCTCCCTACCCGCAGTATTTTTACCTGTATCTCTATCTACATCCACTAATAATCTAACCAGCAATCTAACTGCAACGATTAACACCCCTGAACCTGCAACTTGGGTAAGTATATTTTTAACTTTTCTCAAAATTGGTTCCGTCCTCTATGGTGGTGGCTATGTACTTCTGGCATTCTTGCAAAAAGATATAGTCGAAAGATTACATTGGTTAACATTCCAACAACTTTTAGATGCAGTGGCAGTAGGACAGGTCACCCCCGGTCCCCTATTTACGACAGCCACCTTTGTTGGTTATTTAATTGGTGGAAATTCTGGAGCGATCGCTGCCACAGTCGGCATATTTTTGCCTTCTTTTATTTTGGTGGCAGTGTTTAGCAGATTTTTAGTCAAACTCCGAAAATCCAACTTAATGGCGGGCTTTTTAGATGGGGTTAATGCGGCGGCATTGGGGCTAATTGTGCCAGTAACTTTTCAGCTTGGACAATCATCTCTCACTAATCCCTTAACCATAGGCATAGCTCTAATTAGTGGCGTAGTTTTATTTAAGACTAAGCTTAACTCTACTTGGTTATTATTAGCGGGAGCAGCGATCGGGCTAATTTCCAGCTTTGTGGGATGATCCTCTTCTATTCAGCTACGGCAGTTTTCGATTAATCAAGCCTTACCTTACTCCAAAACTTTAATTGCCATAAATGCAAATATTGCCGCAGCGATCGCCTTAAGGAACTTAGTAGGTATGATTTCTGCCATACTATCGCCCAAAAGTACACCAATTAAACTAGACAGTAATAATGCCGATGCCGATCCCAAAAATACATAGCGCAAGGCTTTGGAGTTGCTACTAATACTTAGGGTTGCCAGTTGGCTTTTATCCCCTAATTCTGATAGAAATACCGTGCCAAAGGTTAAGAAGAATAATTGCCAATCCATTGTTAATAATTCAATTAATAATCTAAGTTGCGAAAACTACGGCAGAAAATCAGGGTCTAAAACCTGTTCTTTAGAGAAATCACAAACCTCTGGAAAAGTTACTAAAGGTAATTGCGTCTCAGTCTTAGCGTCTTGGCGCGCATCTATATAACACTCATCAAATACTTGCTCAAAATACTTTTTCAAACTAGGGCTATGCTTAAAAGATATTAATATACGGCGACGATGTTCGACTATTGACCTACGCCAACTATCACTTTGCTTTTGGGGCTGATATTTATACTTGAGTAAGTGCATGAGCAAGATGACTAAATTACTTTCTAAAGCACTTTTCTCGCTTTTACCCATAGATTCTAGTTCAGCAACCAAATCCTCTAGATTAATTTGCCCAAAGTTGCGATCGCTTAAATTGATAATAGTTGTTTCCAGCCATTGTTGATAATCTAAGTTATAGAGTGAAGTCAATAGGTTTGTACTCATAAAATTAGCCCGTGAATTATCCAGTTACTTAAACCGTAGAGATTTCCTTTTCTTTCTCCGCTAGAATTTGATCCATTTTTTTAATGAATTTATCAGTGATTTTATCGATCTGCTCTTGTAAATTTTTGGATTCATCCTCAGAGATTTCCTTAGATTTTTCTTGTTTACGTACCGAGTCGATCGCATCACGGCGAACATTTCTCACCCCAACTTTGCCTTCTTCTGCCAACTTTGCCACTAGCTTAACTAATTCTTTGCGGCGATCGCTTGTTAAAGGCGGAATATTCAGGCGAATACTAATACCATCATTATTAGGGGTTAAGCCCACATCAGATTCAGAAATAGCACGGCTAATAATATTCAAGCTGCCCCGATCATAGGGCTGGATCATGATTGTGGTTGAATCAGGGGTAGTAACATTTGCCAAGGATTTTAATGGTGTGGGTGATCCGTAATATTCCACCATGACCCGATCCAATAAAGCAGTACTAGCACGACCAGTTCTTACGGTATTAAAGTTTTGTTGAGTTGCCTCAATCCCTTTTTGCATCCGTGCTTCCACATCAGTTAATTTCACAATTTCCTCCAACATAAGTACCAATTGATTCTCCCATAACTGCACGGCGAATGTTACCTGGGACACCAAGATCAAAAACAATCAGGGGAATATTATTTTCTTGACACATCGTAAATGCAGTTGTATCCATAACTTTAAGATTATGACTCAGAACATAATCATAGGTTAGATTGTGGTGGCGTTTAGCGTTAGGATTTTGCTTGGGATCACTATCATAAATACCATCAACTCGTGTGGCTTTGAAAATAACTTCAGCATCAATTTCTGCCCCCCGTAATGCTGCGGTTGTATCCGTTGTAAAAAATGGATTACCTGACCCTGCACCAAAAATTACTACCCGCTTATTTTCTAAATGGCTCATGGCGCGCCTACGAATGTAAGGTTCTGCCACTTCTTGCATGGCGATCGCGGTCATCACTCTAGTTTCGACAGGGTACTCTAAATGTTCTAAAGCATCTTGCAAAGTCAAAGCATTCATCACCGTAGCAATCATACCGATATAATCTGCTGTCGCTCGATCCATACCTGCGGCTGCGCCCTGCATACCTCTAAAGATATTACCGCCACCAACCACAATTGCGACTTCAACTCCATCTCGGACAATTTCCGCAACTTCCAGAGCAATGGTTTGGACAATCATCGGGTCTATTCCAAAATTGCGATCGCCCATAAGTGCCTCGCCACTTAATTTCAGCAAAATCCGCCGATATTTAGCACTCATTCCTTTATTCCTAGTTATGCACAAACAATCTAATTAAACCCTAGTTTGTCTGCAATATTATCTGTAATATTAAAAGAGCCTAGATAAAACTCAGATAAAAAAGTTGACAATCCCTAGGATAAATTTGCTATATTATACAAGCGCAACTAATGGGGTGTCGCCAAGTGGTAAGGCAGCTGGTTTTGGTCCAGCTATTCCGAGGTTCGAATCCTTGCACCCCAGTTTAAATTTTAAAATCTAATTTCTAAAATAAATTTTAAGAGCAGGCAATTCTAAACCCGTAATCACTGTACTCACTGGTAGGAAGGTCTCTAAGGCGACAAGCAGAACGGCAATCGTGAGGATCATTTCCCCATGAGCCACCACGCAAAATTCTATAACCATTATCCACCGCATTCTCTTCGGTCGCAAACTGAGATATGGTGCCATCGGGTTCAAGGATCGCTGTGTCTTCATTGCTATCACCTTCCCACACCCTAGCATCATTTGGAGCATCATTATAATTGTCATGCCAAGGATCGGCGCACCATTCCCATACATTGCCGTGCATATCATAGAGTCCAAAGGCATTAGCCACTTGGAAGCTACCCACAGAAGTGGTTTCTCGGCGACTCTTACCTTTGGTACCAAAGCCATAAGTTTTTTCGCCATTATAGTTAGCTAAATCTGAGGTAATCGTCATCCCAAAGTGAAAAGGTGTATTAGTACCAGCTCTACAGGCATATTCCCATTCAGCTTCACTGGGTAGACGATAGACTTGCCCCATTTTTTTCGATAATCTCGCACAAAATTCAATGGCATCATGCCAAGATACTCTCTCTACGGGGCGATTTAAACCCTTAAAGTTAGATGGCGATGCTTTTAGGTCACGGCTAATCTTAGGCAAGGTGACCACCATATCCCATTGCTCTTGGGTAACTGGATATTTGCCTATGAAAAATGGAGCAACTTTTACCATACGTTGAGGACTTTCATGGGGTTTGCGATCGCTTTCCGATTCAGGGGAACCCATTTGGAAAGTGCCGCCGGGAATAAATACCATTTCAAAGGTTCTACCTAAACCAATGTATCCAGTGAAAAATTCTGCTTCTTTAGTAGTTTTATAAACTTCACAACTATTTACTAATCCAAATAATCCTGTTTGCTTTAGAGCAACGGTGGCAACTTGAAATTTAAAATTCTTAAGCTCAAATACTGACAAGCTAGAACTAGAAGTATCTACAGTTTTGTTAGGGCGGATCTTTTTGACTTCAGCTTTTGGTGGTGGTGGAACTGGATTAACCAGAGCCGATACGATACCAGCAGTTGATCTACCTGTACCTTGGGTTAATAACTGTAAAGCTTGCAAAACAGCTTCCGAGGATTTGAAGCGATGTTTTAGCTCCCGTGCCAGCATTCGATCAAGAATATCTTTGAATTTATCACTTACAGGCATTTTGAGATATTTTTGCCATACCCATCCCCCCTCCGCATGGGAATATAACCGATAGTTAGGGGACTCACCTGTCATTAAATGTACACAGGTAGCTCCTAGTCCGTAAATATCACTGGCAAAGGTGGACTGTCCTACAGCTTGCTCTGGAGCATCGTAGTGGGGTGTACCAATTACCGTACCTGGTGCAGATAAGGCACTCTCGCTAACGGCATGTTTAGCTGCCCCAAAATCAATCAAGAACAGAGATTGATCCGTAGAGCGACGAATAATGTTATCTGGCTTAATATCCCTATGAATAACGCCCGAACTATGAATAAAGCTGAGAACGGGTAATAAATCCCGAAGTAGTTGAATAATTTCGCCTTCATCAAAAAGCCTAGCTCGACTTTTAAGTTCATCTTTGAGGTTTTGTCCATCTACAAACTCTTGGACTATATACTGGCGCTGATCCTGTTCAAAATGTGCCATTAATTCAGGAATCTGGGGATGCTTTCCCAATCGATCTAACTGCTCTGCCTCATGCTGGAATAGTCGGAGGGCAATAGAGGCACTAGCGGGGTCTTTGGGTGCAAATTGCTTGATTACACACTTGGGCTTGGAAGGCTTTGCCTCATCAACTGCAATAAACGTCTTACCAAATGCCCCTTTAGCCAAAGCATCGGATGGACGGTAACGACCTAAAAGTGGTGCCAAACTTTCTTTGCACTTAAGGCAAGCTTTAGCACCCTCTGGATTTTGAGGCGTTTGACAGTTGGGATTGAGGCAGTAGTAGCTCATGGTGAAAATACGGCGCACTCTCTATATTTTGTCTTACCCAGCCACTATTAAATGTGATCTGTTTATATATGATCTGTGTGATCAATATCCAAATTTAAACTATTCAAATTTAATTAGATTAATTTAGAGTAATTTTAGGATACAGCAGCAGTGCGTCTTCTTTTCCCTTCGGCGGGAGTTGTAGTCAAAGAAGTGATCGCCATTGGAGGTTTAGAGCTACCAGATATTGACTTCTGTAGTAATAAGACTAACATAGGACGACTTTGCATTTGATTTTTGAGCATCCGTGTAATATCTCGCTCTAGTTGATAACGTAAGCCTACCCAATCCACTTCTGATTTTTCGCCATTATTATGTACAAAGTCAGCCCAGCGATTTCCTAGGGTATCTTCGATCACTTTTTGAATATGGGTAGTTAGCTGCGATCGCTCAATTAGAGAAACCACGCCATTTAGTTGCACATCTAGCTCCGTTGCCAGTTTGCCATCTAGTCCAATCGTTGCCGCCACAGTGACAATGCCATCGGCTGCAATTTGTTGGCGATCGCGAAGAACCTCTCCTTTAACCACCCCATCACGGGAAGCATCGACTAGTTCCACACCCGAAGGCACCTTATCCACAATCCGAATATGTTGGACGCAAACTTCAACCACATCACCGTTTTCGGCAATAACAATATTTTCCTTGGGAATCCCCATTTCCTGAGCCATTTTACTGTGCTGCATTAACATTCTGAGTTCACCGTGGGTAGGGAAGAAAAACTTAGGTCGAACTAAATTTAACATCAGCTTTTGATCTTCTTGAGCGCCATGTCCCGACACATGAATACCTTTATCCTTTCCATAGATTACGTTTGCCCCTAGGGAAATCAATTTATCAATTACTCGCACTACAGGGATGGTATTACCGGGAATAGGATTGGAAGAAAATACGACCGTGTCACCCGCTTGAATTTGCAGTTGTCTGTGGCTACCGTTTGCCATGCGTGTGAGCGCAGAATTTGACTCGCCTTGGGAACCTGTGGTTAAAATTAAAATTTGATCATCACGGTAATGGCGCAGATTTTGTAAAGGCTGAAGTAATTCATCACGGCATTTGATATAGCCAAGATTACGGGCATGGGCAATCACATTCAGCATGGAGCGACCAATTACACCGACAATCTTGCCCTGCTTTTCAGCAATATCTAGAATAATACTCAGGCGATGTACAGAAGAAGCAAACGTCGTAACAATAACTCTGCCCTTAGCACTGGCAAAAGCTCGCTCTAAGCCTGGATATACTGAACGTTCGCTAGGAGTGTAGCCCGGAATCTCGGCATTGGTGGAATCACTAATTAGGCACAGCACGCCTTTTTCGCCATGCTCAGCCAGACGCTGAATATCAAAGAACTCGCCATCCACAGGGGTGTGATCAAACTTAAAATCTCCTGTGTGAATGACTAAACCCGCAGGGCTATTAATGGCAACGGAAAAACTATCTGCCATCGAGTGGGTGTTGCGGATAAACTCCACAAAGAAGCTACTACCAATTCTGACAATATCACGGGGGGCAACTCGGCGTAATTCTGTACGGTTTAATACCCCTGCTTCTGTGAGCTTTTCTTCTAGGAGTGCCATCGCCAATCGAGGTCCATAGATTACAGGAATCTCAAATTGCTTTAATTGGAAAGCGATCGCTCCTATATGATCTTCATGGGCATGGGTCACAATCATCCCTTTGATTTTGTGCTTGTTTTCTCGCAAATAGGTCATATCAGGTAGCACAATATTGACACCGGGCATACCGTCATCGGGGAAAGATAAGCCCGCATCCAGCAACATAATCTCGTTGTTAATTTCAAATACCCATGTATTTTTACCAATTTCTTTGAGTCCGCCTAGTGCCATCATTTTTAGGGCGGGAGTATCAGATGTGGATGTCTTGACAATTTTAGGTTCAGTCTTGGTTTCGGTTTTTCTCAAGGTTACAGGAGATTTAGTCATATAGGTTTAGGTGAAGTAAATAATAATTGAAGTAAACAATAATCAGAAATAAGGAAAACTGAACCTAGGGCAATTAGGTAGGATTAAGCGTATATAGAGTTAAGTCGCTAGCTTTTAGGAATTAAGTCTGGAATTAAATTTGGTATCAAATCAAGGGTTGCCATTATAGATTTAAGCTTGGCTTCCAGTTCCAGATTAGGTTTTGTCTGCACAAGGGGCGATCGCATTACACCTGTGTCTAAACCAATAATTTTTAATGCCATTTTGACGGGAATAGGGTTGGTAGTATAAAACAATGCCTTAAATAGGGGAAATAGTTGAATATGAATATCTGTAGCTGTTTGCACATTACCTGAGGTAAATGCTTGGATCATTTGTTGAATGCGATCGCCAGCTAAATGGGAAGCCACACTAATTACACCCTTTGCCCCCACTGCCATTAGGGGTAAAGTTAGCGAGTCATCACCAGAGTAAATGTCAAAGTCGGGAGGGGTTAGGGAACGGATACAACTAGCTTGGTCTAGGTCACCTGTTGCCTCTTTAATGCCCACTATGTTTGTAACCTTTGCTAATTCAGCTACGGTAGCTGCTTCGAGTTTGCAACCAGTTCTACTAGGAACATTGTAAAGGATCATTGGTAAATTTGGGGCAGCCAGAGCGATCGCTTGGAAATGTCCATACAATCCGTCTTGGGGTGGCTTATTGTAGTAGGGGGTAACCTGTAACGTGCCATCTAGTCCTAAATTAGCCGCTTTGACTGTGGCAGCGATTGCCTCAGCCGTAGAGTTAGAACCAGTACCAGCAATAATTTTAGCCTTACCTGAAATCGTTTCTTTAATGACTTGAAATAATTTGTATTCCTCATCCCAAGTTAAAGTTGGTGATTCACCCGTAGTTCCACAGATCACCAATGTATCTGTTCCGTGATTAATCAGGTGTAATGCCAGTTTAGCTGCTGCCCCATAGTCCACCTGTCCTTCTAAATCAAAAGGTGTGACCATCGCAGTAAGTAATTGCCCAAAATCGACTTTAGACATAGTCAAAGCAAGTATCCAAGGTATTTAATAGCATCAAGGGTTAGGTTATTTAGTAAATTAGATTAGAAAAATTAAGAAGCTCAGATTCATATTAAATTACGATCAATTAACACCTCGGCAATCTGCACAGCATTCAAGGCAGCACCTTTGCGAATTTGATCACCACATAGCCACAGTTCAATGCAGTTAGGATGAGAAATATCTTGGCGAATTCTACCCACTAAAACATTATCTTTTCCGCTAGCAGCAATCGGCATCGGGAAATATTGACGTGACCAATCCTCAATTAGTTCGACACCCGGAGCCTTAGATAGTAATTCTTTAGCAGTAACTATACTAAATGGTTCGGAGAATTCTATGTTAATAGCTTCAGAATGGGCGCGCAAGACGGGAACCCGAACACAGGTGGCAGTAATTTGTATATCAGGATAGTCAAAAATCTTACGAGTTTCATTCACCATTTTCATCTCTTCGGCACAGTACCCCTGATCATCCATGGGGGAATTATGCAAAAACAGGTTAAAGCCAATGGGGTAAGGTAAAATTTCCGCCTTAGGTTCCTGATTATTTAAAATAGCCTGACTTTGCTCAATCAATTCATCCATTGCCCTAGCTCCCGCTCCACTTACGGACTGATAGGTAGCCGCCACAATCCGCTTTACCGGCTTCATCTTGTGTAAAGGGTAAACTGCCAAATTCATTAAAATGGTGGTGCAGTTGGGATTAGCAATAATGCCTTGATGGTGATCCAGTGCCTGTGGATTTACTTCAGGGACAACCAAGGGAACCTTAGGATCTTGGCGAAACGCACTAGAGTTATCAATAACTACTGCTCCCTTAGATACGGCGATCGCTGCCCATTCCTTAGAAACACTGGCACCAGCAGAGGCTAAAACAATATCTATGCCATTAAAAGACTCTGGAGTTACAGGAGCAATCACTAAGTCCTGTCCATTAAAGCTTAGAGTCTTACCTGTAGATTTTGGTGATGCCAGAAGTTTTAAATCAGCAACGGGAAAATCTCTTTCTATCAGTAAGGACATGAGTTCAGAGCCAACTGCCCCTGTTGCCCCTAAAATTGCCACATTATATTTTTTTCTATGCAATCTTCTGTTCTCCTTATTTTTATTTACACTTACATTTTTAGATTTACCGATCTATTTAGTTGATCTATTTGACGACCAAACTATGATCAAATACTTTATGTTTAACTGAGTTTTGAATCTTATTTAACGGATTTCAGTGATTTTCCTTCAGAGATATATTCAACGGCATTTACTTCTAAATCTCTAAATTAAATCTCTAAAGACTCAGACTAGAGGGAGATGGAACTGTTTCATCTCCCCAAACTTCCTTTAAGATATTGAGGTGAAGTTACAAGAGAATTCCTAGTTGGGAATGAGTATATTTTTGAAATTAGGTAAAAGCAATATAACATTTTTTATGGGAAAAGATTAAGGTCCAGTAAAGATTGCATCTTCAATATCTCTTCGGCTTAAGGAGTAAGGAAAAGCTCTATTTATATCTTTATTTCCCGCTAGAGCATTAATATAGCGTACGCGAATCTCCTCAATATCCATGGAAATCTCTGCTTGCCAGTCTCGGTATTCTACTAGCCAATTGTTTAGCCTTTGGTTATCTTGTTTACAGTTTTTAGACCGCAACCAAGCTTCAACCATGTTAAGCGAATGATTATACAATGGTGTATCTGCGGGAGGAAGAGTCATAGGCGGGAGATGAGATCGTACTTACTTTAATACTTAATACTGGGTTTCATAACTATAGCTCAGATTCTATAATTTAACTAAGTCGGTCGATGCAACAGTTAACCTCAATTCAGCTAATTTAGCTATACATTATGCTCACTGCGAAAGTAGTTTGGTTTGCCTTAGGTATTACTTTACTGGTATTAGAGCTATTGGTACCAATTCCCACGCTTTTATTAGCAGGAGTTTTGGGTATAGGGGCTTTGGTTGTAGCAGCAATTTTATTGGTGGGTAATATCCCTATTGCCTTGCAACTATTAATTTGGGTATTAATTTCTGGATTCCTAGGTTGGTATTCCCGTAGATTTATACCAAAAGGGCTGGGCAGAATTAGGGATGCGGATGAAGCGGTAACGATCGCCGAAATCTTACCCGGACAAGCTGGTAGAGTTAAATATGAGGGCAATTCATGGAAGGCTAGGTGCGATGATCCCAAGACTGCGATCGCCATTAACCAAAAAGTCTATGTTTTACGGCGACAAGGGACTACGTTAATAGTTATGCCAGAACATTGGCTTCAGGAACATTAGGGGAAGTTAGGTTGTAAAGATTAGATTGTCGATATGGGCATAAGGTTAAATTTGTTCACCCTGAGCAGTTCGGCGGTATAATTGTGCCATTGCTGGCTCATGTTGGGGCATATAAGTAAGCAAGTAAATAAGCGAGGTCTGATTATGGAATTTATCTTTGGTACAGCGATCGTCGGGGCAATAGCCCTATTTAATTCCTTAAAGATTATCAACCAAGGGGAAGAGGCATTAGTTGCGACCTTCGGCAAATATAACCGCAAGCTTTTACCTGGACCCAACTTTATTTTTCCTATAATGGATACGATCGCCTACCGAGCCTCGGTTAAAGAGCAAGTTTTGGATGTGCCTCCCCAGCAATGTATTACTAAAGACAACGTACCAGTTACCGCCGACGCAGTAGTATACTGGCGCATTGTCGATATGGAAAAAGCTTTCTATCGAGTATCAGACTTAAATCGGGCAATGACAAACCTTGTCCTCACTCAAATTCGGGCAGAGGTAGGAAATTTAGAACTAGATCAAACTTTCACCGCTAGAAATGAAATTAATGAACTACTCATACGGGATTTGGATGAATCCACAGAGCCTTGGGGCGTAAAGGTAACAAGGGTAGAATTGCGAGATATTTTGCTGGCTAAGGCTGTACAGGAGTCCATGGAATTGCAAATGACCGCAGAACGTAAGAAGAGAGCTTCAGTCTTGACCTCAGAAGGGGAAAGAGAATCAGCAATTAATAAAGCCCGTGGTACAGCAGATGCTCAAATTTTAGCGGCAGAGGCATCGCAACGGGCAACTATCCTTAAAGCAGAGGGCGATCGTCAACAACAGGTCTTAAAGGCTAAAGCGATCGCAGAATCAGCAGCAATTATCTCAGCCCAGCTTAAAAGTAACCCTGATGCAGCTAAGGCATTTGAAGTCTTATTTGCCTTGGGTTATTTAGATATGGGGACAGCGATCGGTAGTAGTGACGGTAGTAAAGTCATGTTTATGGATCCCCGCACTATACCTGCTACCCTTGAGGGCGTAAAGTCAATTATTGGCGATATTCCAACTACTGATGCTCCCAAACCTACAAACTGGAAGTAAGTTAAAAATAAGTTAAAAATACCTAAAATTTCAGATTTTTCTGCTTTATGATCATCTTACCGAGTCACTTTGCAGGAATTTGTTATGTCAGAATTTGTTGGTCTTCATATCCACAGTGAATATAGTTTATTGGATGGAGCTAGCCAGTTACCAAATTTAGTAGATCAAGCCCTACAACTAGATATGAAGGCGATCGCTTTAACGGATCATGGGGTCATGTATGGGGCGATCGAATTAATTAAAACCTGCCGCAGTAAAGGCATTAAGCCGATTATTGGCAATGAAATGTATGTGATTTTAGGTGATATTACCAAGCAAGAAAAAAAGCGCAAGTATCACCAAATTGTGTTAGCGAAAAATAATCAGGGTTATAAAAATCTGGTTAAGCTTACGACTATTTCGCATTTACAGGGTTTTCAAGGCAAGGGTATATTTGCGCGCCCCTGTATTAGCAAAGAATACTTAGAACAATATAAAGAAGGCTTGATCATTACCTCTGGATGTTTGGCGGGAGAAGTACCCCAAGCAATTTTACAGGGACATCCTGATATCGCTAGAGACACTGCCCGTTGGTATAAGCAAATATTCAAAGATGATTATTATTTAGAAATTCAAGATCATGGCTATCCTGAAGATCGGATAGTAAATGTGGAGATCGTCAAAATTGCCCGTGAATTAGATATTAAAATTATCGCCACCAATGATTCCCACTTTGTCTCCTGCTATGACACCGATGCCCATGATGCACTGTTGTGTATTCAAACGGGAAAGCTGATCGAAGAAGAGAAACGCCTGCGCTATAGCGGTATGGAGTATCTGAAATCCGAAGCTGAAATGAAGTTACTGTTCCAAGATCATTTATCCGATGACATTATTTCCGAAGCGATTAGAAATACGGCGGAAGTTGCGGCTAAGGTGGAAACCTATGATGTTATGAGTGAACCACGGGCAGCTAGCTATGATGTACCTTTGGGCTATACTGCCGAAACCTATTTGGAAGAAGTAACATGGCAAGGGATTTTAGAAAGATTTCAGACGAAAAAGCGAGATGATATTCCCCTAAATTATCAAGAACGATTGCACTTTGAGTTGGGAATCATGCAGCAAATGGGATTCTCTACTTACTTTTTAGTTGTGTGGGATTACATTAAATATGCGCGCGATCGCCACATCCCCGTTGGACCAGGTAGAGGTTCGGCTGCAGGTTCGTTAGTTGCCTTTTCCCTAGGAATTACCAATATTGATCCAATTCATCATGGACTACTGTTTGAAAGATTTTTGAATCCTGAACGCAAGTCGATGCCAGATATTGATACGGACTTTTGTATCGATCACCGAGATGAACTGATTAAGTATGTGACCCAAAAGTATGGCGAAGATCGTGTGGCTCAGATTGTCACGTTTAACCGCTTGACCTCCAAAGCTGTATTAAAAGATGTGGGTAGAGTGTTGAATGTCCCCTATAGTGAAGCGGACAAAATGGCAAAAATGATTCCCGTATCCAGAGGTAAACCTGCCAAGCTAAAGGAAATGATTGGGAATGATACGCCTGCGCCAGAATTTAAGGAACGTTATGAAAAAGACCCTAAAGTATTTCAGTGGCTAGATATGGCAATGCGGATCGAAGGAGTGAACAAAAGTTCGGGAGTCCATGCCGCAGGAGTAGTGATTTCACCCATGCCCTTGGATGAAATTGTCCCTTTACAACGTAATGCTGATGGAGCCGTAATTACTCAGTACCCAATGGAGGATTTAGAGTCCTTGGGTTTATTAAAAATGGACTTTTTGGGGCTAAGGAATCTCACCACAATCCAACATACAGTAGATTTAATTAACCAACAGCACAAAGGACAAAATTTTGATATTAATGCGATCGCTCCCGATGCTAATACTGTAGAAAATCAGAAAACCTACGAAATTCTGGCAAAAGGCGAACTAGAAGGGATATTTCAATTGGAATCTTCGGGAATGAAGCAAATTGTTCGAGATTTAAAGCCCTCTAATATTGATGATATTTCTTCGATTCTTGCCCTTTATCGCCCAGGTCCTTTAGATGCGGGATTAATTCCTAAATTTATCAATCGTAAACATGGTCGGGAATTAATGGACTACGCTCATCCAGATTTAGAACCGATACTCAAAGAGACTTATAGTATTCTCGTTTTTCAGGAGCAAATTATGAAGATCGCTCAGGATTTAGCAGGATATTCCTTGGGAGAAGCAGATTTACTTCGCCGGGCAATGGGAAAAAAGAAACCCGCCGAAATGGAAAAACAGAGAGAAAAGTTCCTTGATGGGGCGGCAATAAATGGGATTAAATCTAAAGTGGCAACGGATTTGTTTGAGCAAATGGTTCTGTTTGCAGAATATTGTCTAGGCTATGATACCCCAGTGCTAACCGTAGAGTATGGCTTTATGCCCATTGGCAAGATTGTGGAAGAAAAAATACAATGTCATGTTTATAGTGTGGATCAGAATGGCTTAGTATTCACTCAGGCGATCGCCCAATGGCACAATCGAGGACAACAGGAGGTGTGGGAATATAATTTAGATAATGGGGATATAGTCCGAGCCACTAAGGATCACAAATTTATGACCATAGATGGACAGATGCTTCCCATTAATCAAATTTTTGAGCAGGGCTTGGAACTGAAAGTTATTGCCTAATTTAATTAGCTCTATTTTTATAATGGGAAAGGAGTAACCTGTAAATAACCACTAAATAACAGAAGCGATCGCCCGTTTCAAGTCAATACATAACTGCTCGATCGCTTTTAATCCTCCTTCTTCTGCTAATAGCCTGACCATCGCACTACCGACGATCGCACCATCTGCATTCCATTCAATTACCTGTTTAGCTTGATCGGGTTGGGAAATGCCAAAGCCCACAGCAATTGGCTTATCGGTTACAGTTCTGAGTCGTTCTAGAATTGATTGCACTTTTTTACTAACTTGGCTGCGTACACCCGTTACACCGACGGAACTAACTAGATAGATAAATCCTTGGGATTGGGAGGCGATCGCTTCAAATCTTTCCACTGGAGTAGTGGGAGCAACTAATAAAATTACTTCAATGCCAATTCTTGCCGCAGGTTCTAATAAAACATGGGATTCTTCTAGGGGTAAATCTGGAACTACTAAGCCTCTAGCTCCCGCCGCATAGATTTTTTGTAGGAATGTTTCTATGCCTAAATTTAAAATGGGATTGTAATAACAAAAGAGAATGATCGGCGATCGCAACTCTGGAGATACATTTTTAACAAGCTCTAAAACTTGATCTAAAGTTACACCCTTTGCTAACGCCCTAGTTGCCGCCGCTTGAATCACTGGTCCATCGGCTAAAGGATCGGAATAGGGAACCCCTAGCTCTATAAGGTCGGCTCCACTACGATCAAGAATTTTTAATGCCTCTGTAGTTGTTGCCAGATCGGGATCGCCAGCAGTGATAAATGGAATGAGGGCAGCTTGTCCGTGCGATCGCAATAGCTCAAACTTAGCAGAAACAGAGATCATGATTTTTATTTAAGTATCAAGTAATTAAGTAATAGCATAAAAAGCCAGAGCATAATTATCACCCTGATTGTGTAATTTAGTGGAGAGATACCGTGAGAATGGGTAAAATAAGCGTGATTTGCACTTCAACTAATTCATGGCTAATTCATGGCGATAAATCTTAAAGGTAAAAAAGCTCTGGTTACGGGTGGGAGTAAAGGTATTGGTAAGGAGGTAGTTTTAGAACTAATTAATGCTGGGGCAGTAGTAGCGATCGCATCTCGGCACATACCAGAAAATTTACCAGAATTGGAGCAGCTTAGTGGAATTAATGGAACAATAATCAAGGCGTATGGTATAGATTTAGCCGAGGTTAATAGCATTAGTGCCAGAGTTAATACAATTATTCATGACCTAGAAGGGTTGGATATTTTGATTAACAGTGCTGGCATGGCTTATACCAATGAAATTATTGATACACCTCTAGCAGATTTTCAACAAGTTCTAAATTTAAACTTAACAAGCGTATTTGCGTGTATTCAGGCAGTTTTACCGACTATGCGATCGCAAAAAAGCGGCATCATTATCAATATTGCTTCCATTGCTGCCAAACAGGCATTTCCCACTTGGGGGGCATACAGTGCTAGTAAGTTTGGGCTTTTAGGTTTAACGCAAGCATTAGCTGCGGAAGAAGGAACCCACGGCATTAAGGTCATGTCCATTTGTCCGGGTTCAGTTGATACCCCCCTATGGGACACTCTTGCACCCGAAGTCGCAGCAAATTTTGACCGTAAAGCCATGCTAGAAGCTAAAACCGTGGCAGAAATAATTATGTCGATGTTGACATTACCAGCTAATGCCGTAATTCAAGACCTAGTATTAATGCCTAATACTGGAGTTTTATAGAAAGTCTCGCTTTGCGTCTTTTAAGGACTGCTAAAACTCAAATCAAGATATAGCTATTCAACATTTAGCATATTAGTCAGGTTACAATAAGAAAACTGATAAATGATAACTAATAACTGATCCAAAGTTTGTAATGCAATCAACTACAGCCCAATTACCTGATGCCCTTGATCGAATAATTAAAAGGTTTCAACGGCTTTCAGACCCTAAACAACGTTATGAGCAACTAATTTTATACGGACAAAAGCTACCCAAATTTGCTGATAGCGATCGCACCCCTGAAAATAAAGTCCCTGGCTGTATTTCCCAAGTATTTATCACTGCTCAGTTAAATGATCAAAACCAGGTGATTTTTACTGGAGACTCTGACGGTTTGATTAGTAAAGGTTTTGCAGGACTATTAATCTCTGGGCTAAATAATGCCAGTCCTGAAGTAATCTTAAATCTTGCGCCAGACTTCATCAATGATACGGGTTTAATTGTGAGCCTTACTCCATCCCGTGCCAATGGCTTTTTTAGTGTATTTAAAACTATGCAGGCAAAGGTGAGAGTATTGGTTTAATTATGATTGTAGATTCATGAATTTAGCATACTCTCTAAACTACTAAGTCATACCCCATCTGGATCAATTCCTATGGCTTAAAGTCCACCATGGATAGCCAAGAATTAGGTGAATAGCAATTAAACCAGAAACAAAGAGTATGAGCAGGTAATTTACGGTTGTTGCGACTAGAAATTCGCTAAATATTGCTAATACAGGAAATGCAAGCTGTAATGATTAACATATAAAACTCCCCAGGCTGGATTCGAACCAGCGACCAGTCGATTAACAGTCGACTGCTCTACCGCTGAGCTACTGAGGATTAATTTTCAAGACTTTTCTAATGTTACATTATCTTTTTGCAGTTGTACAGAGTTTTCTAGTAATCTCACCAATTCTGATTATGGCTTTTCTCTGATTATGAATTTTCAAGGAGGAGCGAGTTTCAACTCAAGACATTACTTCTACTATTCCAGTCAAGTTAGCGAAGTAGCTTTGCACTTTAAGATCAGGATAGCGATTTTGAATTTTCTGTGTGGCATTTTTTAAGCAGGAAGAATGTATCTCTTTTTCCTGCTGCAGACTCTGACTAAGATTAGGATAAAGCATTTGATATGCGCCACAGTCCTGATGATCACAAATGATTACTTGACGGACATGGTGGAGTTTATAGGAAATATCAAGTTGATCCCAAAAAGCTTCGGTTTCGGCGGGATGGGGAAAGTTGGCAAGAGAGAGAGAGGCTCCTGCTAAGGCAGTCCAGTCATATTTACCTTCTAAGCCTTCGGTTTTTAAGAAGTGAGTAATTATGTGAATAAAACGGAAGTCTATGCAACTGAGAACTAGAGCGTTAGCATTTTCTTCTTTGGCGATCGCTTCTAAAATTGGTAACTGAGATAAAAGACCACCTGTAATTAATCCCTTAATCAGGCTACGGCGAGAACTATGATAGTGCTGCATATTAGTAAATTTCTAAATTTTAGCCAGAATAGTCTCTGGACGAGGAATACAACTACTGGGAAGAAGGGCGCAAACTGCTAGGTCAGTGGTTGGGTAACAGTTCTCTCTCCCAATTTTATCTAATAATCCTGTGCGATCAAGTAATTGCTCTACCTCGTTTTGCAAACCCGTGAGAATTAAATGACAATTATGCTGCTTCAAATCTCTATAAATATCCTCAAGAGCTACCAACCCTGTGGTGTCCATAATCGGCACAAACCGCATCCGTAAAATTAAATGTTTAACTTCAGGCTCATCTCTTAAAAATGTAGCAAATCTTTCTGCTGCGCCAAAAAATACAGGACCATCTATACGATAAACAGCAATTTCCTTCCCCAATTCTAAAGGTACACCTGCGGGGAAAGCCTCAACGTCTGGAATACGAGCTAGGTTAAGGTCACTCATGCGTTTGATAAATAAAGCTCCTGCAGCAATCAACCCAATTTCTACTGCCAATACTAAGTCAAAGCAGATCGTCACGCCCCAAGTTAGCAACATTACGCCCAGATCAGCATAGGTCGATCGCATTAATAACCCGATCGCCTCCCATTCAATCATGCGGATACTAACCACCATCAAAATCCCAGCTAATGCTGCTAGGGGAATTTTTGCGGCTAAAGGAGCCAAACTTAAAATAATTACTGCCAAAGCCACACCATGAATAATGCCAGATAACTTGGTTTTACCTCCCGATCGGACATTAACAGCAGTTCGAGCGATCGCCCCCGTAGCAGGAATTCCCCCAAAAAACGGTACCACTAAATTAGCAATACCCTGTCCAATTAGTTCTTGATTACTATTATGTTTTTCGCTGACGGTCATTCCATCTGCCACTACCGCCGAAAGCAGAGATTCAATACTACCCAAGGCAGCTAATGCCAAAGCTGGATTAATAAGTTCTCTTAATAAGCGGAGATCATTCCAGTGGGGGATACCGTGGGGTAAAGGTAAACTGCGAGGAATTTCGCCAATGGTTGGTAAATCAAGCTGTAAAAAAGAAGCGATCGCTGTGGTTAAAATTAAACCTATTAATGATCCAGGGACTACTGTAGTAATTTTGGGTAATAAAAGCTTTGTACCAATTACCACCGAGGCGATCGCTACAGCCGCCCAATTAAGAGCCTGAATATGGGTTACGGTATTCCACAAAGCGGGAAGAAAATGCTCACTGCGCTCTAATTTTAAGCCCATGAAATTATTAAGCTGCCCACAGAAAATAATTACAGCAATACCATTGGTAAAGCCTGCCGTCACAGGATAGGGAATGAATTTGACTAACTGCCCCATTTTGGCGATACCCAAGGCAATTTGAATAATTCCCGCCATCACTCCTGCAATCCAGACTTTTTCGATACCGTACTTAGCGACAATTCCTACTAAAACCACCGCCATTGCCCCTGTAGGTCCTGTGATTTGGACAGAGGAACCACCAAACAGTGATGCCAAAATCCCAGCCACGATCGCCGTATATAGTCCCGCCTTTGGCTCTACGCCACTAGCCACTGCAAATGCTAAAGCTAGAGGTAAAGCGACTACGGCTGCGGTTAATCCTCCAGTTAAGTCACCCTTGAGATGCTTAAAAGGTCGCCAATTGCGCCAGTTTCTCCAACCAGAGAATTCTACTTCAGCCATGTTACTCCCAAAAACTTAAGTGCTTATTCAATTTCATCGCTTATTCAATAAAAAATCAGTCTTGAAATAGCTAGACTAGAATGGAATCACTATAGTTTCTATAAAATTTATAGATTTGAATCTATTAATATTGGTAGATAGCCTAACCTGAATTTTTCGCACTTTTAATCATCTAATTCTTTAGTTTTGGCTGCTTTTAGCGATCGCTATTGAATGTACCCTATCTCAATCTATCCTTGAGGTCTTGTATTTCCCTAGCCCAATCATCAAAATCCTCTGAATCCTGCCATAGCTCCAGTAGTTCCGATGGTTCCGTTAAAATTCTATTCATAGCTAAAATAGCTAAGTCAACTAAAGCTTGGGGAGGAGTAAGCTTATGATTTTGAACCCACTGATCTAAGGATTCGGTATAACTATTTTTGACATAAAAGTTTCCTTTGAGTCGAGCAATCGTATCCGCAGCAGCGATCGCTTCATCTGCTTCTGGAACTTCAAGATAATCCGAACCAATATCAATCACATTTTGGAGGGTTTCGGCAATAAAGGAAAGGTCATTGGCTTCTACCAACGCATATATCCAATCTACGGCTGTATCATTACCAAATGGATCAGTACTCCAAGTTCCCATATTTTTCTATGATCTTGATTTTAAATTCTAAGGAATAAAATAAACTGAATTCTACAGTTCGCTTAGGAACAATCATAATTTTTCTAGATTTGAAGGGTTTTTTACTAGGTTTTATTACTAAAAGCTATATTGGGGAATGCTTCCCAATACTTTATTTTCTGTTAAATCTTGTCTTAGAGACTTCCAAAGATTCTTGAGTTGAGTCCAAAATACTAGGCGAACTTTCTAGTAATTTTTTTGCCATGCTTATTCTTTGCTTTGTTTGTTCGTTGTCAATCAAGTTTAAATCTGCTGACTCAACTAGAAAATCAAAAAACATTTGAGAATCAAAGGCTACCTTAATTACCTGTGCTGTAGGGATAAGTTTTTGAAGTTGCAATAAGTTGGTAATATTTCTTTTTACACTTAACAACTCAATACCAACAATGCGATCTAACTCATCATAATCAAATACCACGTTAGGCTGTATTTCTTCTGAGTCAACTATCTTGGCTGTTTCTAGCATTAAATAGGCTGCATCAACTTGCTGATCATATTTAATATTCATAATTTTCCCTTCATCCTTCGATCAAAGTGTGCAGTAACAATCATGGTAGGAGATCCAGTTTTCTTGTAAACAACCTTCAAAACGCTACCATTACGATCTTGAATTTTTTGAATGCTATTTCTAGCTCTGTATCAGTCTGATCTGGCTCTGTTTTATCAGGTTTCTCTATCGTTTCCTGTATCCATGTTAGCAATATATTTCTTGCCTCAATGCGTTCTTTAGCATGATCTAAAATTGCGTAAGGAAATTGATCAGATTGATTTGACATATCATATATCCTTGCGCTAATCTCCTAATCCTGTCGCCGTTTTTGAAACCAAGTTTGGAGAAGGCTTTGACATTCTAGTTCTCTAATCCCAGCGATCGCCTGCAATTTATGAAACGAAGCTGAACTATGGGGTAAATTAAGTACCGTATGAATTGCGCCTGTTTTGTGATCACTAGCTCCATAGACTAAGGTTTTGACCCTTGCTTGAATAATCGCTCCCGCACACATCGGACAGGGTTCGAGGGTGACATAGAGAGTTGCCTGATTAAGATGCCAGTCTTTAAGAACTTTCGTAGCATTTCTAATTGCTAGGATTTCGGCATGGGCAGTGGGATCACGATCTCGCTCCTTGCGATTTTCTCCTGTGGCTAAAATTTTCTGATCGCTACCAATAATAACTGCTGCCACAGGAATTTCTCCCTGTGATCCTGCTTGCTTAGCCAAGGCGATCGCCTGATCCATCCAAAAGCGATGTGACTCAAAGTCTATTTCTACCGAAGGATTCACAGGCAATATTTACCAGAATAATCTACTAGAAAAATTTACAAATGCAAAACAAAACCCAATCCCAATAGTAAACCACTCCAAAAATGCCAAGCCACAGCAATAAACTTACAATTACTGACTTCGGCGGGTTGGTTATGATATTGACTCACAAAATTAGTTAATTTCAGAGCGATCGCTAAACTCAGAAAAACTAAACCTGTTAATAAGGGAAAATATCCTAAACTAATACCAACGGGAATAATTAGAAATACCGCAATCACAAACCAAGGTAGAAGTTCGGCTGCTTTTTGAGTGCCTAATCTGACAATCGGCGATCGCTTTCCTGCGGCTAAATCATCTTGTAATTGATGGAAATGGGAACAGAAGAGAATTGCCCCTGTAGTAATACCGATAATCATAGAAGCGAACAAAGCCGTAATTGAGAAAGAATGGGTTTGACTATAGTAGGCGGCTGATACTGCTAAAGGTCCAAAACAGAAGAAGGAAATTATCTCTCCCAACCCATGATAGCCCAATCGAAACGGATGTCCTTGATAGGTATAACCCAAAAAGCAACAAAGACTGATAATGCCAACAACGGTTAAATCCTGCTGCTGCCAAGAAATGCTTAAAACCAGACCAATACCGGTAATCAGACAAATATTAGCGATCGCTAGAATCAAATTCTTTCTGCCTGTCAGATTCACTAGAGAATGATGTTTATTTTTATCAATACCCGTATCGGCATCAAATACGTCATTACAAAGATTTTCCCAAACGAGGATTAAAACTGCCCCAACTAAAAAAGTACTAAATATCTCCCAGTTTATCGCTGCGGTTTGATAATAGGCGATCGCTGTACCCGTAGTAATAGGAATAATGGCAACGCTATACATAGGGGGCTTAATTGCCGCCAACCATAATTTTTTTCGGTCAGATGACTCCACAATTGGCACCATGAACAAATCATAAATAATTAGGATAATTTGCCAATCCTAGCAAGGAATTTACAAAATATTAGTCATACTTTGCCAAAATTAACTCTTACCCCCTTTCCACAAGCCATTAGAGTAGGCGATTTTTTTGATCCGATGACTTAAATCTAGTAATAATTGCATCACGTTGTTTAAGATGTTTAGTCTTCCTTCCTGCAACTCGTTTGCGCCACATCCGAAAACTTGAAGCTTTCATTGCTTGACGCATCAGGGCAATTACTTGAGCTTCATTTAATCCAAATTGGAACTCAATGGCTTCAAAGGTGGTACGGTCTTCCCAAGCCATTTCGATAATGCGATCAGTTATTTCGGGTGTTAAGTGTTTAGATGGATTCACGATTATTACCTTTGCTTCAATATGATTAGAGTAATATCATCATAAATTTTTTGCTGACCAATAAAGTGCATTACGTCTTTGATGACCGCTTTACACACATCCGTGGCAGAGAGGTGGTGATACTTCTGGGCGATCGCACACATACGTTCTAAGCCATAAAATTGATTCTCAGAATTAGTAGCTTCAGGGATGCCATCGGTATATAGCAAAACCAAATCATCAGGTTGCAAGTCAATCACAGCCTCACCAATAAAAGCATCAATATCCAACTCCAGCCCCAAAGGAAAGCCCAAATCCATAGTGTCTAAACGTTCTAAACTGCCATCTCGCCGCACAATGATGATTTCTTCATGCTGTCCACTTACTCTTAAAGTTTGATTGGCATACTCTAGGATGGTAAGCGTCATATTTTTGCATGAGTCCATGCGATGGGCGTTATCGTATAAAGTCTGATTCACTGCTCCTAGAAATTTCACAGGATTGGTTTCTCCTGCACCAATGAGAGTACGCACCGCCGTTTGTGCCATCAGCATAATTATGCCGCTACTAAGTCCATGCCCAGTGACATCTCCGATCGCAATTTTAACTCTACCATCATGATAAATCACGTCATAATAATCGCCTCCAACCTCAGCCGCAGGTTCCATATAGGCAGCAACATCTAGTTCGGGAATTAGCTCTAGTTCACCCACCTTAGGTAAAATCATCATCTGAATTTTTTGAGCAACAGATAGCTCGGCACCCATGCGAATATTTTCCGCAGCCAACTTTTCATTGAGGCAATTGATAATACCGTTTGCCTGTTCTAGGTCTTTAGTGCGTTCTTCGATTTCTTGTAGTTTGAGGCGTAGCTCTAGTTGAGAAATTACCTGCCGACTTAACATCTTTAGGGCTGCTTCCTGTTCAGGCATAAGGGTTCTTGGCTTTTGGTCAATCACACACAAAGTGCCAATGGCAAAATCATCAGGTGTGACTAGGGGAAATCCTCCATAAAACCGAATATTTGTATCTCCAGTAACTAGGGGGTTGTCAGCAAATCTGACATCAGCAGTAGCATCCTCAACGATAAGCGGTTGATCAGGATTCAGGATGGCATGGGCGCAAAAGGCTTGATCTCTAGGCGTTTCACTGGATTCTAATCCGAGTTTTGACTTAAACCATTGGCGATCATGGTCAATTAAGCTAATTAAAGCAATGGGCATACCACAGATTTGAGACGCTAAGTGCGTAAAGTCATCAAATAAAACTTCGGCGACGGTATCAAGAATTTGATATTGGTACAGAGCAGCTAACCTAGCTTGTTCATTATCAGGAATCGGTGCTTTCATAGGTTTTAGCTACATTTATAATCTCTGTATATCTAAAATCCATCTTAAACCCGTAACTCCACCTGCAAAGATTTAGAAGATAACTTTTTATTAAAGCTTACGGAGTAATCATTGCCATCAATTTTAAGAAATTCCTTAAATGCTCAAATCTAAATTAACTTATAGTAGTTATCGTAGCGATCGCCTGCCTTTGTTCAGAATCATAACCCCATTTAGTGAGAAAATTAGCATATTCTCCTGTTCCAGACTCGGCTGCAGCTTTCATTAAATTAGCAATTCTTTTGACTTCAGTGAGATTGAGTAAGCTAATTAAGTTAGCGGTACGTTCCTTTACTTGTTGTGATCCTTGGGCATGACTTTCATCTTGATTGCGTCGATGGGCGATCGCCATAGCTGTGGACATTACTAAATTTTTAACTAATAACTCCGCACTAGGTTCAGGAACTGCTTGGATGGCTTTAATTACTGCTTCTGTAGGATGATTACCAACAGGATTAGTTAAGTAATAAACATAAAACCCCCTTGCGCCATTATCTGTCCTAATTAAGTCTGCGATCGCTTGTTGTAATTCTGGTTCGGATAAATCAGCAGAGGTAAATAAATTTTCGGTGCAGGCGATCGCCTCTTCAAAACTTAGGGATGCAATCATAGTTTAATGGTTTTTATTAGAAATTCAACTGAACTGAGAATAATAATTTTTCTGAAAAGATTTAGGCGGAGGATAAAGTCTCAAAGCCAGCTTGATAAAAATAATTATCTAAAATTAAAGCTGAAACAATTTCTCGATTTTTCATTAAGTAGGTAAACATAGGTAATCTAAAGATAGAAAGGGTCGTAGGACGAAGCCCCACAATGGGTTTTAGTTTTCTGCTCTCAAAAAGTGTTTACTTTTCTTTGACCTACCTACTTACTAAGCACTAGGACAACCTATAGTTAGGACAATTAGTATCTGCAGCGATCACCTTTTAAATTTTATAGGGGTTTCTATCTAATCCTGATTTTTCCTTCTTCAGCAATCCATAAATGTCCTTCTAGGGGATATTGTGAAAGTGCAGGAAGTATCTTTTCCAAGAATAATATTAAATACGGTTTATCTTGTTTACTCACCCTTAAAACAATTATTCCTTTATGGTCTTGTGGTGGATATGTTTGAATATCAGCAAAGTCTAAATCTAATGTAATCAAAGCTCGTTCTTCACGCTGGCACACAGAAATAACAATAGTATCTTTTGCTCCTTTTAAAGCTTCAGAATAAATGGTGGAGGCTTCATAGCCATTATTTTTCAAAATATCAGCAAATTCTATTGGTAGATTTTCATCAATTTTAAATTTCATACAGGTAATGGTAGTAAGATAACCTGCTCGCGTGCCAACTCAGCACCGTAGCTAATAGCTGCCAGAATATCCTCAGAAGTTAGTGTGGGATAGCTTGCTAAAATTTCTGCTTCACTAACTTGCGCTGCAAGATTATCAAGAATAACTGACACCATAATTCTTGTTCCTTTGATACAAGCTTTACCATGACAAATTGATAGATCCGTGGCAACTCTATCTCTCCACTTCATAATTCTTTTCTCCCTTATTAGGTTCAACAGCGATCGTACCAAAATGTTTTATCAAATTTAGAAACACAAAGTATTAATTTATGATAAGCCACACGCAATCTCTAAACCTATAGCAGCCAAAGGTAATCAGCATGGGTAACTAAAATCATTTTAGAGCGATCGCTAACGGAGCCTTGTAGATAAAAATAATCGCCTCTTCAAAACTTAGGGATGTAATCATGATTTAAAGCTTTCTTCCTCAAATACAGCCATTTAAGGCTACTCCTAACAAAATATAGGGTATATTAAGCTCTAACAACTACAAACTTTAGAGATAAGTCCCTGTGATTTTTTCAAGAGTTACCCCTGGTACGCCCTTAAGCCCATTACAAAGAAAAGGTATTGAGACTATATCTTACTTTCAAGGTCGAGATATTGTTTTAGCGATCGATACTACGCAAAGTGTACAGTTAAGTGATGAGGGCATATTGCGTTTAAAGCAAATAGTTAAGGATCAGTTAAAAAATGGTGATTCTATCTATATAACTCCCTTTGCTACAGACATAGATTTATCAAAACTGCCGATTGAGGTAAAAGATCAAAATGAAATTAATCAAGTTATTAGTTCCCTGCCTCTCCAAAGCGATCCCAATGTAGCTAATACGGATATTCAAAACGCTGAACTTAAAATTTATAAGCATCTTGCCCAGTTAAATCAAGATCGCCTAGTACAAAAGCAACCTGTAAAGTTTCAAGCTGTAGTTTGGATTACGGATGCCCCCCTATTTACCAAAACTGGGGATGAATGGATTGAAACTCCAAACAATAGTCCATTTAGAAATCCTAACTCTCCTGAAAGTCTGGAAAGAGCAAAATGGTTACACGCTTTACCCTTACAACCAAGATCGCAGAGCATTAATGATAACTATAGAGCCTGTTTCATATCTCATGAGTAGCAATTCTTTTTAGCATCAAACGAATAAAGCAAAGATTGAGTTTAGCTGTAGCATTAACGAGAGTTCTCTCAAAGTTCTTAACTAAGATTTTGCATCTTTCAACCCAAGCATTTGACCTTTCAATTACCCACCTTGTCGGCACAACTACAAACCCAGACAGACCTTTTTCTGCCTTCTGTTGCTTTGATACCTTAGGAGAAATTTCAAACCTAATCTTAGTCATAATCTCAGGATATATCTTCTCTAGTTCTTGGATCAGTTTCTCGATATGATAACCACTATCCAGCAATATCGTAGTTAGCGTAATGTCATCTGGTTTCGATTTGAAGTAATCAATGTTAATCGTTAACATCTCAATCAGTCCTTGGTCATCTGATACATTTGCTCTTGTTAAATAGGTAAAGAAAGGAAATCCCAGAGTGTCAACGGCTA
Organism: Synechococcus sp. PCC 7502; assembly: GCF_000317085.1. NCBI lineage: Bacteria > Bacillati > Cyanobacteriota > Cyanophyceae > Pseudanabaenales > Pseudanabaenaceae > Pseudanabaenococcus > Pseudanabaenococcus habilitatus. The sequence goes on from NC_019702.1 coordinate 1,711,660, forward strand.
AATGTCTTTTGATCCCGTTAGTTGCTTTGTAGGAGCAGAAGCCCTTGGATTCTATACTTGCATTACAAGTATTTTTCACTGCTTGTGAGTCAATGATGATTAAAGTTGTCCATTTTGATTTTTTTTGACTGTTCACGGGCTGTTGAATGCAAGGTTTCCATAATCGCAGTAAATGTACCTGTATCTTTCCACTCCTTGTAGTATCGATAGACTGTAGAGAATGGTGGTAAGTCTCGGGGCATATCTCGCCAATTACAACCGTTTTTGAGTTGGTAGAGTATGCCGTCTAAAATTTGTCTTTTTGTCCAAGTTGGCGGTCTAGTTTGCTTTTTCTTTGGGAGCAATGGTTCTATAATTTCCCATTCTTTATCTGTTAGGCTACTTGAGTATGGATTTAGCATTTTCTAAGTATCATACATCTTGCTCATAATAGATATGAAACAGGCTCTATAAGCTTACCGTAGTTGATATTCCTGCTACAGTTCAGGAATTTTGCACCCCCGCCCCCAGTGGACAAGAGACTTGTTTGGTCGATTCATATTTAATCAGTCAATTAGGGCTATCAGTTGCGATAGGAGTTGCTTCTATCTCGAGCATTTGTGCTTTGATAGGCTGGAAATTTTGGCAGGCGGACGGAAAAATTAAACTAGAGATTATAACTCCCGATATGGATGAACCCCAAAGATTTGAGCTAAAGAATAACCAAAAAATTGCGATCGGTGAATATGATGCAAGCTATGCTGGCTCGATCAATTGTCCAGGTGCCGAAATTCGAGGATATATTCAAAGGCAGGGCAGAAATTTTTATATTGTGCCTAGTGGCATTGAATTATCCACTTCAACGTCTATGTACTATGGAGAAAATGAAATCACAACACAACAAAAAATTTCAGGACGGCGAATTAGTTTGAACTGTCCAGATCGCAAAGGAAAAGAGTTTGTAGTAGAAATAGTTATTGATAAATAGGAGTGACAATTATGGCAGACTACCAAGGTATTACTCGCACCGTCTGTATTGGGATCGGCGGAACAGGCGAAAAGGTATTAACTCAGATTAAGAAAATAATCGTTGATCGCTATGGCTCTTTAGATAGCTTACCTGTGGTCAGTTTTGTCCAAATTGATACTGATGATGCCATCACTTCTAAAGGGGGTAACAGCTACAGAGGTAAAGATATAAGTTTTCGGGAAACAGAACTAGTTAAAGCCGTAGTATCTAAAACCGAAGCTGAGGCAATCTCTAATGGAATTCAAGAAGTCTATGACGATAAAGACCTGAAAACCTTGAAGCCTCAGTCTCATATTGCTAGGTGGTTCCCACCTCAATTGGTTAAAAATATTTCAGCCATTGAAAAGGGAGCGCAAGCCCGCCGACCCATTGGTAGATTAGCCTTTACTAAAAACTATGAAAAATTTCAACAAACTATCGATGCTGCCGTACGAAGAACTGATGGACACGCTGAATACCTACTTAGTAGTGAGCAAAAACTTAAACTGGATCCGGGTATAAACTTTTTTATCGTAGCTTCACTGTGCGGAGGTACAGGCAGTGGGATGTTTTTAGATGTTGCTTATGCAATTCGGGGTCTTTACAGCCCTAACCAAGTAAATCCTAATATTAGGCTTTCAGGATATTTAGTAATTAGCCCCCAAATTTACGGTGATACTCCCCGTCAGTATGCTAACTGCTACGCTGCCCTAAAGGAACTAGATTACTATTCCAGCGAACACACGACATTTGAAATTTGCTACACTCAAAATGATAATAGAGGTATTGTCCGAGAACCCCGTCCTCCTTTTGACTTTCCGTACCTTATTTCTAAGGACATAGCTGATACAGGTTCTACCATTTCAACTAGAGAAAAGTTGTTTAATATCACCGCCCAAAAGATTACTCTTGAGTTCTCTGATGAATTATCCCCTAGGGTTAAATCAATGCGGGATAATTTTCCTGACTATATGCAGCAGTGGGATACCCATCCTCGCTCTAACTGTCAGCAATATATGACCTTTGGCTTGGTCTCTATCCATTTCCCCAAGGAACGTATTAGTGCTATTACCCAATTTGAAGTTGGCTGTAAACTAACAGCATTTTGGTTAAATGGCATTGGTCAAAGTCCAGATTCGCAAGCATTAGTCGATCAGTTTTTAGTTAACTATAATTGGCATCCTAACCTTGCTAAGAAAGATGGATTTGTTAGTAGCTTGGAAAACATCACTGTAGAGGGCGGTAAAACATTCAAAAAAATTATTGAATCTAATAAAGCTGAATTAAAGAAATCTGTAGATGACTGCAAAACTGATAGCGATCGCCAAGCTTTAGCAAGTAAACTCAACACCCAACTCAATGCTAAATTCCGTAAGGTAATCCATAGCGATACGGAGGCTGAACGGGGAGAGTGGATAACTAAGCTGCAAAAAGCCAGACTAAATATCGAGAATCAATACAATCAGAATATTAAAGACTTTATCTCAGAGCTACTCAATCCCAGCAATTTCAAATTTTCCATTAGAAATACCCGTATCTGGCTTGAGGCGATGCAGACTGAGTTAAATAATTATCGCTCTGCTATAGAGCCTGTTTCATATCTATTATGAGCAAGATGTATGATACTTAGAAAATGCTAAATCCATACTCAAGTAGCCTAACAGATAAAGAATGGGAAATTATAGAACCATTGCTCCCAAAGAAAAAGCAAACTAGACCGCCAACTTGGACAAAAAGACAAATTTTAGACGGCATACTCTACCAACTCAAAAACGGTTGTAATTGGCGAGATATGCCCCGAGACTTACCACCATTCTCTACAGTGTATCGATACTACAAGGAGTGGAAAGATACAGGTACATTTACTGCGATTATGGAAGCTTTACATGCAACAGCCCGTGAACAGTCAAAAAAAATCAAAATGGACAACTTTAATCATCATTGACTCACAAGCAGTGAAAAATACTTGTAATGCAAGTATAGAATCCAAGGGCTTCTGCTCCTACAAAGCAACTAACGGGATCAAAAGACATTTAGCCGTTGACACTCTGGGATTTCCTTTCTTTACCTATTTAACAAGAGCAAATGTATCAGATGACCAAGGACTGATTGAGATGTTAACGATTAACATTGATTACTTCAAATCGAAACCAGATGACATTACGCTAACTACGATATTGCTGGATAGTGGTTATCATATCGAGAAACTGATCCAAGAACTAGAGAAGATATATCCTGAGATTATGACTAAGATTAGGTTTGAAATTTCTCCTAAGGTATCAAAGCAAAAGCAGGCAGAAAAAGGTCTGTCTGGGTTTGTAGTTGTGCCGACAAGGTGGGTAATTGAAAGGTCAAATGCTTGGGTTGAAAGATGCAAAATCTTAGTTAAGAACTTTGAGAGAACTCTCGTTAATGCTACAGCTAAACTCAATCTTTGCTTTATTCGTTTGATGCTAAAAAGAATTGTTACTCATGAGATATGAAACAGGCTCTATAGAAAATGAAATTACCCGCCTGAATGAAGCAAAAACTCTCGAAGATTTACAAAAAGTTGTTAAATCAAGTTCAACCGATATAGCTGAAGCTAATGAAAAATTTGAGATGCCTTTTTTCTCGGGAGGAAAGAATAAAAAAGTCAAAGAGATAGCCCAGTCTTTAATCACGACAGCCTATGGACTTATAGAGCATAATTTTCACTTAACTATCCATCAAGAAGCTCTAAAAATTTGCAAGTCTACAATATCAGCTATTGAAGACCACTTAAAACAACTAAATGACCTATATAACTCATGTTCTGGTTTATCAAGAAGATACCAAAATTCCAAAAAAGATAGTCAAGAATTTAACAATGAAGAAATTCATGGAGAAGCTGTATCCACTAATGAAGATGAGGAACGATGCTATAAAATTCTCATGCCAGACGGTCAAGAGAAATCAGCTCTAATTCAGCTTACAACAAATACCCTACAAGCTTTTGGCGATGAAAAATCTTTAGTTGGATTAAAAAATATTAGTGAAAACGATCTAGCTAAGGAACTCCCTAAAGTATTAGCTGAATTTCTTTCACCGCGTATGCAAGAGTTTAGTGGCTCTGTGATTAAACTCTTTGAGAAAAAATACTCTGCCCCAGAAAAACAAAGAATAAGATTAGGACAAATTATCAAGGATGGAGGATTGCTTTTACCTTTAGATTTGAGGGACGTTTACTTTCAAGACAGACCAGAAAAGAGTCTCCGAGTAGTTGGCTTTAAAAGTAGTGACGAACGGGAAGTTGGAAACTTTAAGAAAATTTTGCAAGATAATCAAGTTGAATCAAGCGAATACGAACCGACTAGCAGGGAAGATGAAGTTGTAATCACCTCTGAAAGTGCGGGCTTTCCTCTTCGGATTATTCGAGGAATTGAAAACTTCAGATTTCAGTATGAACTGCAAAAGCGAGACCCCAATATATCTTTGCATAACGATCGCCGTATTAGTTTTCCAGATATAATCCCTCCCGAAGCTAAGGCTGTGGAAAAATTGCAGAATATTTTTTATCCTTGCTTGGCTCTAGGAATTATTGATCGTTCTGGAAGTTCCCAAGAAATGACATTTTCCTATTACAACAACAGAAGAGAAAAGGAAGTTACTGAGAGTTTAAGTCCTAATTGGAACTTTGCCCTAGAACAAGTCTATTTAAATCGAGATATGGAATTTAGTATAGAAAGCAGACTAGAGGAATTAATTAATGGAACCAGTCAATCTGAATGGAAATCTAAGTATCGTCCAATGCTTGTAAGATTTAAGCAAGAAGTGGATAGCTTTACCGATAGAGATCAAAACTATCGAAGTAAAGAGCTAATTCTTGGTTCTAATCAAGTTTCTCCCCCTCAAATAGGGATAATTGACAAATTTGATCGAAAAGTTCAAGATCGACTTTTAGACAAACAAGCTAATAATGTATTAGCATCGGGTGAAAACTCTCTAGCTAGTAATAATGCTCAGTTTGTTGATGCAGAAGTAGTATCAGATTCAAAAGTATATAACTCTTCAACCAGTGAACTGGAAGAGGGAATAAAACGTCTTGACGATTTATTATTGGATGGAGTTATTGATGGAGAAGATTATCAAAGAATGAAAACAAAATTAATTGGAAAATATCGGTAGTGCATCAAGATGAGGTAGTATAGAGAAAAGAGATAGTAGATAAAGACATGGAATGCCTATTGTGTGGACATCATAAAGTTTATGGACATGGTACAACCAGCAAAGGCAACGTCAGGTATGAATGTCCTAAATGTAAGAAGACATTTGTGGAGACCTTGGATACGATTTACTATCATCGGCATATAGATGCAGAAAAGATTCATTTAGTCCTGCAAAGCCAAAGTGAAGGAGTAAGCTTACGAGGTATAGCAAGATTGAGTGGATTAGCATATAACACAGTGGTTAGCATAATTAGACAAGCCTCACAGAAAGCCCAAATGGTTCATAACCAAGAAGTTAAAGCAGTAGAGACAGAAGAAATCAGTAGTGATGAAATGTGGTCATTCGTAGGAAAAAACAGAAAAACTGCTTACCAACAGAACTTGAGTCAGGAGACTGTTGGATTGGGGTAAGCATAGGTAATGATAGTGGATTGATTTTAGCGGCAAGAGTAGGAAAACATACGGATGAATTAATTGAGGAGATAGTTAGGAAAGACCGATTGCCAGCATTGGAATACTGATGGGTGGGGAGGATATGAGAGAGTGTTGGCAGAATATGTAGAACACTATATCGGCAAAGATCGCACTCAAAGAATAGAGAGGACGAATGGTATTTTAAGGCAACAGACAGGTAGATTTCATCGACGACAGCATAAATTCAGCAAGTTATGGGAGTGGACTGAAATAGCAGTCAGATTATTAGTCACATTTTTTAATTGGATATGGATTCACTCTCGAAAAAAGACAACTGCTGCCCAGAGAGCTAATTTAACCAATAGAAAGTGGACTTGGGATAATATTTGCACCTACTCTACTTTACTTTGACGCACTACCAATAATTTGAAATTAACAAATCATACTTAATCAAGTAAACTCATTAGAAAAAGGTAGAATGTAAAGGTTTGTTGAGATAAATTAATCCTGTGTCTGCTGCCCTTCCATCTCTAACAACCAATGATCCAGTCTCTCAGCCTATGCCGAGATTTTTTGTAAGCACCTCTGATTCCTCTGATTATCGATGGAGTCGGGATAATTACTCACCCCTCGCCCGCAGCATAGATATATGGCGCACTATGCTGACCTTAGTTTTATACTCTTGGTTAGATGCTAGAGCTTGGAGCTATGTAGGCGGTAAAACTCCCGAAAAAGTGCAGAAGCGTCGCCGTAGTCGGGCAATTTGGCTTAGAGAATCAATGCTACAGCTAGGTCCAACTTTTATTAAGGTGGGGCAGTTATTTTCTACCCGTGCTGATTTGTTTCCCGCCGAGTATGTCGAAGAATTATCAAAACTCCAAGATCGGGTGCCTGCCTTTAGTTATGAAATAGCCCAACAAATTACCGAGACAGATTTAGGTAAAAGCCTAGATCAAATGTACCAATATTTTGATCCCGTCCCGATCGCCGCTGCCAGTTTAGGACAGGTACACAAAGCCAGATTACACTCAGGCGAAGAAGTTGTAGTCAAAGTGCAACGCCCGGGCTTACTTAAGCTTTTTGCCATAGACCTAGGCATTCTCAAACAAATCGCTCAATACTATCAAAATCACCCTAAACATGGTAAAAATAGAGATTGGCTAGGCATTTATGATGAATGTCAGCGAATTCTATACCAAGAGGCAGATTATCTCAATGAAGGACGTAATGCTGATACCTTTCGGCGTAATTTCCGTAGTAGCGATCGCATTCTTGTCCCTAAAGTCTATTGGCGTTATACCTCTAAGCGCATTCTTACTTTAGAATATCTACCCGGAATAAAGATTAGTGATTATAGTTCCTTAGAAGCCGCAGGCATAGACCGAAAAATCTTAGCAAAACTAGGGGCAGAATCCTATCTACGGCAGTTATTAAATGATGGATTTTTCCACGCCGATCCCCACCCTGGTAATCTTGCGGTCAATACCGATGGCTCCTTAATTTTCTATGATTTTGGCATGATGGGACAAATTCAACCCATTACGAAAACTAAATTAGTCAATGTTTTTTTTGGGATTGCCCAGAAGGATGCGGAACTAGTAATTGCATCCCTAATAGATTTAGGTGCTTTAGAGATTTCAGGGGATATTGATCCTGTGCGCCGTTCGGTACAATATATGTTAGATAACTTCATGGGTAAGCCGATGGCATCTCAATCGATCACCGCCATTAGTGATGATTTGTTTGAAGTTGCCTACGCTCAACCCTTTCGGTTTCCTGCCACATTTACCTTTGTGTTACGGGCTTTATCAACCCTAGAAGGATTGGGAAAAGGACTTGATCCAGATTTTAACTTTATGGAGGTGGCAAAACCCTTTGCTACGGATTTAATGGGAAATAATAATGGTTTTGCTTCAAGTTTATTGGGTGAGTTAGGAAAACAAGCGGCACAGGTGGGAAATACTGCCTTTAATCTGCCTCGGCGGATGGAAGAAACGATTGTCAAAATTGAGCGCGGTGATATTAAGCTTAGAGTGCGATCGCAGGAAACTGATCGGCTATTAAGACGCTTGAATGGAGTTGGTACTAGTGGAATTTATGCCATGATTGGCGTGGGTTTATCCCTAGTGGCAACAATTTTATTTGTAACAGATTGGTATTGGTTAGCGGCGATCGCTTTAATTCTAGGAAGTATCTGTATAATTACTAGCTTAAGGATGCTGGCACGCATGGATCGAATGGAAAAAATGTTTTAGTAAGAAGACTATGAAACTAGTATTTGCTGGAAATACCGATGTGGGCTGTGTGAGATCAGCAAATCAAGACTCTTTCTGGATTGATCCTGAGGGACGTTTTTTTGTTGTTGCCGATGGGATGGGTGGTCATGCTGGCGGCGAAGAAGCTAGTCGGATTGCGGTTGATGTCATTAAAACTTACCTAGAGACAAAGTGGGACGAAGACCTTGCTCCCCAAGAACTTTTACAGTCAGCGATTAATCTTGCCAATGATGCCATCTTAAAGGATCAGGACTCCCATCCCGTACGGCGTGATATGGGGACAACGGTGGTAGTGCTGGTATTTAGGGATAATGAACCTTGGTATTGTCACATCGGCGATTCCCGTTTGTATCGGTTGCGGGGTGCAAAGTTAGAGCAAATTAGTGCCGATCATACTTGGATTGCTAAGGCAATTGAAACAGGGACAGTAGATGCGGAAGAGGCGAGGTCTCACCCTTGGCGACACATGCTCATCCAGTGCTTAGGTAGAGAGGATATTGACAGGATTAAAGCTGCTAAAGTGGACTTCCAGCCCGGCGATCGCTTCTTAATTTGTAGTGATGGTTTAACCGAAGAATTGAGTAACGAGCGGATTGCTAACCAACTTAAAACTATTCGCTCCTGTGAACAGGCAACCACTGCCCTGATTAATGCAGCAAAAACTAAAGGTGGTAGAGATAATATTACTGTGGTAATTGTTGCTAACGATTTACAGAACCAAGAAGCTATAGACGAAGCAGAAGTAAGTGTAGAGTAGGTTTTATCTAGTTATGGAATTCAATCTTGAACTTAAGTAATGACCAAGGATCAAGCAAAGGAACATAGATGGTTCTGGCATAATGGGTTCTTAAGTTGTGATCTGCTTTCCCAATGGCATCATGGCTTTTTTACTAGGGATTATGCGCCTCAGACTCCACAGGCTTTACATAAATATTTTGGAGATTTTGGAGCTTCAAGGGCATATCACGCGAAACAGGTTCATGGCGATCGCATTGTTAATACTTCAGACTTTAGTGGTGATTATTTACCCGAGGCAGATGGTGTATTTACCTCCGATCCCAATACTTCCGTTTGGGCTTGTTCTGCTGATTGTGTACCGATCTTAATTGGCGATCGCTCATTAGGTACTGTAGCGGCAATTCATAGTGGTTGGCGGGGAACTGCTAAGGGAATTTTAGGTAAGGCGATCGCAAAATTTATAGAAAGTGGTAGTGATCTCTCGAATTTAGTCACTGCCCTTGGTCCTGCCATTTCAGGTACATCCTATCAAGTCCAAACCGATGTTGCTGATCAGGTTTTAACCACAATTAAAAACCCAGTGGGAGTATTCCCAGATGCTACCTTAGGGCATTGTCGGCTCGATTTGCGTTTAGTCCAACAGCAACAATTACTAGAGCTAGGTTTAACTATTTCCCAAATTGCGATCGCCCCCTACTGCACATTTCAAACCCCTGAACATTTTTTTTCCTATCGCCGTAACTGTTTAGAAAATTCGATAAAATCAAGTCCGCAAATTCACCCGCAAATTCAATGGTCGGGAATTGCATCGGTTGAACGCAGCAATTAGGACTCTATCTCTATCCTTTAACAGGTAAAAGAGTAGTTAGATCGATAAATTTGCATTGTACCAGTGCCAAAATTACCAAAGTGTAAGCTGTAGAAGAAAGAAGTCCCATCCATAGCTCTCGTTTGAGATTACGTTCTTGATTTTGCTGAGCTTTATTTTGAAAGGCGGCGATCGCTCCCCACTGCATTAATAAAATTCCCACCAAATTTGACAGCCAATAACCCACAAAGGTACCAGGTAATAATAGCTGTGGAGAAAATAGACTACATATATAACCAAATCCGTAGGCGATCGGCAGATTAAACACAATATCATTCCACCAGCAGAGGGGAGAAAGCATATAGCCCAGTCCCAGAAGTATCGCAGCTTTAATTTTCTGTACGGATAAATGTAGAGGTAAATTTAGAGCTAAACTCTTGGAAACTTGATTAGAAGGAGATTCTTGATTTTCTTTAGCTAATTGGTTGTCAATTTTGAGTGGATTAAAGATTAGGTTAAACATTAAAATCAATATTAAAAATTAAAAGCACAGTATCTTGATGTGGTTGCTGTAATATTATCGCTCAAATACTTTAAAGATTGCAAAAACCTAAAATTTCCATGTGTTGTATAGAGCTAAAGGTGGAAACCAACTTTCCAAAAGCGATCGCTTGTCATGATTAACTACTTCTAACCAATTTCTATACTCAAGTTCTGCTAAGGACATGGTGCCGTAAACTAAGGCGGAGATACCTTGAATTGTGAATTTAAATTCGGGCTTCACTAGAGAACTGGGCTTAACGTTAAGCAGATAATTAACGGCTTCTATGGAAAAAACATGACTATGCCAATCCTGGGGAGAATCATCAATTTGGATATTAATTGCGCCATGATCATGAACGGGTAAATTATGAATTGCTGCCACCAGATCAATCACTCTAACCATATAAGGCGGAGTTTTAATAGTAATTTCGTATCCTGACATCACATCACCAAACCATTGCTGGAAGTTAGTCCCAAACGGTACATCTAAGTAAAGATCATTAATCTGATCTCGATGTTTCGCAAAAAAACTAAATAGCCTAATTCGAGATTCAATATCCGTATAAAAATAATGATCTAGATAAATTTTACGTTCGATAATTGTCGAGTTAATCCTGTATATGCCGACAGCTAGAATTTTTCCCTGCTGCTTCACAAGTACACATTGCCGATCTTTAGTTACATCCTGCCATTGCGCTTGTTGCCAATAACTGGGAATGACCTCACCATGATTGAGAGTTGTATGTTTTAGGAATTCTAATAATTCAGTTTGGACACTAGGAGCAGACACCCGTTCGTATTCCCAAGTCGAAAAATTATCCGTGAAGTCGGAAATAATGCTAGCAATTGGTACCCTAACTTCAAGATTAGAATTAGCTGTAACATAGCCAAATTTCTGATAAAAGCTTTGCCTGAAAGGAATTAGCATACTTAATCCCTGTCCTTGGGCTTGCATTAACCTAAAGGCGACATGGATTAGTTCCTTCACACAACCCTGATTGCGATATTCGGGATAGGTCCATACACCGCCGATTCCTCCCATCTCTTTGATTACCCCCCGCAGGGATTGCTGAAACCGATGAATCCTTAACGCTGCGACTATTTTGCCTTGAATAAAACACCCTAGGGTTTGATTGGGAATTATGGTATCTAAAATATTATCTGAACTAGATGGATTAACTGACTGCTCTTGCCAATTACCGTAAGCATAGCGATCGCCCAGTAAAATTTCTTCCCGTTCTGAGTCCTTAATCTTTCTAATTTGCATGTTTATACCCTACAAGATACCGCCCGCAGTACCTCTGGAATTTGATCATCACTAAACTCTAGGGTGATTTCCTTAAGACGTAAATATCTGGATTCACTAAAGGACAACAGCATTCGCTGCAAAGCAAACCAAACATCAGCCTCATATTCCCAGTCGCGATCGCTTCTATGGGTGGCAGCAATGGAACGCAATGCCCAAAAATAACTATTCCGAACTATGGAGCCATCTTTTTTATATTTAGGCAGGTCTTCATGATCGATAAATAGAACTTCATCTTTGATTTTGGCACGCATAAAGACAGGAATTTTAATAAAATCGAGAAAATGCCATACTGGAAACTAAGTCTAAGTTTAAAGCAATTCTTCATAAATTCATGACCTCAGTTCAAGATGACCTAACCATTAGACCGATTCCAACTCCGACTCCTTTAGTAATTCAACTAGATCAAGTTTATAAAATCTATGGCATGGGTGATACAGAGGTAGTGGCACTGGCGGGAGTCAGCCTAGAAATTCAGCAGGGTGAATATTGCGCCATTATGGGAGCATCGGGATCAGGGAAATCTACGGCGATGAATATCATTGGCTGCTTAGATCGTCCGACTTCAGGTAGCTATTATTTGGATGGGCAGAATGTGGCAGAATTGGCTGAGTCTCAACTGGCAAAAATTCGTAATCTCAAAATTGGCTTTGTGTTTCAGCAGTTTCATCTTTTACCTCAGCTTAGTGCGATGGAAAATGTGATGCTTCCCATGGCTTATGCAGGAATTAAGGGGAGTGAACGGAGTGATCGGGCAGCAACAGCCTTAAAACGCATGGGTTTAGGACATAGACTTAATAACAGACCTAATCAATTATCGGGGGGACAACAACAACGGGTAGCGATCGCCCGTGCCATTGTGAATGAACCTGTACTTTTACTTGCCGATGAACCCACAGGTGCGCTTGACTCCAAAACCACAGAAGAAGTCATCAATATTTTTAGTGAATTAAATGCCAGTGGAATTACGGTAGTTATGGTCACCCATGAACCAGATGTGGCTCGCCATAGTAAACGGGTAATTTGGTTTAAGGATGGTCAGGTGATCCATAGCAAACTCGATCCTGCGGATTTACATCAATCTCTAAATTAATTTCTCTTATATTAATTTGCACTTAGGCTCAAGCATTTAGTTAACTTCATCCTCAAAACTGACTCTTGATTAATTCTTGATTAACGGGAGCTTCATTAAACTAATTGGCTGAAACCCATTTGCTATATCATTACTAGAATGTAAATCAAACCCGCACTCTGCATAAATTTTAGCGCATAAGTTTTAACGCATAGATTCTAGGCAAAATCATCGAGAGGATCATTATGAAATGGGTTAGTGGCATTTCGACTAAGGTTTCCTTAGAAGCAGCAGTAACAGAAGTAGTCCAAAAAGTCCTAGAAGGTTTGGCGGGGCGATCGCCAGATTTTGGTGTGGTCTTTATTTCTAACGCCTTTGCCAGTGAGTATCCTCGGTTGATGCCTTTATTAGCAGAACAAATCACGATTAAGCACTTAATTGGTTGTTCAGGTGGTGGGATCGTCGGAGATGGTCAGGAGCTAGAAGATATAGCCGCATTATCTTTGATGATTGGACATATTCCTAATGCTGGGATTAAAACCTTTCATATCATGGATGAGCAGTTGCCAGACCTTGATAGTGCGCCCGATCGCTGGCAAGAATTAATTGGGGTGAGTGCCTATGAAGAAGAACCAAATTTTGTCATTCTCGCCGATCCGTTTTCCTTTGCCGTTAGTGATTTTTTGCGAGGTTTAGATTTTGCCTATCCCCAAGCAGTAAAAGTTGGAGGCATGGCAAGTAGTGGGGGCATTGGCGCAAATGCTTTATTTTGTAGCTCTGGCGATGGCAAGTATGGTATTTATCGCAGTGGTTCAGTGGGGGCAGCGATTTGGGGCAGTATCGTGATTGATGCGGTAGTATCTCAGGGCTGTCGTCCCATTGGGAAGCCTTTACAGATATCTGAATGCGATCGCAATATTATTATTTCCCTAGAGGATCAGTCGCCTTTAGTAGCGTTGCAAAATATAGTTAATGACTTGAGTGCCAGTGATCGGGACTTGGCGCAAAATTCTCTGTTTGTGGGCGTTGTTATGAATGAGTTTAAGCCCATTTTAGAGCAGGGGGATTTTTTAATTAGAAATATTATTGGCGTTGATCCTAGAAGTGGAGCGATCGCCGTTGCGGATCGAATGCGACCCGGACAAAGAATTCAATTACACCTTCGGGATCGACAGGCATCCGCAGCAGATTTAGAAGATGCCCTAATTCGTTACCAGACAGAGCATGAGCAAGGTAGTATTTGCGCCGCTTTGATGTTTGCCTGTGTGGGGCGGGGGGAAAAACTCTATGGCAAGTCGGGGTTTGATTCCAATCTCTTGCGTCAGTATGTGGGTAATATTCCGATTAGCGGGTTTTTCTGTGGTGGTGAAATTGGTCCAGTGGGCGGCACCACCTTTGTGCATGGCTATACGTCTTCCTTCGGCATTTTTCGAGATAAAAGCTAAAACTTAAGCTAGTCAAATCTATGCAGACTATTCCTAATCCGCTCAGACGTTTTCCGCCTTTAGATCGGCTGTGGCAAAGGCTAGAATCTTTACCGATCCCCGAAACCGAAGAGTCTATTCCCCTCAGGATATTAGTCCAGATTTTGGTATTTATCGGCATTGCCGCAAGTGATGTAGCAGCAGGAACTAATAATAGTGTGTGGGGAATTCCCTTAAGTGCGATCGGTGGCGTGTGGGGTTGGTATGCACGGCGCAGTAAAAATGTAATGGTTAAGTTTGCGATCGCCATTGCCATGATTGTCATGCTGGTGGTATTTCTAGGGAAAATCGTTGCCCAGTCCGAAGATACAAAATTATTACTAGCAGGATTATTAATTCAACTTCAGGTGCTGCATAGCTTTGACCTACCTCGGCGTAAGGATTTAGGGTACTCCACGGTCATTGGCATTATCTTACTGGGTGTAGCAGGTACCCTGAGCCAGACTACGGTGTTTGGCATCTGGTTATTGGCATTTTTGGCGATCGCCCTGCCCGTATTAGTTTTAGATTATCGCTCACGGTTAGGACTATCTAAACATAAATTGAAAATTAGCCAAGCGGGGGGGATACCTTTGCGATCGCTGGCGGGATTTTTAGGGTTGGTATTGGTGATGGGCTTACTGATTTTTATCCTATTACCCAGATTACCCGGATTTCAGCTCCGTAACTTTCCTGTGAGTGCCAACTTAAATGTGCAGCGTCAAATCCCTGCGGGTGGAATTATTACCCGTAATCAAAAAAATTCCCAGTCTAATCAAACCAATGGTGGTAACACTGGCAATGGCACAAGTACCGATCCCAACGGTACAGGGACAGGGGGAAAAAATGAAGTACCTTTACTCCCACCCCTATTTGCGCCTGAAATTGATTTGGCATCTACGCAGTTCTTAAAATTGCAACTTAAACCTGAACTGGTGATGCGGGTGCGATCTCAGGCAGAATTATTTTGGCGAGTGATGGCTTACGATGACTACACGGGCAAGGGGTGGAAAATTTCCCGCAATCAGAAACCGCAAATTCAAACATTACGGCGATCGCCCTTTAACTATGAGTTCTTTATTCCGCCCCTACCTACAGCCAGTTTCAGTACGAAAAATACCCAAGAGGTAATTCAAACCTACACAATTACCACCGAGTCTTTTCCCAATTTAGTGCCTGCTGCCTACGATCCCACCCATTTATATTTTCCCAGTGATGAAATTGATCGAGATGTGGAAGGTAACATCCGTGCGCCTGGACCACTACCCTTGGATTTGACCTATACCGTAATTTCTCAGGTTCCCCTACGTGATCGCACTCTGCTAAGCCAAGCTCCAAAACGCTATCCCCGATCTATTTTCAATACATACTTAGATTTACCTGATACCGTAGATGAGGATGTGAGGGCTAAGGTTCTCAAAATTATTGCTGAGGCAACTAATGTGGTGGGAAATAAACCTCTAAATCTGGATAATCCCTACGATCAATCTTTGTATTTAACTCAATACCTCAAGCAAAAATTTCAAATCAAAAATGTGGCTTTCGATCCAGCTAAAGGTGATATTGCCTCTCAATTTATTACTAATCGTGGGGGTAATCCCGATCACTTTGCCACAACTTTGACTGTGATGTTGCGATCGCTTAATATTCCCGCTAGGTATGTGGTGGGCTTTGCTCCGGGTAAATTTAATGCCTTTACAGGACTGTACGAAGTCATGAATACAGATACCCAATCCGTGGTAGAGGTGTTTTTTCCTCGCTATGGTTGGATTTCTTTTGATCCCTTACCCGGTCGAGATTTATTTCCACCTAGTGTGGATTCCGATCAAACCTTTAGTGTCCTACGGCAGTTTTGGCAGTGGGTAGCGGGGACTTTACCTTCTCCAGTGACGGGATTCTTGGCAGTTATATTTAGCACAATTGGCAAGGCGATCGCTTCGGGATTAGCAGCTTTAGTTAACTGGTTGGCAAGTCTAGGTTGGGTAGGGATTTTCATTGGGGTTGTGATTTTATTTGGGATTGGGTTCCTTGGCTGGGGACTTTGGCAGTTTTATCAGTGGTGGAGCAATCGCCTGAAAATGCAAAGATTACATCCCATTGCCAGAACCTATAGACAAATGCTAGAGCTATTATCGGAACGGGGCATACCTAAGTCCAAGGCGCAAACGCCCCAAGAGTATTTTGATCAAGTTAAACCTAAAGTCAGCCCAGAACAAGCCTCACTAATTCAGCAAATCACTGTGGCATATCAAGACTGGTACTATGGCGACCACTCTATTTCATCCACTAGTCTTGATCGGATTTTGCAGAAATTAAAGGGCTTAAAGTCCTCTACTTCAAACAAATCTGGCTTTAATTTGACTAATTTAATCTAAGTGAGCGATCGGCTGCGCTTGCATTAATACTTTTTGGGTCAATAAATCCGTAACTGTGCCAATTAAGATTCTTTGGCTATTCACTGCTAACTTAATCTCTAGGCGATCAATCCCCATTTCCGCGGGAGGATTTAGCTTTAAACTGACATGACTACGATCGCTTTTAACAAGACTTTTGATCAAACTTTGGGCATAATTCAAAACTCTAAAGTCACTATGTTTTTGTAAGCGGGTACTAGTCATGCGTCCTTGGGCATCATAGGTTAATTCCAATTCGGCGGTATCTGCTAATTCCCCAATTTCCAAGCGAATTTCCGTTTGCCCATTGTTTGCCCCTTGTAAAATTAAAGGCTGCGATCGCTCACAGGGATGTTTTGTACCGCGCTCAAATAGGGTGTAGTAGTAGTGAGATTTAGTAAAGTTATCCCACAGCCGAATCCCATAACCGTGGTGTAAATAGTCCTGAATTGCCTCAAACTTCCCCACCGCTAAAGCCCCATAGCCGATCGCTTCTAAGGGACGATCCAACTTCACCCGAGATTTCCCAAAATAGGAAATGACTAAATCTTGAACCGCTCGAATTTGTGAACTCCCACCCACCATTAACACCTGTTGAATTTCTAGTTTACTTACTCCCTTACCATAGGCAATCGCTAACACTTCATCTAAACTCTGACGCACCTGTTCAATTAACTGCCGACTTTCCAATATTTCCGCCAAATCCGTTGCGGTTAACTGCAATTCATAGGCAAAGAAATTTTGATCATCAAACCAACTTTCTCTAACTTGTCCTAGGGTAGAAACCCGTATTTTCATACTTTCGGCAATTTCCAGTAAATTCAACCAGCCCGTACCATCAACTTGCTCCCTGGGTTTCCCCAGTTGTGCTAAAAAATATTCAGCCAGCCACAGATCAATATCAATACCACCAATGTAAGCATCAGCCTTGGCAATTACTTCCGCTTTCAGGGTAGTTTGCTGATCGTCAGTTTTAGCAGTCCGTACCAAGCTCAAATCCAGCGTACCGCCACCAAAATCTATCACTAACACTAAAGCTGACGGAGAAGATTGCATAGACGAGGCAGAAGAACTAACCGCATAACCCAAAGCCGCCGCCGTTGACTCATCCACAATCCGCATAGCTGGTAATTCCAGACTAGTTGCCAAGGAACGAAACCAGCCTAAATAGGACTCAAACGCTCCCACTGGTGCCGTAAAAATAACTTGAGTGGGTTGATATTGGCTTAAAACTTGCTGCCAAAGGGTTTCGATAAATTTTGTGGCGATCGCTTCCGCCGTATAAATAGTTCCATCAAGTTCTAGGGGTGGAGACCGAAACTCCGCTACTAGTTCCCGCTTAAAACCTTGGAATAACCTCTGGGGTTGGACAAATCCTAATCTTTGCGATCGCACCTGTTCCCCAATCATGATTTCCCCCGACTCAGCCACAAATACCAAACTGGGAATTACGTTAATATTACCCAAAATGCGAGATATGCTGGGAAATTTTAGAGTTATGGGACTATCGGTAATTGGGTCTTGGATACATACAACCGTATTACTCGTACCAAAATCGATCGCAATCGTAGTCATAATTTGATCGTAATGTGAGAATCAAGCAACTAGTTATAATCTCCACTCTAAATAAAAGCCAACTCGACTATCAGAACGCACAGGCGATCGCCGCCATTGAATATTGCTACCGATATTTAAGCGATTAGTTAGGGCATAGCTAGTGGATAAAGTTGTAATGCTAGTTTCGCGATCGCTTCCCGGTGCGGTAAAAGTTTGGGAAAGGCGTAAATCGGAGCTACGGGGCGACAATACTAAAACTCCCTGTACGCCAATATTAATACCAGAGACATTCTCCCCAAAGAAATCAATAGAGCGATAGCCAACCTGTGGTGCAAAATTAAAGTATCCCCCCAAAGGTAAAACATAATACTTCAAATCTGCATTTAAATCCGCCTCACGTCCACTAAACTCCCTCTGATAGCCAGCACTAATGGTGACAGGACTATTCCGACCTAAAAATAAATCGACCACGCCTAGATCAAAACCCAAAGACTGATCACGGGAAGTTAGTCCCAAGCGTAGTTTAGTTGTAAAGCTAGGATTTTCATAAATGTCCAATAAAATATCCGGTGGTTCCACTAGCCACCGCCGTAAGACTGGACTGTTATCAATAATCTCTTGATTTAATTTTAAGTTGTTAGTCTCCGCTCTAGCCCCATAACTAGTTAGCAAACTTGTTAAACCCACACAGAAGATACAACCCACTGCCCTAGAAGACATAACTAGCTACTTAGATTCAAATAGGTTTAATCATAACCCCAGATGTATCAAGGTTTGCATCAATTTATAAATTAAAACTCCAACTTGAAAAGCAGCAAGAGAATTCAGAAATGATAATGTAAGTGTCTATCTATAAGAATTTCTAAAACTAATTGCCTAATGACCAACGTTAAGCGCACTCGTGAAGATATTTTAGAAGCAGTTTTGGAGTTAATTCATCGCCAAGGTTTTCAATCTACGGGTTTAAAGGAGTTATTTACAGTCAGTCAAACTTCTTCGGGCAGTTTCTATAACTATTTTCACTCCAAGGATGATTTAGCCCATGCCCTTATTGATTTCAAATGGGAAAAAATCAAATCTGGTTTTCTCAAAATTGCCAATGATAAAGATGATTGGGCTGATAATGTAATTGCTCAAAAGGCGATCGCTAAGGTATATGCGCTTATAGATTTTATGGAAGCCAGCCATGCGGAGGAGCTAGATTGTAGTGGCTGTTTTTTAGGTAATTTGATTGTCGATTTAGTTGCCTATGATCCTTCGTTTCGGACACACCTTATAGAGATATTTAATCAATGGCAGGAATTAATTGCTCAACTTTTACACCAAGCAAAAAATCAGCTAAAACCAGAGATAAATCCAGATATGTTAGCTGAAGAGATATTAACCGTAATGCAGGGAACCTTACTGATGAATCGTCTATATAATCAGAGCGATCGCCTGCACCGAGGATTTAATTTAATGCGTAGTCTAGTTAATGCAGCCCTTATTCCTTGATTTGTTTAGGCTCAAGTTTAGTACCCAATCACTCTATAGGCTTGATAATCACCATCATAGAAGGGTTCATATAGTACTCCACTGCAATTGTATTGGGTCGCATCATTAAAGTTAGTGGGATCAGGAGTGCAGCCATCTGCCAGAGAATATACAACTGCCCCAATCGGGGGAGCGACCACAGTGTATCGGTTATTGATTGGGCGCAGAAATACTCCATCGGAATAGAGATAAGTATTTCCACTGACATATACATTGCTGTAATAGGGAGGCGGAGAAGTTAGAATTGCACCGATGATTAAGCCAGATACAAAATCAGCAATATTCCATCCAGGGGGGGTGTAGTAGCCACGACCATTCCATCCGCCTCCATACCAACCACGGTCTCTATTATTGAAAACGCTGACATAGTTGTTGTTATTGATAATAGTGGGGCGACTCCAATTATTCGGGCGAATTACAACATTACGGCGATTCCAATCATTGGAACGATTCACATTACGACGATCCCAATCGTTAGAACGATTTACATTTGAAGGATTTACATAAATATTGGGAACATTAGGGCGATTCCAATCATTGGGACGATTTACATTACGACGATCCCAATCGTTAGAGCGATTTACATTTGAAGGATTTACATAAATATTGGGAACATTAGGGCGATTCCAATCATTAGGACGATTTACATTCACATTGACGTTAGGACGAACCACATTAACAGGGCTGCGATTCCAATCATTGGGACGATTTACATTCACATTAACGTTAGGACGAATCACATTAACAGGGGTGCGATCGGGAGCATTAGTACGATTATTTCGATCATCGTTTCTTGTGGGTCTATTATCTTTATTGTCATTCCGATCATCATTATTGCGTTGACTTATTAAGGTCTTATTACTTTTAATAGAAGAGGTTTCAGTTTTCGAGAGCGCAAAGGCGGAATCAAAAGTAGAGATGCCAGCAGAGCCAAGCATGATTGCTAGCGTTAGAAGTGCCTGAGTTGTAGGGAATTTCATAAATTTAGAACCTTTTAGGGATGATTATTTTGATCAATAATTAATCAATAATTTGGGTAGGTTTTAGAAAGGAGGTTGATCTTATTTGCTCCTCTGAACACATTGAATTCACAACGATTTTTGATAGTTAGCCTAATAATTAGCTTGCCAATTCTATAAAGTGTGAGCATCGATTTTGACTTTTAGACTTTAAAAAATATGCTTTAAGTTCAAGGGATTGTATAAACACCTTGACAAGAATGTAGATAGAGAAGTTCCAAATTAATACCAAGTTAATAAATTTGCTCGGAATTTATTTGCGATCATGTCAATAGGATTGCGTCAACGAAGAAAATCAGGTTGGGAGTCCACATTCAAATTCAATTGCAAAGCTCTTGAAAACAGGTTTCCAATCTTTAATCAGCATCGACTGCTTTTTAGAAATATTATTAAGGGTGCCACTGGATATGCCTATTTATGCGGCAAAACACGGGAGTCCTTAGAAAAAACTGCTGCCTTGCTGGACGATCGCTTTTCTTTCCAATTACCAACTTCCCATCGCCACGATCAAGACCCAACAAATTTTAGATAGAGAAGATAAGTAGAGTTAGCTAGATGCAATTTTAATCTCCCCCACCATACGTGACCAATGAGGATTACGGGGTAGGTACTTAACTTGGATTTTTTCACCCTCTTGCGGTGGATTTTCAAGTAAAAAGCCAATAACACCTGATCGCTCAAATTTTTTATGACTTTGGGGCTCGATGAATCTATATCTGACAATACAATCACCCTCATCTATACGCACTTCAATAATATCAGCCCAGATAGTAACCCCTTGATTAAACACTTCACGTTCTTTTTTGACGGTATAGAGTTGAGCTATATAAGCCAAAACAAGAATACCTACCATCAGCGCAACAATAGCAATATAGTTAAGCATCTACATTAGATTCCTAATACTAAAAATTGGATTATATAGATGGGCTGTATTTACCCTTTAACCCCATTTGCAAATCGTTTTTGGTTGTTAGAGTGAATATTTAGTAAATTAATTAAATTAATCGAGTTTATTGATATTTTAATAAAAATATTACTTTAAAGCTAATTACAGCCCACTTCTCCCCCAGTAAAAGATTATGGTATTGAAGGTATGGAGGGCGATCGCTATATATTTCAAACCAAGGAATAGAGACCATCGTAGATATTTAGCTAACGACCAAATATTATTAATAAATATGAAGTATCAGCTTATGTTACGATTTTTTAATCGTTTGTAATTACTAAAAACCGTGGCTGTTCGTGTTCGTATTGCTCCAAGTCCAACTGGAAATCTTCATATTGGCACTGCTCGCACTGCTTTATTTAACTGGCTTTATGCTAAGCGGCACCAAGGAGAGTTTATTCTGCGTGTAGAGGATACTGATCAAGAGCGATCGCAGGATAAATATACACAAAATATTTTAGAAGGATTGAAATGGCTTGGAATCGACTATAACTCTGGTCCATTTTTTCAAACTCAACGCCTAGAACAGTATCGTGCTGCCATTCATATACTTTTAGACCAGGAACTTGCCTACTATTGCTACTGCACAGAGGCGGAACTGGAACAAATGCGAGAAGAGCAAAAAGCCCAAAAACAAGCTCCCCGCTATGATAACCGTCATCGCTATTTAACCAAACAACAACGTGCCGAGTTTGCTGCTGCTGGCAGAAAGCCTGTAATTCGCTTTATGATCGAAGAACCCCGTGAGGTCAGTTGGTTTGATATGGTGCGGGGCGAAGTCACTTGGAATACCAAGGATTTGGGCGGCGATTTGGTCATTGCTAGGGTGGATGATCACGGACAGGTATCTTTGCCTTTGTATAATTTTGCGGTGGTCATAGATGACATTGATATGGAAATCACCCATGTCATTCGAGGTGAGGATCACATTGCCAATACCGCTAAGCAGATTTTACTCTATGAGGCATTGGGGGCAGAGATTCCTGAATTTTGCCATTTACCCTTAATTCTTAATTCCCAAGGTGCTAAAATTTCTAAGCGAGATGGGGCAACTTCGGTGTCTGAGTTTCAACAATTGGGTTATGTACCTGAAGCATTTAATAATTACATGGTATTACTGGGTTGGTCAGACCCGAACGGCAGAGAAATTTTTACACCCTCAGAAGTGGCTGAAGTATTTGAGTTTGAGCGTGTTAACAAGGCGGGGGCAAGGTTTGATTGGGATAAGCTGAATTGGCTCAATAGTCAGTATCTGCATAGTATGGATGTGGAAGATTTATGCGATCGCCTGATTCCGTTTTGGCAGTCTGCTGGTTTTGAGTTGGGAGATCGAGGTTGGTTAATTGATGTCGTTAAATTAATTGCACCAAGTCTTACGGTTCTGACCGATGCCGTAGAAATGACTAGGTATTTATTTAGTGAAGACCTTGCGTATAAAGATGAGGCGATCACTGTGCTTAAACAAGAATCAACTAAACCAGTCTTAATCGCAGTGGCACAAGCATTAAAAGATATTGAAACCCTCACACCTGAGTCAGCCAGTAACTTATTCCAAACTGTGGCAAAGTCTCTAAGTTTGAAAAAAGGTGCGGTAATGAAACCACTACGCTGTGCGCTATCGGGAGATATTCATGGTCCTGATTTAAGTGCATCTCTACTATTGCTACATCAAAGAATACTGGATCAAAACAGCGTGGCTTTAACCAGAATTGAGAAAGCATTGAATCTCTAGATTGTTTAGCGGATATTAGATATTAATGGCTGCTGATTATCTGTAAATTTGGGGTAGTGTTAAAGAGGTCAGGGTTATGATTTTATTACCCTAATATTATTAATAATCACCTATAATCACATATTAATACTTTCTGTTTTCTATTAGATAGAACGTTCTAATTAACAAAATAAAATTTATGACTAAAACTGCAACCGCTACAGTCGCTACTCCGCTTCGTCCCATTAGTAAAGATGGCTTAATTGCCCTTGCGGAGAAAGCTAAGGCTAATCCCAATGTGATCAAGTCCCTTCCTGTCACCACCGTATGTGAAGGACAATTTCGCAACCTTACCTATGTGCGAGACTTACCTGCCCATGTCATTGATGAACCACCTTCGCTTTTAGGTGAGGATACTGCCCCTAATCCTTCGGAAGCGGTTTTAGCCAGTTTAGGGTCTTGCCTTTCTGTAGGTATTCATGCCAATGCCACCATGCGTGGAATTACTTTAACTAAGTTAGAACTACACCTAGAGGGTGATATTAACATCACTGGAGTTTGGGGAATTGGAGACTTATCAGAAAAACGCTTAGGTTTCACTGATATTAGGGTAAAGGTGGATATTGAAGGAGATGCCAGTCGGGAAGAATTAGATGCTTTAGTGGCTCACTCTAATATTTGGTCTCCAGTTGCCAACACTTTGCGGAATCCTGTCAGTGTGGAAGTCGGCTTAGCGTAGCATTCATAAACACTAGAGACAGAGGTTGTAACCAGATTGCGGAGGAATCATGCCAGTAGTTGGAAAAATTGAACAACTTGAACAACCAGTTAGCAAAGACTTATCCCAAGGTCATGAACATCTTATTCCTAAATTACGGCAGGCGATCGCCCAGAACTTAGCCCCTCAAGTTACAAGTATTGATCTTAAAGGTGAATATCCCACCCAGTTCATGTTTGAAATTGGCAAACTGGGAGCATATTCTCAAGCTGTAACTTCTGAATGTGGTGGAGTTGGCTCAGGTTTGCAGTCGGCATTGCGGGCGATCGAGGCTGTTTCAGAAACTTGTATGAGTACGGGCTTTATGGTGTGGTGTCATAATGCGTGCGCTTGGTATATCCAAAATAGTAATAATGATTACCTAAAGACTCAGATTTTACCGCAGGTGGCACAGGGGAAAGTGTTGTGTGGGACGGGTTTATCTAACCCTATGAAGCATTTTGCAGGCATTGAAAAGATTGCGATCGCCGCAAAACGTTGTGAAGGTGGATATATTCTCAATGGCATGTTACCTTGGGTTTCAAATATTGATGTGGATCACTATTGGGCGATCGCTGCTAAGGTTGAAGGCGGTGAAGATTACCTTATGGGAGTTGTTTCTGGTAACTTAAAAGGCTTAACCCTAAGACAGAATGCCCATTTTATTGCCCTAGAGGGAACTAAAACCTATAGCTGCGTATTTAGGGATGTATTTCTCCAAGATCAATGGGTATTAGCAGCACCCTGTGAAAATTATGTGGAGAAAATCAAGCCTGGTTTTATCCTGACTCAAGTGGGAATGGGACTAGGGGTAATTTCTAGCTGTATTGACCTGATTAAAAAAACTAATGTCAATAAATCCCATGTCAATTGCTATTTGGAGGATGGGGCTGAAGAATTAGAAGAAGAGTTAGATGCCTTGAGAATGAAGTCCTATCTATTAGCTGAAATTATTCACTGTGGGGGCAGGATTTTTAGTAAGGATATTCTCAAAGGTGTAATTGAATGCCGTGTTGCCTCTTCAGAACTATCCTTAAGAGCTTCTCAATCGGCGATGCTCCATGCCGGTGCCAGGGGTTATATTCATGGTAGTGAATTTGAGCGGAAGTTAAGAGAATCCTATTTTGTGGCGATCGTTACTCCCGCCTTAAAGCATTTGAAAAAGATGTTATACAAAATGCAATTTAATTCATAAATATTTGCTTAGATTTTGTTTAGATAAATGGTTTAAATTTTTTGATTTTAGTGGATTAGCTAAATAAATTAATTCATAGGAATAAGCTTAGATTTTAAGCATGATCATCTTTACTTTTTACATACATAACACTTCATTTAATAACCTTATTGTCTATGAATAGAAGTTATTTATAACAGTTTTATACAATTAATATATAAATATTTAGGCGAATATCCTGCTGTTTTAGATTTAATATACAGTCTATTTCAAGACTAAGAGTATACTGAGATTTCATTTCTATACACAGACCCATAAAGACTGTGAACCTTTCTATTTTTTATATTCAGATTTATGGGGTAATTTAGATGAAACCCAATTACAATCTATTTTAGAATTTCTCTAAGGTTAAAAACTTTATTTATTATAATTTATAGAATAAATTGAATTAAATCAACGCAGTCATAAGGACAGTAAAATAGGCAAATTTGATAATATATGTTAATGGTTTAAGTATCAGAGTTTACATATTAAGTATGGCGTGTTTTGTTAATATCTAGTAAATAATTTAGATGTTCAATAGGAAAGAAGACTCATGAATGCTCTAGTTGAAGAAATTGCGAATGGGGAAGCTTATTCTTTAGATAATTTCAGAAGTCAGATTAAGTGTTCCTGTGGTGGTTCTCATTCTGAAGATGAACATTGGAAATACGTTTCAGATATGCCTTCTGATCCCATTGCCTTAGCTGATGATTACCTGAGAATGGGATTATATAAACCAGAGGCGATCGCTTTAGGTGAGAATTTAACCAAGGCAGAAATGATGGAGGCTTTATTAATCCAAAATACTGCTGGTGATGATCCGTTAAGACGACAGCTTTGTGAAGAGTTAATTAAGGAAGCAGGTGGATTGGATGCGGCATTAAGTGCTGCTTTTGGCGTGAATGCTGATGAGTTTTTAGGAACTACCCTAAATAGAGGCGAATTTAGCAGAAGAAGGTTTCTGAAACAGATTACCATGGCGGCGGGACTTCTTTCTTTGGGATTTTCCACCCAAGCTGCCCTAACTCAGCAGGATTTACAAGCTCAGGGAAGCTTAGAGAAATCAAAACTAAGAATCGGCTTTATTCCCATTACCTGTGCCACGCCAATTTTAATGTCTAAGCCCTTGGGATTCTATAAGAAATACGGCTTGGAAGTAGATTTAGTGAAAATGCCTAGTTGGGCAGCAGTCAGAGACTCGGCGATCGCGGGAGAATTAGATGCCTATCACATGCTTACGCCTATGCCCATTGCCCTATCCATCGGTTTGGGTTCGGCTACGTTTCCTGTGCGGCTGGCTAGCATTGAGAATATTCACGGACAGTCGATCGTCCTTGCCAATAAGCATAAGGATAAAGTCAAGTCTGCTAAGGACTTCAAAGGATTAAGTATCGGTATTCCTTTCCCCTTTTCCAATCATAATCTGCTCATGCGCTATTATTTGGCGGCTGGTGGACTTAATCCTGATAAAGATGTCCAACTTCAAGTAATTCCTCCTCCTGATGCCCTAGCAAAGATGACCTCTGGACAGCTAGATGCTTTCCTGTTACCTGATAATGTGGGACAGAGGGCGGTATTTAATAAAGTTGGGTTTATTCATTTACTAACTAAGGAACTGTGGACGGGACATCCCTGTTGTGCTTTTGCTGCCAGTCAAGCATGGATTAGTACTAACCCTAATACCTTCCGTGCCGTGAACAAAGCAATTATTGATGGCTGTGGCTATTCTCGCAATGCAATTAATCGTTCTGTGATTGCTAAGGCGATCGCTCCACGGGAATATCTCAATGCCCCTGAACCAGTAATTAAAGCAGTGCTAACTGGAAATTTTGAAGATGGACAGGGTAATACCTTTAATATTAAAGACCGAGTAGATTTCGATCCCTATCCTTGGAAAAGCTTTGCCTACTGGATTAATTCCCAATTAGTACGTTGGAATCTGCTCCCTGCCCAAAAAGCCAGATATGAAGCAATTGCTAACCAAGTATTTTTAGATGATATTGCCAGAACTTTAGCAAAGGAAGTAGGACAGAAGCCGCCGAGTGCTGAGCTAAGGACAGAAAAGCTTAAGTATGATACCTTTGACCCCAAAAAAGCATCAGCCTACATTGTCGACCAAAAGAAGAAGTACGGAGTTTAGGATGGGTAGGTTTTGGGAACAAAATCGCAATCTTATGGCATTTGGGGTATTTATAGTTTCTTTTTGCCTAATTGCGGGCTTTTGGGAACTTGGTGCTAAATTACAAATTTTCTCTCCATTAATGCCATCAGCTAGTCAGACTGGGGCAGATTTCTGGCAATGGATTAGCGATCCCTTTTATGATCGAGGTTCTAATGATAAAGGCATAGGCTGGCAACTGTTAGCGAGTTTACGCCGAGTTTTAACTGGGTTTGCCATTGGGTCAGCGATCGCCATTCCTTTGGGAATTATCATCGGCTTATCTGAGGTGCTATCTAAAGCGATTGATCCCTATATTCAGTTACTCAAACCAGTATCACCGTTGGCTTGGCTACCTTTCCTTTAGGCTTAGGGTTACTTAAGGACTCTGAAAATACGGCTTTGTTTGTCATTGCCATCACCAGTATGTGGCCCACGTTAATTAATACAAAATTTGGCGTTAGTAATGTCGATAAATCCTACTTAGATGTGGCGAGATCGCTGGGAGCATCCAAATGGCGAACTATTCAAAAAGTGATTTTGCCTGCGGCGGCTCCGAGTATTGTAGCTGGACTTCGCATTAGTATCGGTATTGCTTGGCTAGTGATTGTGGCAGCAGAAATTTTACTCGGTGGCACAGGGATAGGCTATTTTATTTGGAATGAATGGAATAATCTCAGCATTACCAGCATTATCACCGCTATTATCGTGATTGGGTTTGTGGGGTTACTGTTTGATCGCCTATTTGGACTACTGCAACATTGGGTATCTTTTGGGAGACAGGTATGATTTTTTCTGATTCTAGTCTTAATCGCAGAGAAGATAGTGAACCTAGTGTCCAGTTATCTCTCCAAAATATCTCTATGGTCTATACAGGTCGAAGAGGATTTGTGGATAAGTTGCTGCACCGCACCTCTAGGGATTACGTAGCTTTGGCAAATATTAGCCTAGACATCGCTCCTAATACCTTTGTATCCATTATCGGACCTTCGGGCTGTGGCAAATCAACTTTACTGAATGTGATCGCAGGGCTTGTCCAACCCAGTGCAGGCTCTGTGATTATTAATGGCAAAAAGGTAACAACACCGGGCGCAGATCGAGGTATTGTCTTCCAAAACTATTCCCTCATGCCTTGGATGACCGTTGCGGAAAATATTCGGTTTGCGATCGAAACTGTCTATCCTAAGTTGTCCCTGAACGAACAAAACTACATTGTCCACGAGTATATTGATTTAGTAGGATTAAAAGGAACGGAAAAAAGACATCCCCACGAACTCTCTGGAGGAATGAAACAACGGGTCGGTATCGCTAGGGCATTGGCAATTAATCCACAAATATTACTTATGGATGAGCCTTTTGGTGCCTTGGATGCTTTAACTCGAGGATTTCTACAAGATGAAGTGGAAAGAATTTGGGAACAACAGCGCAAAACCGTAGTTTTAATTACCCATAGTATTGAAGAGGCATTATTACTGAGCGATCGCATTGTGATGATGACTAGAGGACCTGCTGCAAAGATTGCCCAAATTTTGGAAGTTCCCTTTCCCCGTCCCCGCCACCGTGATACCTTAGATCAAGACCCCGCTTACCACGATCTAAAAGCACAAATGGAGCAGCACCTATCCCGTGAAACCCGTGCAGTTGAAGAATCTCGCTTATAAACTAGAAATTAAATTAGAATTATTTAAATTTGTAAATTAAATTTGTAATTAAATTCATTCACAAGGAGAAATCATGTCTATTACTTCCAAACTTTTAGCCGCCAAAAAAGCCAAAAACATCTCATTTAGCGATCTAGAACAATTAGTTGGAAGGGATGAAGTATGGATTGCGGCTTTGTTTTATGGTCAAGCCAGCGCCTCTACGGAAGAAGCGGAAAAAATTACCCAAGCGTTAGGGCTAGGTTCAGATGTAATCGAGGCTTTAACTAGCTACCCAATCAAGGGCTTAGGTCCTGTTGTCCCCACCGATCCCTTAGTCTATCGTTTTTATGAAATCATGCAGGTTTACGGATTACCCATGAAAGAAGTGATCCAAGAGAAATTTGGTGATGGCATTATGAGTGCCATTGATTTCACCCTTGATATTGAGAAAATTGAGGACCCCAAGGGCGATCGCGTTCTAGTCACTATGAACGGTAAGTTTCTGCCCTATAAAAAATGGTAAAAAATAGCAAATTTCTGAATCCTACTTTGGCTAATTCTGGTAGATTGGACTAGCGATAATATCCAAGACTGTTAAAAACTAAGCCCAATGACCGAGCAACTCAAAGTTTTTGTAAAAAAGCACCCCTTAATTGATCATTGGTTGACGATCGCTAGAGATAAAAATACCCCTGTACCTATATTTCGTACTGCCATGCAGGAGTTAGGGAAATGGCTAACCTACGAAGCGATTAGAGATTGGCTACCCACTCAACCTGTCAATGTGGAAACTCCTCTGGCTGTGTCCCAAGGTGAAGTCATAGATGCTTCTGTGCCTTTGGCGATCGTTCCGATTTTAAGGGCGGGACTACCCCTGCTAGAAAGTTGTCAGGCTCTAGTTCCCAATGCCAGTATTTATCATCTGGGTTTTGTTAGGGATGAAGCTACCTTAGAAAATAGTTTATATCTGAACAGGCTACCCCGCCAACTGCTACCCCAAACCCGTATTCTAATTACAGAGCCAATGCTAGCAACGGGGGGAACGATTATGTCTGCTTTGAATTTACTTACAGCCAGTGGTGCCGATCCCAGTTTAATTCGGATTATTAACATTGTGTGTGCGCCACCTGCTCTGCAGAAAATCAATCAAAACTTCCCTTCTGTGCAAATCTACTCTGCCATGATTGATCCAGAGGTAAATGCACAAGGTTGGATTGTTCCCGGTTTAGGCGATGCAGGCGATCGATCATTTGGTACTTTTTGATAAAATTTTTAGCGAGCTTTTTTGTAAGGCTTGTTTGTAAGTAATTGCAAAGGTTTGGAAGTTTTATATATCACCAATAGCCTAAATAGCATATTATGCCATTAGTAAATACCTGTAATGATTATGGAACCCTTACCTCCTGCAATTACACCTTACCAGATGGACATTCTCAGAGTAGTCACGGCTATGGCATGGTCTGATGGTGAGCTAGAAGTCGATGAAATTACCGTGATGCTAGAGCAGTTTGCTCAACTATTTGCCTCTAGTGATGCCGAACGTAGTGCCTTAGTTCAAGAATTAAGAGAATACTTTAATCAAAATCTGCCCCTTGAGGATTGTCTAAAACGCCTCCGCCGTCATGAGGATAAGCAGTTAGTCCTAAAATTATCCTATCAAGTCATTCAAGCCAGTCGTCGTCAGCCCGATGAGCCGTTGATTAACCTGGATGAGGCAGCAGCATACCAAAAATTAAAACAACTATTAGAATTATCAGATACTGAAGTGGCAGAGATCGAAGCCGAAGTGACAGAGAATTTGAGTATTACTGATATAGCTACTAATCTCCAAGCTTTAACATCTAGGTAAAATGGCTGAAAAATCCGATTCCCAGCAAAAAATTCTGTCAATGCCGTTTTTTTTGGGCTTACCTGAAGAAGCATCATTACGGGCTACAACTCAAATTGTTACGAGAACTCATCCCCCTGAACAGGTGATTTTACTGGAAAATGATTGGGGAAATTCCGTGTACTTTATCCTTAGTGGCTGGGTCAAAATTCGCACCTATAACCTTGACGGTAAAGAAGTTACCCTAAATATTCTTGGTACTGGGGAAATGTTTGGCGAAATGGCATCCCTCGATCAAATTCCTCGCTCAACGGATGTAATCACCCTTGCTCCTACAACGATCGCCTCGCTACCCGCCACAAATTTTATACACCTAGTGGAAACGGAACCGATCGCTGGTATCCATTTAGCTCGCCTTTTAGCAAAAAGATTACGTCAAGTTAACCGCCGTCTGCGTTTACGCGAATCCGATAGCACTTCTAGGGTGGTCGATGTTTTATTATTTTTGGCAGAAGGACAGGGAACCATGGGAAGTATGGGTGTAGAAATTCCGAATCTGCCCCATCGAGAACTTAGCAGTCTAAGTGGTTTAGCGCGGGAAACTGTGACAAGAGTTTTGGGTAAACTAGAACGTAAGAACCTAATCCAAAGAGATACTGAACGGGATGTTTTGTGTATTACTAATCCCACGGGACTAGAAAGCTTAATGGCTTAGAAAATTAACCCTTCCAAAGACTGCGGGTATTTACAATGGCAAAGCTTGAGTACAAAATTTTAGTCGCTAAAAGTCATAGCTCAGCCCATAAAGGTCAAGTTAGAGACCAAAGTTGTGACTATGAAAACTGGTTACGCAGCGATCGCCAAGTTAGTTATCATCTTCAGGAATTGGTACTTACGCCAAGTCAACTTGATCTAAATTCCATAGAGCAGATAGAGCAAATAAAACAATTTCAGAATACGGACTGTATCCTCTGGGATCGAGAACTTGATGATGGGTATCTTAAGAAATTAGAGAATTTGAATGTAGCGATCGTGATCCTAGTTGATCCTGCTGCTAACCTAGATCAGATCACGGAGTTAAATTATCTATCTAAAGCCACGCTCTCGCAGGAATTATTAAGCTCTACGATCCGTCATCAGATTACAGAAACTCGTCTAAGCCAAAAACTCCTTAAAGCTGAAGCTGCCCTAGCAGAACAGGAATTACTGAAACAAAAACTCCAACTAGAACAGTCGGTCAATCTATTACTGCAATCAATTTATAGCACCTTTGACCTATCTTCGATATTTACCGCCGCCACTACGGGGCTTGGGAAACTGTTAAAGCTAGATCGTGTGGAAGTAATCAAATATTTACCTGATCTGGAAACCTGGACTTCTTTAGTTCAATATCAGGAAATTAAAGACCTGATAAGTAAAGACCAAGAGGTGGAGCGATTGGATCGAGTAATGCCAGAGCAGAATTACCTGATCGCCGAAAAACTCAAGCAGGGAGAGATTATAGCCGTTAATAGTTGCAGTGAACTAGACTCTACCGTTAGTCAAGCTGTGCTTAGGGAATATCCCGAGAGTTGGCTAATTGTGCCATTAGTAGTTGGCTCAGAGCTATGGGGTGCAGTTAGTATGGAATCCCAGATCAAAAACCGTCACTGGTTGGGTATTGAGGTGGATTTAGCGATTAATATTTCTACCCAATTAGCGATCGCCATTCAGCAATCCAATTTTTACACCGAATTACAACAGGAACTAGAGCGTTACCAAACCGTAGAAACTCAACGCAAACAAGCGGAAGCTGCACTTTTGGCGAGTGAAAATCGCTACTATCAAGTAATTCAAGCCCAAAAAGATTTTATTTTGCGATCGCTGTCTGATACTACTATTACCTTTGCTAACGATTCACTATGTCATGTTTTAGGCATAACTACAGAGCAAATTATCGGACGTAAATGGGCAGATTTCGCCATAGCAGAGGATTTACCAAAGTTAATGACACAGTTATCTAATCTAAGTCCTGCCAATCCCAGTTTTTTAATTGAGAAACAAGATTATCTTCCTAACCAAAAAGTAAGATGGACGCAGTGGATTAATCAAGGCATTTTTAACGACGCTGGACAACTCATTGAAATTCAGTCGGTTGGGCGAGATATAACCGCCCTCAAGCAGGCGGAAGCAGAATTAAAACAACTAAATCAAGAGCTAGAAACTCGCATTGAAAAAAGAACTACTGATTTACGCCGTAGTAAGGAAATTCTCCAAATTAGTGAACAACGGTTCCGCAGTTTCTTTACCCTTGCCCCCATTGGCATTACGGTAGCGGACGCTAGTACTTTTCAAATTGTGGCGGTGAATCAAGCCTATTGTCGATTTCTCGGATATACAGAGGATGAATTATTAAAAATTGAATCTCTCAATTCGATTACTGAATCGGCAGATTGGGCATTGGAGAAACCATTGGCGGATTCCATGATCAAAGGCGGTATTAATGCCTATCAACTGGAGCAAAGATTCATTAAAAAAAGTGGACAGGTAGTGATCGGCGAAATCACTGCTACAAAAATTTCTGATCTTGATGGCAACGTCACCCATATTCTTAAAATGGTGCAGGATATTACAGATCGCAAACGGGACAAAGAAGCATTAAAGCGTAGTAAAGAGCTATTACGTTTAACCATTGAGAATACCCCCATTGGCATTTTAACTTTGAGCTTGGAAGGTAAGTTTCTTACTGTGAATCAGGATGCCTGTCGCATTTTTGGCTATTCTTCTGATCAATTATTGCAGATGACAACTAGAGATATTACCCATCCCGACTACTTAGAAAGTACGATCAATGTCCTCGAACAAGTGGTTAGAGGGGAGGTTTTAAATGTGCAGCTTGAAAATCAATATATTCACAACACTGGCAGAATCATTGACGCTATCAGCCGCATCGGTATTGTCAGAGACGAGGATGGAAGACCCTTACACTTTGTGGCAGGAGTAGAAGATATTACCGAGAAAAAACGCACAGAAAGAATTCTCCGCCAACAGTTTGAACGCCAAAATTTTATTACAAAAATTACTCAACAAATTCGCCAATCCCTCGATTTAGAGGAAGTCTTAACCGCAGCAGTCAATGAAGTTAGTAGTTTACTCAACTGCGATCGCATTATTATTTTTCAGCTATTTCCCAATGGTGCTAGTCAAGTGGTCAAAGAAATTGTCAAACCACCGTACCCATCAATTATTGGTATGAACTGGCAGGATGAGCATTTCTCCCACGAAGGATTTGAATATTACATTAACTCTAATCCCCGTACTGTTAATGATGTATTTGAGGATAATGTTTTTGCCGATTGCCTTAAGGAGTTTATGTCCCAAGCGCAAATCAAATCAAAAATTGTCGCTCCAATTATTCAGCATATTCAATCCTGCTCCCTAGAGCCTTATAACCGATGGCGGCGAGATAACTCCCAACTCTGGGGATTACTGATTGTACATTCCTGTGGTGAATATCGGCAGTGGGATCAAGAAGAAGCTGACCTATTACAACAGGTTGCCAATCAACTGGCGATCGCTATTCAGCAGGCTGACCTTTACCAACAAGTTCAACAGGAACTCCAATCTAAAGAAAAGCTATATCTGAGACTTGCCAACGAGTTAAGTCAAAAGGAAATCTTACTAAAAGAAATCCACCATCGGGTCAAAAATAACCTGCAAGTTATGTCTAGTTTGTTGCGGATGCAGTTTCGCAAGACTACGCCAGAGGTTAAAGCCCTATGTGAAGAGTATCAAAATCGGATTCAGTCTATGGCACTAATTCACGATCAACTCCATCGCAGTAATGATTTAGCAAATATTGACTTTCACACCTATATCACTAACCTCACCACTAATCTATTTCAGTGTTACGGCACCAATACGAACGTAGTGCAGCTAAAGTTAGCCGTAAAAGATATATTCCTACCCCTAGATCAATCCATTCCGTTGGGGCTAATTATTAATGAATTAGTTTCTAATGCGCTCAAATATGCTTTCCCCGAAGGATATGGTGAAATTAATATCAATCTCACTACATCTAATAATTCCTTGCATCTGTGCATAGCCGATGATGGTGTGGGCATACCTGAGGACTTTGATTTTGAAACCAGTGATAGTCTAGGAATGCAATTGGTATATAGCCTCACGGATCAGCTAGAAGGAGAAGTGCAATGTGATCGCACCAGTGGCACCAAATTTGAGATCACCTTTCCCATTGTTTAGTCTCTGTTCTACCAAGAGATTAGAGTGATAAAATCAAGTTTAAAACCTGCCCCAAAATATCATGGTTGCTACTGCGGTCAAACTACCCTCAATTACATGGGAACCTCTACCGATTGACTACGTTTTACCTGATGATCCTGTGGAAAATATTCAACAACCCCTATTAGCAGCAGCCTTGACAGATGCGCTTCAAGATATAATTAAGCCCGAAATGCTGATTGGTTCTAATTTTGGTTTAGTAGCAACGGTTAATAAAAAGATTATAGTTAAAGCTCCCGATTGGCTATATGTTCCTCGGGTTTACCCCCTAGCCTCTGGCATAATTCGGCGTAGCTATACCCAAAACCTAGAAGGCGATCCCGTAGCGGTGGTCATGGAGTTTTTATCAGATACTGACGGCGGGGAATTATCCATGCGATCGACTCCTCCCTTTGGAAAATTTTATTTCTATGAACAAATCTTACAAGTACCGACCTATATCACCTACGATCCCTACGAATCTAACCTAGAGGTTAGGTATTTAGAGCAGGGTAAATATATTTTGCAACCAGCAGACGCTCGGGGAAGATGTTGGATTCCCCAGTTAGGCTTATTTTTGGGAATATGGGCGGGAGAAAGACTGGGAAATCAGATTAACTGGCTCAGGTGGTGGGATGCTGATGGCAATTTATTACTTTGGGGATTTGAGCGGGCAGAACAAGAGCGACAAAGAGCAGAGCTACTAGCAGCTAAGTTACAAGAACTGGGAATTGATCCTAATAATCTTTGAGTTAAACAATGAATTAGGCAATAAATGAGCCAAGAATTAGCAAAACATGACTAGTCAAATTGTAATTGTTGAAGATGAACGCCTAGTGGCACAGGATATTGCTCAACTACTTAAGGATGAGGGCTATACAATTTGTGCGATCGCTGCCGATGGTAAAACGGCTATTCAAAAAATCATAGAATTTTCCCCCGACCTAGTACTGTTGGATATTCGGATTAAAGGCGAAATCGATGGTATTGAAGTTGCCGAACATATTCAGTCTTTTTATGCCATTCCTGTGATTTTTTTGACGGCTTTTTCCGATGCTGAAACCCTCAAACGCGCGCAAGCTACTCATCCTATGGGCTATGTCTTGAAACCCTTTCGCCGTGAGCAGTTACTATCCTCAATTACGATCGCCCTCTCCACTTACCAAAACCATAAAATCGCCCCCGAACCAGAAAAAATTCAATCCAGCTACCGTCTTAAATCTACGATTACCTACATTCACGATCACTTACACCAAAATATTAATTTAGAAATGTTGGCAGGGGCGATCGGCATGAATCCCTCATACTTCTGTCGGGTTTTTCAACAGGACATTGGCTGCTCTCCCTATCAGTTCATTATTCAGCAAAGGGTAGAAAAAGCAAAAACTCTACTAAAAAATCGAGAACTTACCATCAGTGATATTGCCCTTCAGTGCGGGTTTGCCAACCATAGTCATTTAGATCGCCACTTTCTCAAAATTGTCGGAATCACGCCAAAGGCTTACCGTAGCAATATTTTTTAATTAAGCTCACCTCAACAAAAGGATCGCAGGGCTGGGGTTACCGTATTGGTTTTAGTATTTTTAGCTCTGATCACAATTTGCTGTGGGAGCCACAATCTTAAAACTAATGTCAAGAATGTACTAGTTAGACAAGAACAGATAAGACTGCGAATTAAGACTCTTCTATTCTAGTTTCCATAGAAAACAAGTTTTAATGAACGTTTTAATAAACGCAGATAGCCATGAAAAGTGATATTACGGCTCAAAACATAGAAGAAGCAATTGATAATGGCGAAATGCTTCTACACTACCAACCTCAGAGTAATTTAACCTCTGGAGAAATTACAGGATTGGAAGCTCTCGTACGTTGGCATTCAAAAACCCTAGGTCATGTAGATACCGCCCACTTCATCAATATTTTAGAGCATTCCGATATAAACTTGATTGCTAAATTTCATCGATGGCTGACTATAACTGCCTTTGAGCAAATTTTGACATGGCAACAAGTAGGCATATCACTACCTGTTTATCTCAACTTTTCTACTCGTTATTTACAAGAAAGAGACTGTTTAAACCTAATTAAGTC
This sequence comes from Synechococcus sp. PCC 7502, assembly GCF_000317085.1. Taxonomy (NCBI): domain Bacteria; kingdom Bacillati; phylum Cyanobacteriota; class Cyanophyceae; order Pseudanabaenales; family Pseudanabaenaceae; genus Pseudanabaenococcus; species Pseudanabaenococcus habilitatus. The sequence goes on from NC_019702.1 coordinate 1,748,564, forward strand.
CCTTATTCATGACTACCAAATTTCACCATCTGCCTTTGGCATTGAAGTTACCGAAAGTTACTCGATTAAGGATATGGATGGCATTAAGTTTGTGCTAAGTGAACTCCACAATATGGAGATTAGGATTGCCCTAGATGACTTTTGTACTAGTTACTGCTCTTTAGAATATTTAAGCGATTTACCTGCGGATATTATCAAAATTGATAAACGCTTTATCCAAGGTTTAACCAGCGATAACTTTCAACGGCAGAATTCCATTCAGATTATTGTTGAATCAACAGTAGAAATGGCATTCAGACTAGGAATAGAAGTGGTGGCTGAAGGCGTAGAAACCCTAAAGCAGCTTGAAGCCGTAACTTTTTTAGGATGTGATACCTATCAGGGTTATTTACTCTGCCCGCCTGTACCTGTGGCTTTAATTACCCAGATGATTATCAGTGAACGTACTCGTCGTGATTCCCACATAAATCTATCTTCCGAACCATTTTGGCAGGCGATCGCCATTTAATCTCTAGCAAAATTAACTTAGGTCAAAACCATGTCTAACTCATCCAATTCATCTAATCCCCCCAGCACCCAAAAGCCTGAGCCGCTAGTTCCTCCAAAGCAAACGGTGTCCTCTATGCGGATAGTTATAGCTGAGTCTAATCTAACTCATCTATCTACACTATTAGAAACCATTGAGAGTATTGGCAAGTGGGTACTGTATCCCTGTGCTGAGTATCCAGAGTTAATTCAAACCCTATCTTCTGGGGCTGTTGACTTACTGATACTTGGCAACGTCGATCAAGGTAGTTGCTTTGAGATTTGTCGCCTCTGTCGCAAAGAGTGGGAGCATTTACCAATTATTCTAGTATCCCATGATGCCACCATTCCAGATTTCTATCGCCATTGGGTATCAGAGAAAGGGTTTGGCGATGTAGTTAGTAGTGACCCCTCAAATCGCAACGACTTAGTGCGAGTGGTGCAGAACGTTACCAGTGTGATTCGCGCACAAAAGCAAGCCTTAACCTTTGCTGTCCCTGATGTGCAGGATACCGAAACCTATATTGGTCTCAAAATCGATGGTAAACACGCCACCACGCCAAGGGAAACTAGATTACTCAGCATTTTACTCAATAACAAAGTATCCATCTTGAAAGCCTGCGGTGGTCAGGGTCGATGTGCCACCTGTCATGTTTTTGTTGATAAAGGCATGGAGTACCTTACTCCGCCCACAGAACAAGAATTAATGACCCTGAGCATGATGAAAATTGAGCAACCTAATGCTCGCCTTGCTTGTCAATGTAAAGTTCTCGAGCAGGGTGTGGAGGTTACTGTTCCTAAGGGTAAATACCTAGGTTCAGAAGCAGAACTAGAATCTTTAGTCGGTAAGCGTGCTCAGCAAACTTTAATTCACCCTTTAACTGGAGAAATCTTGGTTCATGAAGGGAAATTAATTTTACGTTCTGCATTGGAAAAGATGCAGTCAGTCAATAAAGAGTTTGAAAAAGAAATGGGTGTTTTACTATCCCGTAAATCTAAAAGGAGAAATTAACAATGACAGAAATTAGAACTTTCGCTACCCCACCTGTGTCCATGCCCTCTGTATGGAAAGTGTGTCACTATAGTCGCTATGACTTCTTCAACTTTGATATGAAGAATGGAGAGATCAAAGACTACAATCAACAGCGTAATCTGCTGGCGGGTGAAGATTTTATTATCTCCTTACTCAAGGGCTTAGAGCATGAAGTCGGTGATGCCGCAGGATGGTTACTCTATACAATCGGACAAAACTGGGGAAAACAGGATGCGATCGCCTTTAATGTCTGGTTTAAAGAGCAGTATAATCTGACCCTCCAAACTGCCAACTTAAACTTTGCGATGGAAACTTGGTGGTGGCCCCTCACGGCGCAAGGCTGGGGAACTTGGAGTTTAGATTTGAATTCCCTGAAAGATGGTTATATTTTCGTTGACCTATTTGACTCAGCAGTTGCTAAAACCCTAGGCTATGTGGGCAAGCCCGTCTGTCATCTCTATGCAGGTATGTTATCTGGATTTTTTAGTGCGGTATTTGAGAAAAATCTCAGTAGTACTGAAGTCCAGTGCTATGCCATGGGCAATGAGTTTTGTCGGTTTTTAATTGGTTCTGAAAAGCGCATCCGTGCCACTGAGTTTTGGATGTCTTCAGGTGCAACCCTTGCTGATATTGAAAATCGCCTCATGACAGATGAGATTTCCGCAGATGTTGAATTATTGGTGAGAACTAATAGTTAACCAATAGTTAAAAACTGATACTTAAAAAATAGGTGAAAGCAATGAAAACAAAATTTAATTTTTCTCAAGTTCTAATTAATTGGTTCAAAGGAATTTGGAATAAGTTCAATCGGTGGTTAATGCGTCGGCTGCGTCCCAAGCAGGGTTTGAGAGGCTCAGGCATATCTACTGCTACTCATAATACTCCATTGAGTGGTGTTGCACAGTTCCGCCATCCTGAATCTTTAACCGTCCAAGAGCTATTAGCTAAGGTGCAGTGGCAGTTACCTAAACAAGCTAATAAAACGGTTTCTACCGTAAGAGAAGAAATTAACTGGGATTAATTAACCTCTCAAGTCACTTTCTCAATATCCAAACCACAAAACCCATAAAAATACACAGAAAAGGAATAAAGCAATGATTACTCTATTAGAAAATGTACTAGAACGTGCTGATGGAAACTATGTTACTGCTCAAGATTTACGCTTACTAGATAAAGCTCTATCTTCGTGGCAAGCTCGTAAGGAAGCTTACAATAATATTCAAGTGCATGAAGCTGAAATTATTAATCAAGCTGTGGAGGCAATGAGAACTAGCGATCGCTTCACTGCCAAACCTATGGATACTTTAGGTGTTGATCGGTGCCGACGGGACATGATTCTAGGATTACGTTGTTGTGCTTTAGCTATGCTATTAGAAGATGCCGAAATGCTAAAAGATCGCGTTCTCTATTGGCAACAAAATATCTTTCTAGCGATGCAGCTTAACTACCACGGCTATAAATTTATCTGGTTAGCTTTACAATCTCAATTACCTAAAGAACAAGCCGAGCTTTTTAGCCCCTATTTGAAGATCGCTCACGAAATGATGAGTGGTAAGTAATTTGATTCCATTAATTGCATTCAGGGGTGGCTTCACCCCACCAGTCTTTGCAAAATTCGCAAATCAAAATTCGCACATAAAATTCTCAACCATCACTAAATTTTTACTATAGGAGATTCAATTATGGGACTCACGGAAATGCGCAGAGACACTGTTCCTGCCAACTACTTCAATCCGAGGGCATATGTAAAAGCTAACCCCGCTACAGGTTTGTTATATACCCGCCAAGGTAAACGCCTAATTGCGATCCCAGAGATACTTGTGCAAAGTATTCACCAAACCTTGTTATCAGAGGCAGGAGATGCAGCTTCCATGGCTTTTTATACCTTTGGGTATAGCTGGGGCAAATCCTTTTATGAAAGAATCAAAAAAGAAATTGAAATCTACTATGAAACCTCGATCGCTCAGATGAATGCTGCCGAATTTTTTGCTGTAGTTCAAGAAGTTTGGGGAGTTCATGGTTTAGGTAAAATTAATGTGGACTTTACCGCAGCTAAACAGGGCTTACTCATAGTAACTATCGAGAATTCGGGTATATCCGCATCCCAAAATGATCAAAAAGAGTCCAAAGAGTTTAGTGTTGAGGCTGGGTTTCTTTCTGGTTGGTTTTCTGCAAATACTCGTCAAGAGTTAAATGCGATCGCCACCGACTGGGAGCAAAATAGAACTCAATATTTAGTTGGGGCGAAGCTGCACATTGAGCAAATTAAACTGAACTTTGTGAGTAAGGGCATGAAGACAGCCGCAATTTTGGCAAAGAACCAGTTCACCCTCTAGGATTGGCGGTGAGATTACTGTGGGATTACGGTAAGATTGATTATGAACTAAAAATGAAAAGTTAAAGCTCTGAACACTAATCGATCGCCGAACCTATCGCCAAATTTTAAAATTGCTCTCACCACATTCATTACCGTATTTCTAGCTGAAATTGGAGATAAAACTCAAATTACAACCATGATGATTACGGCTGAATCCGACTCCCCTTGGATTGTATTTCTAGGAGCAGCGATCGCTTTAATTTCCACTAGTTTTCTAGGGGTGGCAGCAGGGAAATGGTTATCCCGTATATTTTCACCCTATTGGCTAGATACCTTAGCAGGACTAAGTTTTATAATTTTAGCGATCGCCCTACTCTGGGATGCTACGAGCCACCCTTAGGTTTAAGCGCAATTAGAAGCTCAAACTTACTGGTGTTTTTATTAGGCACTGAAGCAGTAACACCAATACCTCGGACAGTTTTAATCAGGGCTGTGATCTCTGGGGTAATTGATGACTGCTCTGTGGGTGGAATAAATCGGCTGCTATACCATGCCCAAGCTTTATCCATATCTAGATAAAAGTAACCAATATTAGATTTATCCAAAGAGCCAGTGACAGATTTAAATGTAGCTGAGCTATCCAAATTAGCTGTGGGTTTAGCAAGAGCATCAACTAAAGCACCCACCGATAAAAATACTGTATCTTGCTGGTACCAACCATAGCCGATCGCAAAACCGGGAGCTTGAGGACTAGTCCATTCCGTTACTGAGACTCCCTTCACATCCTTAGTGCTAACTTGAAGTCCGTTGCCCTTGACAAAAGTATCCAATTTTTTCAGAGTTGCTTCCGCCGCCGCCCGATTACTGGTTTGAAAAATTAAAGCAGGTCCAACCCCAGATTGAGCTAGTAATCCTTCCGAAGAAGCGATCGCCCCCACCGCATACTCCCCATCCATCCAGCCAAATACATCTTTATCTAAATCCAAGGCGATCGGTGAATTTTTTAGCCCATTTCTGACCTCGTCCAGTTGCCCTTTAAGAGTCGGGTCTTTTGCGGCATCTTTGGCAAACTGCTCCCATCGGCTTTTAATATCAATGCCTGTAATCAAGGCAAAGGTTTCAGGTGGGAACTGGGCAATGACTTTACCCGGCGAGGGCTTATATTCAATCTTAATAGCACTAGCATCTAAGTCCGTAATCCCTTTAAGCCTTAGACCATCACTATCTACACCTAGACCCATGGTTATAGACTTAACCGATTTTAACTGAGCAAGGGTCTGCGGTGGAATTGGTCGAGCATTGGGATTGAGAGATATTAACTTCTCAACGGAATTCGCAAAATCAGGCACATAAAACTGTACCAACGGGGTCTTTAACTCCAAACTAGCGGGAGCGATCGCTGGTGCTAAAGAAGCTTCACCTTGAAAAGTATCAATGGCTTTTTCCACAGAACCAGACTGGGGTGAAAATACCGTATAGTCGCCGAGCAAAGCTACATTAGTGGGCTTACCAGTTTTTCCCGTCACTATAGAAATTTGTACGCCTTTATAGTCCTTTTGCGTGACTGTAGCATTAGCCTTAACCTTATCAAAAAACTTATTGGCTGCACCTTTATCTTTAATCTGAACCACAACCAAAATATTGGGATCAGAGTTATCCAAGGCTTGAGCAATATTGGTAGTAGAAACTGGTAATAATTTTGGTAAGGTCTGCGCTTTAGGGGCAGCAGGAGGTAAAATTGCCAGCACTACATCTCCGACCCAGGGCTTAATATCCGTAGCAAAATTTAGATCACCCCTACTTAAAGCCTCTTTTTCTACCTTTTGTAACTCTTCATCAAGGTATTTTTTTACCTCTGGTGATTGAAACTGCTCCAACTGCGACCAAGCATTACTATCCCCAGAAATAGAAGTAGCAAATAAAACTTGCCTAGGGACAACTTTAGCTATATCCGCAACTCCCGAACTACCCGTAAGTGAGCTTTGTTTATATAAAATATAGGCACCAATTCCACCCGCTATAACTACTAGACCTCCAATTACAGGAAGTAGAAAATTTGATTTTTGATTTGACATTGTTTTAGTTCAAGTTTCAGTTCAATTGAATCCCTAGCAATGAGCAAGAATATCATTATTTGCACAATTTTGTTGTGCTTAGCAAAATGGTTAATGCCGTAATTTCAACAACTTGGTAATGAAGTTACTAAAATCTAAAGGCTTGGGATTATAGAAAAATATGGAAAAGAAATTTGGATCGTAGGGAATTGATAAACAGTTATGGTGATGCTCAGAGAAATTTAAAAATTAGGGAATTCTATAATTAATCCTTACCAATCGATATTTATCCAATCCTAGGGGCTTAAAGCGGTCATAGTAACCCTTTATGGTTTCAAGGGCAACCTGCTCTAGCTTACTATTGGTACTTTCTAAAACTATGGGGTCTTTTACCACCCTTCCGGATGGGCTAACCACAAGTACAAATACCACCGATCCACTGATGTTAGGTATAGATTTTTGATCAAGGGGAATCCACTCCATAGGTTCTCTTTGATCGGGAGAAACAGCAACATTGGGAGCAGCAATTTGACGCTGAATAACTTTGTCTGCCCCATACTGGCTAATAATGCTATTAATATCAGTATTCCTAATCATCAGATCGGAGGCTCTATAGCTATAACGAGTCACAGGGTCAAGCATAGGCACTGGCAGTGGTTCGGGTTGTATAGGTTTGGTGTTATCAATTAGATTAGGAGAATTATTTGGAATACCTAAAACTTCAGGCTTGATATTACTGCTAGTTACAGGAAAATTTAAGTTGCTTTGATTATTACCCTTGAGATTATTTCTAAGATTTGGCTGGAGATTACCAGCACTAGGCAGAATTTTCAAATTACTTTGCTGGGGGTCTTGGGGTAAAACCGATAGTAATGGTGGTGGCAGTATAGATGGATTATAACCAGAAGGAGGTGGAGGAGGTGACGGCAAATTAATTTGATTGAGATTTAAAGGAGTGAAAGACTGTGGTAGTCGTAGTTTTGACTTCAGTAATAATTCGGGTGGCAGGGTGACTACGGCAATAGTTGAGATTTTCTGGGTGTTGACAGTATTAGGATTACGTTTAATTGGGTTTGGTAAAAGTAACCAAAAAGCAGTATGAGCAGCAATTGTAGCAACCATAATCAGCCACACAGACTTCTGTGACCAGAATTGATCTCTGGGTGATCGAGATTGCCAAAATTTTAGACTTTTAGAAATCTCTGGCTCTACTGCTGATGGGTTAAAAATCTCTGACATAGGTTTACTTGGTGGTTCCTTAATTCTCTACCTTAACTTTAAGTAGCTAATTTAAAAAGCTAAGATTTAGATGTAGCGATCGCCACCCGATCTCCCGCCACCTTGCGTAAAGCCTCTAGGGTATTAACCACCTGTTGATAGCTCACACTGGCATCTTCAGCATTAAGAACTACTAGTCCTTGGGGAAATGCACCAATATAGCCCTTAATAGCAAGGTCTAAGCCTTCGGGGGTAAGCAGATTTCCATCTATACGGGTTTTACCATCAATATCAAGGGTTACTACTAACATCTCATTTAGAGCTTTAGTATTTTGGGGAGCCTTAGTATCCTGACTTTTAGTTGGTAAATCGACACCTATTTTTTGAATTGGAGCTAAACCTGCTGATACCAGCACAAAAAAAGAAAGAATCGCAAAGACTACATCTAATAGTGGAATAACGTTTACTTCGGTTGGGCTGCTTGGCTTATCTGTGGAACGGATTTTCATACTCTTGGGATACCACTAATTTTTTTATGACTTTATTTAAGGACTTTTAGGTTTGAACTTTTTAGGTACACTTTAAGTACAGAGGCTGAAATAATACATACTTAGCTATTAAATATTAAACTTCAAAAACAGCTAACTTCGGGTAAATAAAGATATGACCGTGACCTTAAAGGATTTTTTAGAAGAGTGTGACTCCTTACAACTGCTCCGCATCATTGTGAATACTGGTGTTGCCGTTTTAGAAGTGCGAGGACATATTCAAAATTTATTTTATGCCGATTTACCCAAGGGTCGCTACGCCAATATGCACACTGATGGGTTTGAATTTCACCTAAATATGGACAAAATCTTGAAAGTAAAGTTTGAAATTGGAGAGGCAAAGCGGGGTAACTTTACAACCTATGCTGTGCGCTTACTGAATGATCAAGATCAACCCGAAATGAGTTTATTTTTGCAATGGGGCAAGCCCGGCGAATATGCTGAAGGGCAGGTGGAAGCATGGGAATCTCTCAAAGAAAAATATGGCGAAGAATTTGCGGTAGCTGCTGGCTAAAAATTAGTAACTAAAAACCTAAATCTGCCTTGGCAACTTCAGCTACTCTTAAGACCTCAGATGTAGATATTTCTTCCCAGGGCACTTCGCCGACTTCTCGATAGAACTGATCATCATAGGCGCGAGTTTGGATCACTACTGGCATAGGAACGGCATGACCCAGAACTAAAGCTTGCTGTTTAGAATCCAGTTTAGACAGTACCGATCGCAGGTTTGTACTCCCAGCTACCCCTGTAAAAATTGCTTCGATATCTTTTTCATCATTTAGGAGAGCAGTAATTCTCGTACCAATTTGGGACATAACTTCATTATCTATACCCGATGGTCGTTGATCTACTACTAACAAAGTTACAAAATATTTCCGCATTTCTCGGGCGATCGTGCCAAAAATGGTTTGTTTTGCGGTCATGGGAGCCAGAAATTTATGGGCCTCTTCAATGGTGATCATGAGTTGTTGGGGGCGATCGCATATATTTTTAGTCTGAAGAAACTTCTCAGCTTTACGCACATACTCATGGTGAATCCGCCGAGTAATAATATTAGTTGCCAACATATAGGAAAGGAGATTTGATTGGGAGCCGAACTCGATAACTATATGTTTTTGAGCAGCGATCGCATCCAAGATTTGCTTAATATAATTATGGGGACAGCTACTTTTAATATATTTAAGATCATCAAGTCGATTTAACTTGCGTTGTAGAGCCATGATCGAGGATTTACTCCCCATCTTTTCTTCACAAAATGTTTGAATTTCCACATTAGACATCGCCAGAAGGCGGGTAATCCAGTTTTTGCCGAATTCATTGCGAAGGATAATGGCATTTTCTAAGCTTGCTTCCGATAGATTTAATTCATCCTTAATGAGCATCAAATCTTCCACATCAATTTGATCGTAGCTGATGTAAAGTTCTTGGGCATCTCTTACACCACGTCGCAAAGTTGACTCTGGATCAAGGGTATAAATTTGGACTTGGGCAGGAAATAGCTGTCGTAAGCCCTTAACAGTACTAAATTTTTTACCTTCCCTCGCTGCTTCCCAGCCATATTCAGAGTGCATATCAAAGATTAAATTCACGGCGGCTTGTTTGCGAATTACCCCTGAAAGCAGAAGTCTGGTTAAGAAGGATTTTCCCGTTCCCGATTTTCCAAAAACCCCATTACTCCTTTCCACAAAGCGATCTAAGTCTAAACAAATCGGCACAGGCATATCAATGGGCTGCCCGATCGCAAAATTGCGTTTGAGGGGATTATCTTCTGAACCAAAAATTATTTTGAAATCATTTTCAACGGCATCAAATACCTGACTGAAATGACTAGGAACAGTTTTGACTGGTTGCAGGCTTACTTCTTGATCTGGTTCGCCATGATTTAAATGCCCTAGTTGACGGATAACAGCATATTCGGGTGTTTGCTTTTTGCCCTTGGTTTTCTTAATATCAATCAAAATATCCAAGGGATCGGGCGGTGTAAACATTAGCATTGGCATTAAATTAATGGTGCCAAAGGTGGTAGTTCCTGATAAAACTTCAGCTAAAAAAGTATTACTTGGATCGGGAGGATTAATTAAAATGCGCTGACTAGAAGTACCTAAACTTACGTCCGTGAGCATACAAAAGAATCGCGATCGCTTGCCTTGGACTACTAAAAATTTACCAACACGCATATCTTCCACAGAAATATCGCCATTTAGTCTGACCTCTAAACCCTGACTTAAAGAGCCTTGGACAACTACCCCTAAAGATGATGATAAATTCATGGAGATTACTGGTTATGTTCTTCTGCTCATAATTATATGAAGTTACTAACAGAAAATAATACAAAACTTGGGTTAAATATAGATATTTTGACTTAATTTTTGCGCTCAACTGTAATGCTTAGCTCAATTTGTAGCGATGCAAACCGTTAAATTTAACTATTGAATAGCTTAAATGCCAGTTGATTATGCCTCTCTAGCAGTGGCTCTAATTCAATCGTAGTTAATCTTCCTTGATCCACAACTTTATATCCATTAATAAAACTGTAATCTACTTTATTTATCTGACAAAAGATCAAGGCTGCAACTAAATCATGATAGGCACCTGCCAATTCAATGCGGTCAATATCAATCGCAATAAAATCTGCGGACATCTGCGGAGCGATCGCCCCAATATCATCTCTACCCAAAACTTCTGCCCCACCAATAGTCGCTAACTCTAGTACCTCTCTAGCAGTAATAGCAGCCGCATCAAGTTCCCGTACCCGTGCCATCAGAAATGCTGTACGTGCTTCATTTAATAAATTAGAACCATCATTGGATGCTGAACCATCTACTCCTAAACCCACTGGCACTCGATAATTAAGCATTTGGCGAATTGGTGCCATCCCACTGGCAAGTCTCATATTACTACAAGGACAATGTGCCACCCCAGTGCCGGTTTTGCCAAATTTCTGAATTGCCAAATCATCTAACTGCACACAATGGGCGTGCCATACATCTTTCCCCAGCCAACCAACAGATTCCACATAGTCACAGGGAGTCATGCCGAAATTAGCGAGGCTATAGTCAATATCTGCCTTATTTTCTGCCAAATGAGTATGTAACCGCACTCCCGAAAATGATCTAGCTAGACTTGCCGATTCTCTCATTAAAGCTGTAGATACTGTAAATGGAGAACATGGTGCTAAGGTAATTCGTAGCATTGAATGGCGGTAATTATCGTGATACTGCTCAATTAACCTTTGACTATCCTTTAAAATATCTGCTTCTTTTTCCACTAGGTGATCGGGAGGCAGCCCACCTAAACTCTCACCGACGCTCATACTGCCACGACTGGCATGAAATCTTAGCTTAATTGAGTTAATCGCCTGAATTTGATCATCTAACCTACAGCCATTGGGATAAATGTAAAGGTGATCGCTGGCAGTGGTACAACCAGATAATATTAACTCTGCGGCTGCTATTTGTGAGCTTATAGATATAGCCTCTGGGGTAAGATTGCCCCAAATTGGATATAGAACTCTCAACCATTGAAATAGGCTACAGTTTTGGGCTGCGGGAATTACACGGGTAAGTGTTTGAAAAAAATGATGGTGGGTGTTAACTAATCCGGGCAGGACTATATGCTTATCCTGTAAATCTAAAATTTCATCGGGTGGCTCTGATAATTCAGAATTTATACTGTCCTGCTCAATTACTTGCTCAATCACATTATTCCTGACTAAGATCGCTGCATTACGTAATTCCCGCTGTGCCGCATCCATAGTCACAAGGGTATGAATATTTTTGACTAAAAGGGTGGACATAAGCTGCTATGGAAGCAATCAGATTTTCCAGATTACAACCGCGTTTAAAGCTCAATCTAGAACTAATAAGAAGCTAGTAAGGATAATTTATGAGTGAGCGGAAAGGGCAGAAATGACAGACTTTGCATCCGTAGTCCAGCCGATAATACCACCTTGGGCACGTAGCATTTTGATCGTAGCTTCTTTGAACTCAGGGAAATAACTTTCCGTTGCATCTTCCACTAACAGACATTCATACCCACGATCATTTGCCTCACGCATAGTGGTCTGTACGCATACTTCCGTAGTTACACCCGTAATTACAAGATGGGTAATCCCCTCTTTTTGCAGAATTGCCTCGAGGTCGGTGCGAGTAAATGCTCCTTTGCCCGGCTTAAGAATGACAATTTCGCCATCCTTGGGAGCTAGTTCAGGAATGATATTATTTCCTTCTTCTCCGTAAACTAGAATTCTGCCCATAGGTCCAAGGTCGCCAATTTTTAGTCCACCTTTTCCCCGATTTAGTTTTGAGGTGGGGCAATCGGAAAGGTCAGGTTTATGACATTCGATGGTATGGATAATTGGGAGGGAGAGCGATCGCCAAGTTTCCAATAATGCTTTGACTGTAGGTACGATCGCCTGTAAAAGCTGCACATTATTACCGAGGGCATCACCAAAACCCCCAGGCTCAAGGAAGTCACGCTGCATATCAATAATTACGAGTGCGATTTTTCCCTCTGTGGGAAGTTCATATTCGTAAGGTTGGGCGGCAATTGCGGTCATAAATTTACTAGTTCTCCATTACAACTGGTTTTTCCCAAATAATTAGGACTACACATCCATCTTTGCTATAAACATCGTGATTAGTACTTGGGGAATTAATTACCAAAGTGCCTGCTTCGTAGGTGCCATTTTGGTCGGATTGAGTTCCTTCTAAAATAAAAATATGCTCAAACCCTGCATGGGTGTGACGGGGAACCTTGGCTCCAACTTCGTACTTTAAGAGAGCTGCTTCTGCGCCACTATCAGCACCATAGAGTTTATGAATTTCCACTCCTTCCCGAAATGGACTCCATGCTAGAGCCTGATAGTCATAACCCTGCTTAAAAATATCCTTATAAATCACAATATCTAGTGTCCCGCCATACGCTGACCAATGGTAACAATATCAGCTTCTTCTCTAGTCCCTTCATAGACAAACTTGCCATCACTGATAACTAAGATGCGATCGGATAATTTTAGGACTTCATCTAGGTCTTCACTGACAAGAAGAACAGCTACCCCCCGATTACGAGCTTCAACTAATTGGTTATGGATATATTCCACCGCCGCAAAGTCTAAACCAAATACAGGGTTTGCTACAATTAATAACCGAATTTTATCTGCCGAGAGTTCCCTTGCTAGAACTGCCCTTTGCACATTTCCCCCAGAAAGAGTACCAATTAAGGCATTTGGCGATGGCGTTTTGACCGAAAAGACACGGATTAAATTAGTTGCCATTTCCCGCATGGCTTTAAACATGAGCAGGATGCCCCAAGCTTGGGGAGGGCGATCAAAGGTTCGCAAAGCTAGGTTTTCCGCAACACTCATATTAGGAACACAGGCATTTTTCAATGGCTCCTCTGGCAAAGAAAATACATGATGCCGAGCCATTTCCTGACGAGTGGCAGTGTAGTGTTCACCATTAACTTTAATTTCTCCACCTGTGCGTGGACGCTGTCCTGCCAAGACTTCTACCAATTCCCTTTGCCCGTTTCCAGAGACTCCAGCAATTCCGACGATTTCCCCACTTTTGATCGAAAGATTCATGTCAGCGATCGCTTCAAAGCCGTTATCTTTATCGGCATGGAGATTTTTTACTTCCAATATTAATTCCGTACTATCAACTTGAGTTTTTGAAACTTCCTTCGCTTCACGCTCTTCCCCTAGCATCATTGCTGCCATATCTGATACGGTCAGGTCTTTAACCAAACCATGCCCTGCAAATTTACCCTTACGCAGAACTGTAACTTCATCGGTAAATGCCATAATCTCACGGAATTTATGACTGATCATGAGTACGCTTAATTTACCATCATCAACTTCCTTGCGGATTAAACCCAGAACTTCATCAGCCTCTTGAGGGGTTAATACCGATGTGGGTTCATCTAGAATAAGAATTTTACTTTTGAGATAAAGCTGCTTAAGAATTTCTAATTTCTGTTTTTGCCCCGCTGCTAACTGGGATACAGGCATATCAATATCAATTTTGAAAGGGGAAGCATCCATAAATTCCTGAAGCTTCTCATACTCCTCTTTCCAGTTAATGAGGCTAGGTGTATCGGGACGTACCAGTAATAAATTTTCAGCTACGGTCATTGCTGGAACTACCGTAAAATGTTGATACACCATGCCAATCCCATATTTACAGGCATCTCTGGGGCTATTAATTTCTTGAGGCTTTTTATCAAAGAGAATTTCGCCGTGGGTAGCGGCATGAAAACCCATAATACATTTAACCAAAGTACTTTTGCCTGCTCCGTTTTCTCCCAATAGAGCATGGAAAGTTCCAGGTCTTAAGGTTAGAGAGACATCTTCTACCGCAGTAAAATTGCCAAACCGCTTGGTAACATTAACTACGTCTAGCTCTGGAGGTAAATTAGAGTTGGTTTCTGGATCATCAGCGATCGCTTCGGTAGTTTTTGCAGTCATTGGTATCTCTCTCTTTTTAAATTTTTACCTTTTAAACTTTTTAAAGCTATGCCAGCCATATATTTATTTATCAATCTACTTAAAAGTTGCTATTAATTGCTGTAACAAATGTGTCAGAATCCGTCACTGTACCAAATACACCACCCTGCATTTTGATCATTTTGAGAGCAGCAAGATAGTTACCATAATCCGTGGCGGCGGTACAATCTGATAGGACTAGACATTCATAGCCACGATCATTAGCATCTCGCATAGTAGTATGTACGCACACATCAGTAGTTACCCCAGCAAGAACGATATTTTGAATACCCTTACGCTTCAGAACTAAATCTAAATCAGTGGCATAGAAAGAACCTTTTCCGGGTTTATCAATAATTACTTCATTGGGTAAAGGTGCTAACTCGGGAATAATTTCCCAGCCCGACTCACCTCTAATTAAAATTTTGCCACAGGGACCATCATCTCCTATGCCTGCTCCCATTTGCCGCGATCGCCACTGCTTATTTTCGGGTAAATCTGAGAGATCAGGGCGATGTCCTTCACGGGTGTGCATGATATGAAAGCCTTTTGAGCGCAATACTTTAAGCACTTTCTGAATTGGCTCAATGGGCGCACGAGTAAGGGAAAGGTCATACCCCATTTTGTCCACATAACCACCATGTCCACAGAAATCTATCTGCATATCAATAATCAGAAAAACCGTGTTTTCGGGACGCAAATCACCGTTATAAGGATAAGGATAGGGATCGGCTTCAATAAACATAGGGAACTAAAACTACTGGCTTTAATAAATTAATACTTTGAATTTTTAATCTAGATAGGGCAAAAGCTATTCATTAGTCCCCAATGCCCCCGGAGAACCAGCCAATGTCCGTTTCGGAGAGCAGGTAATGATCATCACGATTAAAGTAAAAATATAGGGCGAAGCATTAAACAAGTAGCGGAAAGAATTAACTCCAACGGACTGTAAAGCTGGACCGATCGCTTGCGCTCCCCCAAATAAAAGAGCCGCCCATAAACATTGCATCGGTTGCCAACGGGCAAAAATGACCAGAGCTACAGCCATTAATCCCTGTCCACTGGAAATATTCTCTGACCAAATCCCTGGATAGTAAAGGGATAAGCAAGCTCCACCTATGGCAGAAAGAAAACTTCCAACCACCACAGAGAAAAATCTCACCCAAAATACCGAAATTCCCATCGCTCTGGCTGCACTAGGACTATCACCTACAGCCCTAACGTATAAACCCCAACGGGTAGATTTAAAGAACCATTGCATAATGGGGGCGATCGCAATCCCAATTAAAAGTAGAGGACTAATTTGCAAAGCTGATTGTAAAGGCGGATAACTACTCCATGCACCAAGATCAAAAATTGGGAGTTGAGGAGCTTTAGGTTGAATGAAAGCTTTACCAAAGAAAAAAGCTATGCCACTGCCAAATACGATCATCGCAATTCCCACAGCCACATCACTAACTCCGGGGCGCTGGGAAAGCCAAGCATGAATAGCACCTAAACACAAACCAGCACATCCTGCTGCTAATACTCCGAGCCAAGGTGAACCAGTCAGGAAAGAAACTGCATAGGCACTCATTGCCCCAGTTAGTAGAGTTCCCTCCAATCCCAAATTAATTTTCCCTGATTTTTCTGTTAAGCATTCTCCCAGACTTACGAATAAAAAAGGTGCACTTCCTCTTAGAGTTCCACCCAGAATTGCTAGAGGTACACCTAACCAGTCTGCTGTTTCTGCTGCCATAATCTGCTCCTTTACTGCTCTATTAGTTAATTGTGATGGATAAAATACTTAGGCTATAGATTGCGAAGTCGAACTAACTTTAGTTGGAATTATGCGATCCTTAAAGAAATCCAATTTCCCATACATGGACTCACTAAACAGAATCATCAAGAACACGATGCCTTGAAAAACCAAAACCGTAGCATCATTCAGTTCAAGCGATCGCTGTAATCCACTACCACTAGCTAAAAGACCACCGAGTAAAATAGCAACTAATACCGAAGCAAGAGGATTATTTCTAGCAACAAAGGCAACAAGAATGCCACTATAACCGTAGCCAGTATTAAGAGAAGCATTAGCACTATGATGAATTGCCGCAACTTCCACCATTCCCGCTAAACCTGCACAGGAACCAGCTAAGAAGCAAACAGATAGAATCAATTTACCCACTGGTAAGCCAGCAATCTTGGCGGCTCTGATATTTCCCCCTGCCGTTCGTACTCCAAACCCAAAGGTAGTACGCTGAATTAAAAAGTAAGCAATTACGCAAGCTATTAATCCATAAATAAGTCCATAATGAACTCTAGTACCAGGAATACTTTGCAACCAATTCACTTCTAATAATGGATAAGTTGAGGGTTTATTAAGGCTAGATGGATCACGCATTGGACCTTCAACTAAAGTATTAAGGATAGCGATCGCAATGTAGTTCATTAATAAGCTACTAATGGTCTCATTCACACCCCTAAAATACTTTAATGCCCCCACCCCCATAATCCAAACGCCGCCAAAGATAATAGCAGCGATCGCCATCGAAATTTGGACAACTAAAGGCGGTAAAGAACTAAAAGCTAAACCAGCAAGGATCGCCCCGATTCCTCCCATCACTAATGCCCCTTCGTTACCAATTACAACTAAACCTAAGCGGGCAGGTAAAGCCGTACAAAGGGCAGTAAGCATTAATGGAGCAGCCCTGACTAGGGTACCCTGCCAAGAGAAGGCACTGCCAAAAGCTGACTGATAAATTACACCGTATACAGCCAATGGATTTGTTCCTCTTACAGCACAGAAAATTCCAAACACAATAAATGAGAGAAATATGGCAGCAATGGGAATTACAACTTTTTCGGAAAGCGATCGCCAACTAGCTAAAACATTCATAGCCTTAAATATCCAAATTTATTTATCCAATCTTGCCGACTACACCTTCAACTAACCAATCCATCTGCTCTAACTTAGGATTAGTTTGCTCTAGTTTCACTCCCTTAGGAATAACAACCTTACCAGTATTATCCTTAATTTCACCAGCATAGATAATCTGGGTACCATCCATAAACTTAGCTAAAGCAGCATCAGCTTCTTTCTTGGTAGCTGCACTAACTGCCGCACCATAGGGAGAAAGCTTACAGAACTTCTCTTTTAATCCACCTCGAACTAGGTGAGGAATTCCCCCATCAGCTAAGGTTTTACCCGCCTTGACCTCATCCACATACTTGGTGTAAACCGTTCCCCAATCCCATTCTGAACCAGTTAAGAAGCCATTAGGAGCTAACTGAGATTGATCAACGTGATAGCCAGTAGAGAAAATTTTACGCTTTTCCGCAGTTTCAATTACCACCTTAGGACTATCAACGTGGCAAGTCATGACGTCAACACCCTGATCGACCATACTATTTGCCGCTTCTGCTTCCTTCACAGGAATAGACCAATCACCTGTAAAAATCACCTGAACCGTTGCCTTAGGATTAACACTACGCGCCCCAAGAGTATAGCTATTAATATTACGCAATACCTGAGGGATAGGCTTAGCCGCAACAAATCCTAGTTTTCCCGATTTTGTAGTTAAACCTGCGACAATCCCAGCAATATACTCCGCTTCATCAATGTAACCATAGTAGCTACCAACATTGGGAGGATGAACTCCATCTTTATATAATCCACCACAGTGTAAAAATTGCACTTTAGGATTTTCCTTGGCAATTTTCAGAATATGAGGGTCAAAATAGCCAAATGAGGTTGGGAAAAGTAGAGTAGCTCCATTTTGGTTGATCATACTCAACATGGTTTCCTGAACTGTCGCAGTTTCAGGTACATTTGCTTCATCAACTGTTTTTATTCCCGGTAGTTTAGAAATCACGCCTTCCCCTTGGAAATGGGATTGATTATAACCAAAATCATCCTTAGGTCCCACAAAAATGAAACCTATAGTCAAATCGGGAGTTGTGCTAGCCGTGGGAGTAGTAGTTGTCGACGGAGTCTCTGTGGAAGTACATCCAGTCCAAAGTTGAGAAGTAACGCCGAATGCTGTGGATGCCAAAATTCCACGAATTACCTGACGACGAGGTATAAAAAAAGGCTCTTTATCTTTCAAGGCTTTTGCTCCTATGGGTAGAGGTTATTTAAGGGAAAAATAAAACACTAGGATTAAAAGAGTATCTAACCCTAGTAAATATTGCTTGTTTAGAAACCAAATTGCAGTCTTAAGTTAGCCACAGTAACCGTGGGATTTGTTGAGACATTATTTGGGTTGAAAATCACATAGACGGCGGGAACAATGGAAACATTTTTGAAGATGGGATAGAAATAGGAAAGTTCTAGGTCATACTGCGTAGCACCATTTCCTTGACCTGAGACTAAGAGGTCACGACCACTGGTAAAGTTAAAGGGCATCACAAAGGATATAGTTCCTTGCGCCCCTTCTTTAAAGAGATCAGGGAATGCCGTACCAACCTGAAATGATTGGGTTGTTACATTACCGAATGAACCACCACTTAACTTATTGAGGTTTGTAAAGCTAATCCCGTAACGACCAAATAAGCCAAATCCTTTGGTAACTAACCAATCAAAGTTAGCCACAAACACATCAGACTGACCATTGCTAAGTCCAAGACCAGTACCACAAGCTGTTCCAGGTAATGATGGAGTTGCCCCAACACCACCGACACAACCAAATATATTCTGGAGGTTAGTACGGCTGTAGAGAAATCTGAGATTTACATCTTTAGTGGGCGCGTAATCAATTTCAGCAGTTAGAGCATTGGTGCCGCCAGTTAGACCTTCATTAGGGTTAGAGGCAGAGTTAAATAACGGAGTTGGTAAAAACTCATTGCTCTCAGCCAAATAAGCAAGTTTGAAGTCTAACTGCTTAGTCAAAGAAGTTAAAAAGACTGCCCCAGCACCACGTTTTGCATTAGTAAGTAGCGGACTGTTAATAGAGTTAAAGCTACTTGCTCCATTGAGGAACAGGGTAAAGCGATTATTGTCAAAGTACTTATAGAAGTTAACTCTTGGACCTACAACTAAGCTGGAATTAGCAAAAATTGGGAATTGGTAAGAAAGTTCTCTTAAAACAAAGACATTTGGAGTTGCACCTGCGGTTTGGTCAGTGAATGGAGTTCCTGTGGAGTTATAAAAACCTGTTACAGGTCCACCAAGTCCTGCTATTCCAGGATCAACATAGCTGTTAATTGGAGAGTTACCATTACCTGCGGCTAACTGAGTAACTAATAAATCCTTACCAGTAAATGATGTCTTAAAGTCTAACCACACTAGTCCACTGAATGTGGTGTTAGAACCTTTGGTTGGTGTTTTTCCATCTGGTGCTAGAACTCCACTACCGCCTGTAGCTCCAGTCAAGTTAAAGAAGGCAAGAATTCCCAGCTTGGTAGTAGTAGAAAATTGTTGTGCTTCAAGGGTTTCCGTTTTAGCTTCTAAGTCAGTAACACGACCTTTAAGTGAGCTCAGCTCTGCTGCGAACTCAGTTTGGAGCTTTTGGAGAGTAGCTAAATCTTCTTTTCCGACTTTATCAGCTAATCCTGTAGATATAAGTTCATTGATTTTGTCTAAACAAGCATTTAAGCCAGCCGCAAACTCGTAACGACTGGTAGCACGACTACCACGGAATGTGCCATTAGGATAACCAGCAATACAACCGTATCTTTCTACTAAAGATTGTAATGCGGTAAATGCCCAATCGGTAGGTTGTACATCACTTAGTTGAGATACAGAAGTAACTTGAGCAGTAGTTTGTTCTGCTTTCCCTTCTTTCCCAAGTTCTTCCAATTTTGGTAAAACACTACTAGTATCAGTAGATTTACCACTAGTAACTAAAGTCTCAGCATTTACACGGTTGGCAAGACCACCGCCAGCAAGACATAACAAGGTAGCACAGGAAACACTCTTTAACAGAGTCACTCTCTTAAGGATATTTTTTTTCATCACTTCACACCAGATATTAGGCTGTATTAATTACGATATGTAAACTTTTAAGTCCTTCAACACTATCAAAATCAAACTTTCAATTAAGCCAAACCAATCTAGGCATAGCTCAAAAACAATTTCAAGCTTTTCGACTAATAAATTAGCAGCTTAATTGTAAGAATTAATTTTTTTGAGATATGCTTAAAGTCTTTAAGTTTATGGGATCAATATATCCACTTTAAAATTGGTAGATTGTAATCTCAGATACATAAACCCAATTGAAGAAGGATAGATAAGCTTATGCAGAAAGAGTAAAAAAATTTCCCCTTTATAGAAAAACAAATTTCTCAGTTGCTTACTGAGCTTGCTGATTAGATAGCTTCAGTTGTTCTAACTTTACTAGCAAAAGTTGTTAAAAGTAGAGAAGATAAAACCTATCCAAAACGCATAGTCACAAATACGAATCTAGCCACAAAAATAAGAGCAAGAATCCAAGTTACTAAGGAAATCTCACTCGATCTGCCTCGAAATAATTTCATAATAACGTAAAGGATAACGCCAACCGATAATCCTTCAGCAATTGAGAACCCAAAAGGAATAAAGAATAGGGTGGCAAATGTTGGTAGTGCCTCTGAAAAATCATCCCAACGCACATTACTAATACTTCCCATCATTAGAACACCTACGACCACGAGAGCAGGAGTTGTAGCAAACGCTGGAATTGCAGCAAAAATTGGCGCAAAAGGTAAAGAAATTAAGAAAAGTATTGCCACTATAACAGATGTAAAACCCGTTCTACCCCCAACAGAAGTTCCTGCAGCTGACTCCACATAGGTTGTTACCGTAGATACCCCAAGAATGGAACCTGCAACTGCTGCTATAGAATCTGCCATTAAAGCTGAATTTGCTCGGGGTAGCTCTCCTCTTTCATTAATAAAACCAGCCTGCTTGCTAACACCAGCCAAGGTGCCAACATTATCAAAAACATCTACAAACAAAAATACTAACATTGCTGCTAGAAAATCCAAAAAGTTGTTTGCATTAACTCCCCCCAAACCTACAAATGCCTGTCCAAATGTATGAACTGGCAAAACTGGAAAATCAATGAAACTAGTTGGAGGCTTTGCAATACCTAGTATCCAGCCTAAGATCGCAGTACCCAAAATTCCCCATAATACTGCGCCTTTGATACGTCTTGATACAAACAAAACCGTCATAATGATACCAAAGGCTGCTAAAAGGGTTGCAGGATGACGAAAGCTTCCAAATGCTGTTTTAGTTGCTTCGCTTACAACTATCAGTCCTGCTCCTCCTTCGTTTAAATTGCTACCTAGCCCAATATATGCCAAGAATAGTCCAATGCCAGCTATTGTGCCAGTTTTGATACAATCAGGTATAGCAGTAATTAGATGACGACGGATATCGGTTATTGTTAACAAGAAAAAGATTATTCCCTCTACAAACACGCAGCCGAGGGCAAGTCGCCAGTCAAGTTTAAGCCCTATGACTACTGAGAATGTAAAAAAGGCATTCATACCCATGCCAGGAGCTAAAGCAAAAGGGTATTTGGCAAATAATGCCATTAATAATGTACCGATCGCTGCACTAACTGCGGTAGAAAATACTAGTTCCCCGAATAAATCCTTTGGTGTTTCTAGGAAAATAGCTTTAGACAAGATGAGCGGATTAACCACAAGGATATATGACATTGTCATAAAGGTGGTTAGCCCAGCTAGAATCTCCGTCTTGAATGTGGTGCGATACTCATCAAACTTAAAGAAATCAGCGATCGCCCCTTGCCAGCCTTCGTATTTTTTCCCCAACTGAGTTGAATCTAAGTCAAACAGATCATCATCTAATTCCATAGGGCATCCATTCGTAAACTTCCTAATGGGGTGGAAGATAACTTATAAATTTCCTAGAATTAGTGCTTTTCACTACTTATCAAACTTGATTGTATGATTCAAGCCAAAGACGCATTTCCGAATCAGAATCGGCATAAACCGATTGACCAGATTTTGGATCATAGGCATGCCACCACTTGTTTCCATCTGTGTCCAATATTTGTTTAACCTGTAGTCCTGTTTTAGGGACAAAATTATCGATAAAGCTATTTTTTAAAGTGTTCAGCCAATTAATCGTTACATCTATGAATGATGGGAATGCTTTTGGAGAATCAGAGCTTGTGTTAGACCTAATGGATATAGGACTAATTCCCTTTCTTTCTGTCTCTAGGACTTGGACAAGTTGATAATTTTGTTCTAGCTTGGCAACTTTAATGCGGTGTTCTAAAGATGCCATCATATTTAATTGATGAGTATTAAGTACATAGGTACAACTCAATGGAAGTAATTTAGACATAACTGATACTAGAAATAAACTGCATATGTCTATATTATACAAAATTTCTGTATTAATTGCTACAAAATCATCATGAATGAATTTTCTTTAAATAATGAATCGATCACGCCAATTACTCTAGTTATCTCAGAGGTTATTGATCCAAATTGCATTGATGAGTATGAAGCATGGACAAAAGGCATTAATCAGGCGGCGCAGAAATTTGCTGGTTTTTTGGGGGTAGAAGTGATCAGCCCTAGAAATGATGAATATCCTGAATATGTGGTCATTGTTAAGTTTGATCATTACCAAAATTTTCGGACTTGGATGACTTCACGGATTTATCAGGAGTGGCTAGAAAAATCTCGGGGCTTAGTTGCGACTAGATCATTACAACAGCTACCCAATGGCATAGAAATGTGGTTCTCTCTTCCTAAGAATAATGGGGCTGAATACAAAGAGCCACCGTATTACAAGAAGGTGATTTTGGGTGTGTTAGCGGTATATCCATTGATTGTATTAGCGAATATTGTCTTGAATCCTTTTTTACAAAACCTCAATTCATCCCTAAGCCTATTAATTTCAGTTACTTTTGTTTCAGCATTATTGACCTATCCCGTTATGCCCAAATTAACGGAATTACTGCGCTTTTGGCTCTATCCATCCTTACCACGACGCAGATATACCAAAAGATAGGAAAAGTTAGGCTTCACCACTTACATAACTATGAGGATTTTTCCAGAATTTTTCTAATGCCTTAATGCAAACTTGATCGTTATAGAGGCGATCGCTATTATTTTTAATCTTTTCCACAATACTGGCACGCCAAGGGTGATCCAATCCCAACTTTACGGCAATGTCTATATACTCAGACTCACTAGAGGCTATGGTTTCTGTAACTTCTAACATTTGCAGCATGGCATAGCTGTGGCGACCGCGCATAAATTGAGTAGGCAGAGTGACAACGGGTAAATTACAAGAGATAGCTTCTAGGGTAGTATTGCCCCCAGACCAGTCAATGGTATCTAAAAAAATGTCAGCAATACGATTTAAGCTGAGGTATTCATCCCGATTGAGGCGGGGCATGATCAGACAATGTTCCTCACTATTCTGATTTTGCCGGGCAAAGGCTATGTCCAACCGTTGCTTAAATTGTCGGGTCACATAGTCGCCGTTATTACTATAGATAAATGCAAATTTTGCCTTGGGTACTCGTTTAGCGATCGCCGCAAAAATATAATCGTACTTGGGCAGATATTTATATAGGGACTGACAGCACAGATAAACTATGGCATCTTCGGAAATTTGAAATTGCGATCGCTCCAGTAGATACTGGGGAGATTCGGGTCGGGCATAGGCAATACTAAGATTGGGCAAACGAATTAATTGCTCTCGATAATGTGCCTCTGCTCCCTCTGGTTCCATTAAATCGCTAGACAAAAAGTAATCGATCGTGGGTAGTCCAGAGGTGACTGGATGTCCCCAAGCCAAACACTGCACAGGAGCTAATCGTAAAGCTGCTACTTGAGTAGTTTCAGGGTGCATTCCAATATCGGTAAACACCAAAATATCCAGTTGATCTTGGGCAATTTGGTCAATTACAGTATCAAGGCGAGGTAGGTGGTAAATAAAATCACTGACGGCAGCAAAAGCATCGGTTGCAGGCGTAGGTAGCTTACCCGTGTAATAACAATAAATTTCAAATTGCTGGTGATCGCAGGATTGGAGCCATCCTAAAAATAATTTACCAACGGTATGATTCCGAAAATAGTTGGAAATAAAGCCTAAGCGAATTTTGGTAGATTTAGGTCGATTAGGATTAATTTGGGCATACTGGGGATAGGCTGCGATCATAATTCGATGCACTAGGTCGCCATACTGAGTTTGCAACTCCAGATCGTTTTGGGCTTGGTAGGCAAGGTAGAAATTAGTGGAATTTTGGATAGCTTTGACTGCCTCACTAATTTGGATGGGAGTATCTAGGGGAACGCTTTTAATCAACTGATTTAATCCCTCAATGAATCGAGTACGCCATTGGCTAACTTGGGCTGTGGTTTCATAGATAATCGGTAGCAGTAGCCAAATTTTTAACCGAGCTTCTAAACAATCTGGTTTATACATCAATGCGGTTTGAAAGGTGGCGATCGCCTCTGGGATTTTATTTTGATCCTTGAGTAAAGTACCTAGGGTAATATACCAATCAGCACGGTCATGTTTAATTAGTAGTGCCTGACGATAGGAAAACTCTGCCTCTTCAGCCCTTGCTCTAACCGTATAGGCATTGCCGAGATTATAGTAAGCCTCCGCAAAATCTGCTTTAAGTTCAATTGCTTTGTGATAAACCACGATCGCCCGATCAAAGTCATAATTTGCCTGTAGAGCATTACCTAGATCGTTATAAATCTCTGCGGATTGCGGCGACAGTTCCAGAGCTTTCATGTAAATATCCAAAGCCTCTAAAATCAGTCCCGACTCTTGGAGCGCATTCCCAAGACTATGCAGAGCTTGGAGATAGTTGGGATTAATTGCCAATGCTTGACGATAGGCGGCGATCGCCTTAGTAGTATCACCTTGAGCTTTTAATAAGAAACCAAGATTATGATGTGCCTGGGCTAAATTTGGGATTAAATCTATTGCCCGTTGATAGTGAGAGATTGCCTGCTCCAGATTACCCTGAGCTTGCAAGGCATTACCGAGGTTATAGTGGGTTTTGCCATTATGGGGTTGAAGTTTTAGGGCTTTTTGGAAACTAGCGATCGCCTCTGTAAACTTACCTGATAATCGATATGCTTCCCCTAAATTGCCGTAGAAATCTGGATTGCGGGGATTAAGCTTGATTGCAGTTTCAATATAGGCGATCGCTACGTCATAGTTACCAACTTGGTGGGCAAGAACTCCAAGTAAATGATTGGCATCAATGTGGTGCGGTTGCTGAATCAAAATCTGACGATACAGTCGCTCCGCTTCAGCTAAATCTCCCGCCTGATGATACTTAAATGCTAATTCAATGGAAAGTGTTGGCATAACCTAAGTAGCTTAAATAAATGAACTTAAATAAATGTATAGCTAAACACCATTACCTCCCAATCTGGCTCACAATAACAAACATAAAAAACTACATTATTCACCTAAATTTACCGAGTTAACTAAAAATATGGCAATTTATAAAGTTAGACTGATTGACGAAGCCGATGGACTAGATGAAACTATTGAAGTGGATGAAGATGAATTTATTCTTGATGTGGCAGAAGCAGAAAATATTAAGTTACCCTTTAGTTGTCGGGCGGGAACCTGCTCAACCTGCACAGGTAGGTTATTAGAAGGGGATATTAAAGAATCTGGCGGTAATCCCGATATGTTTTTTAATAAGGCACAACGGGAGGCAGGATTTAGACTTTTATGTATTGGCTGTCCCACTTCTGACTGTACAGTATTGATTCATCAAGAACCTAATATTTCTAAATTTTAGGAGTATTAATTATCCAATATGCAGTCTGATCGCTTCACAATTATTTGTCCTGGCAATCGCCAATAACTTCTCGGAACTAAACAACTAAGCGAACCATTTTCGAGTGCTTAATTTCGGCTAGAAACGGACAACCTTAACGGGCATATTGCTGTTGGCATAACGGCATCGCATCAGCGGACGGCGATGCATGATAGAGATGATGATTACATGATGCCCCGTTCCGCTGCATGCAGTAGTTAGACACACGGCTTAGACAAAATGCTTCCTTAGCGCCAGTTTCGTAAAATATGCTTGACATTTGCTTATTAATAATTAATACTATAGTATTCAAAATTTCTGGGTGACTGATGTTCTACTACTACGGAAGAAAAAAACAAATAGCAAAACATTATCCCTCTCCCAACTTTGACAGGATTATAGAGCCGTTTGCAGGATCAGCCGCCTATTCACTATATGGGGAGAAATGGAAAAAGGAAGTTATTTTAATTGAGAGAGATGAGCGAGTTTCTGGAATCTGGGAATGGTTGATTAATGAGGCAACACCATCAAAAATCAAAAATTTGCCCGACTTAAGTATTGGTGAAAAAAGTTCTGAATTTCTTCACATTATTCATGCTGCTACAAAAATGGCTTTTCACTACAAGACCATTAAAGTAACTCCTGTTTTAGCAAGAAACTGGGAGATCAGTAAACGATATATGTCAGAGAATATATATAAGGTTAAGCATTGGAAAATTATTAACGGAGATTACACATTAGCACCTGAACTAGAAGCAACTTGGTTTATTGACCCACCTTACAAAGAAGATGCTGGCAGAGGTTATCGATACGGTAGCAAACTCATTGATTACAAAAAATTGGCAGAGTGGGCAAAGGAGAGGAGAGGAGAAGTCATATTTTGCGAGGGGCATTGCGGTGACTATTTGCCATTCACTCCTCTACTAGAATTAAAGGGTGTGGCAGGTAAAACCAACAAAGAAGTCATTTATTATCAATCTGAGAGATCAAACAAACAGCTTGAGCTTCTTCAACTTTCTTTTTGAACAGAAAACTTCATAATCTTCTGGTAAGCTTCCGAATAACTCTGGTCATTAATTAATGCCACCCAGCCTTGTCCCATCTTTTGCTTACCACTTACTTTCATACCTGTAACTTTAGTGTTCCTGCCTTCTGTTCCACTGATCTCTCCCCAATCGTTTGTAGTAAGATTGTCTGCATAAAATATAGCTGTAATTCTAGGATAGTTGAAATCATGTTCGCTCTTTACAAAGTCCCATACTAAACCCAGAAGCTTCTCAACCTCTCGATGATGAGCTTGCCAAGTGATCCCTTCCAATGCTCCAATTCTAGGCTGTCCCGCTCTTAAATTTGCACCTTTTGTTATGTTTCCAACAGTACATTTGATTTCCAACCCTACAGGATAGTTACGCAGTTCTTCCTCTGAAGAGTTTTCACCTGCCTTTGGAATAACATCAGGATGCCCCTTTTCAATCGGATTAACCATAGCCCCCGTTGTACTTGCAATGAATTGACAGAATATTGAGCCAACGATTGAACTTGTAGTTTTATAGTCAATATTTTTGTAAACACTTGATGGGATAATTGCCAAAAGTTCATTTGTTTGATGCACAGCAGATTCAATATGGTGACTATTTACCTCAAATCCACAAGAAATATTTAATAGAGGGTTTATGGTGTAATTCATCTAAGATATGTCATTCATGATTTGTTCCACCTCGGCAATTAAACTACTGGCTGTGGTGTTTAACGAATTTGAAACTTGAAACAAAACGGACAAAGTTGGGGACTTCAAACCGCGCTCCATTTGACTAACATAGGTGCGGTGAATCCCAGCTCTGTCAGCAAGCTCCTCTTGAGAAATTTTTGCTATAGTTCTGTACTTGGCTAAAACTTTACCCAGAGCTTTATTAATGTCTGTCATGTATGAAATATCTCAGAAGAAGAGACTCTGAGTCTACAGACAATAGTATTCAAACGTATCTAAATCTCTTTTGAAAAGCCTTGCTGTTAGCTTATTGATGATTGAAGAGAAAAAGCTGAGGCAGGCTAATAAATGTAGTGCGTCTAACTATGTATTAGACGGAAAATTTCTGCCTAATCACCCAATAAGGGATATTATACGGAAAAAATCTATCTAATCTAACAACATTTAGGGGTTATACCAAATCGAAGAGTATAGGCTACAGATGGTATAAATATATAAACCGAGTTCAAAGAAAAAAATGGCAGGAGTATACAAATTAGAGATCAGCGAAAGTGAAGAAGAGCTAAAACATATGCTGAGAGTGCAAAAGACCGCATCAGATAAAGAAAGAATTCAGATGCTGTATCTGTTAAAAACAAAACAAGCAAGCACAATCCAGACAGCATCGACAATACTGGGACGGCATCGAGTTACATTGCAAGATTGGTTAGGGAATTATCGCAAAGGGGGAATAGTAGGACTAAACCTAGAACAGGGCGAAAACAGAG
Organism: Synechococcus sp. PCC 7502; assembly: GCF_000317085.1. Taxonomy (NCBI): domain Bacteria; kingdom Bacillati; phylum Cyanobacteriota; class Cyanophyceae; order Pseudanabaenales; family Pseudanabaenaceae; genus Pseudanabaenococcus; species Pseudanabaenococcus habilitatus. The sequence goes on from NC_019702.1 coordinate 1,776,962, forward strand.
TATTCCACAATGGGCGCAGAAAGCATTGATAAAAAAGCTGGAAGAAGCAGAAGGCTTTGAAAGTTATGGGCAGATCTGCCAATGGTTAGAGAACCAATTAGGAATCAAATCAAACTATAAAACTGTGCATCATCTAGTCCGATATCGGCTGAAAGCCAGACCGAAAGTGACACGTCCAGTCAGCGCAGGAAAGTCAGAAGAGCAAGTAGAAGCATATAAAAAAACCTTGCCAGTATTATAAGCATGATTGCCTGGTTCGGCATTAATATAATCGGACTAAATGGCAAAGTGAGATTCTTTTGTCAAGATGAAACACGAATTGGGTTAAAGACAATTAGTGGAAGGAAGATCACAGCAAGAGGAGTCAAACCCAAAGGTAAAGTTCAGTGGCAGTTTAAGGCAACTTACCTCTATGGAATTGTAGAACCATCAACAGGGGAAAGCTTTTTCTATGAATTTACTCACCTTAATAGTGAATGCTTCCAAGTATTTCTGAACTTAGTAAGCGCATATTTTCAAGGTGACATCATCGTTATGCAAGTGGATCAAGCAGGAGCACACAGAGCAAAACGGTTAAAGATTCCTAAAAATATTATTTTGCTATTTCAGCCTGCCCATGCACCTGAGACTAATCCCATTGAAAGAGTGTGGCAGCATTTCAAATTAGGGTTGAGGTGGAAACTGCCAAAAGATCTTGACCAGTTGCGTGCATTAATGCGGGAAAGGTTAGAAGTTATGACTCAGGAGGTAATTGCTTCGATTGTTGGGTGGGATTATATTTTAGAGGCTTTATCTGTAGCTCGTATTTAACGATTTGGTATTATTCTAAGGCTCAGATATGGCGTACAACCCGTAAACTCCACCTAGAATTAAAGCGATAAAAAATACTTTTTTGAAATCAAGGGATTCCTGAAAAAGTACCACTGCCAAAATTTGTTCCAACTAAGCCAACCCCTGTCCAGATTGAGTAGGCAATTCCCACGGAAATCTGATTCAGCACCTTTGATAAGTGATAAGCTGACAACAGAGGCGATCTCGCATCCTCTTGCTCGTATTGATTAGAGGTGATCGCGTGATCGATTTCTTCGCAATTCCATCAGGCTTATTCTCTTTCTTATTCTGGATTTGCTAATTTTGATCTTCTTTCTCTTTTATCGCACATACTTAAGGCTTTCCGTATTCTTGAAGAAGAAATCCGTGAAAAGACTAATAACAGTACGATTACGAATTTTGATGTTAGCAGATAAGGACATTCCTGACTGGAGCCGAATTTCACGCCCATTTACATTTAATGACTGCTTTTCAATGGCAATTTTAGCAGGGAAGCGATAACTAGGATTTGATTGATCTGGAGGTAGGGCATCAGAACCAATCCAAATTAGCTTGCCCTTCACATCACCAAACTCACTAAAAGGGAATGAATCTAGCCTGACATCTACGGGCATATTTTCTTTCACAAAGCCAATATCTTGATTGGTAATATAAACTTTGGCAATTAGCTGATCATCTGGAACGATTTTAAGAATGGTTTCTGAAGTGTTAGTATTTGCCACATAACCCAGACCAGCTTTAAGTTCAAATACTGTTCCAGACGTAGGAGCACGGAGTTCTTCATATTGCAAAGCAACTTCAGCTTGGCTAATTTGACCCGTAATTTCAGCTAGGCGTTTACTGTTATCAATTAGAGCTTTAGTTAATTGGCTATCAATTTCGGCAATACGCTTAGTATTATCAGCAATCTGCGTAGTTAACTCTTTACGATTGACATCAAAGGTATTAGTTAAACGAGAACGTCCCTCAGCGATCACAGCTTTTAATCGCATTTCTTCTTGAGTTAATTGTTGAATTTCTGCTTCCGTATTTATGACTTCATCCTGCTGTTTGAGATATTGAATTTTAGATATTCCACCCGCTTCTGCAACTTCTTTAATATCAGCTAAAATCTTCTGACTAAGGGCTAAGGACTGTTGACGGGCAAGGCGTTTAGTTTGAGTTTGATTTAACTGTTGAATGGATTGATTGACCACTGCTTCTGCCGCCTGTGACCTTGAACTTAGTTCAGCTTGATTAGCATTCAGGCGATCTTGCTGATCTCCCGTGAGACTTCCACCGCCACCATTTACCTGCATTCGATACATTTGCGATTCAGATATAAGTATATTGCGGTTACGAGCAAGGTCTAAAAAATCCACAGGAATTACAGCTAGGTTAGGACTAGAAATGGGAAAACCATTAAGAACATTGCGATAAAACTGATTTTCAGCTTGGAGATTTTGCTGTAATTTCCTTAATGAATCTAACTGGGCTTTAGTAGCGGTAGAATCTATCCGCAAAATCACCTGTCCTGCTTTGACTCGATCGCCATCTTTAACCAGAATTTCCTTAAGCACACCACTGGCAGGAGCTTTGACTTCTTTAACTGCTCCTTGGGGTTCGAGTTTGCCTTGGGCTGGGACAGATTCCTCAATACTAGCAACTGATGCCCAGATCAGACCAAAGGTAACAGAGCCAAGTAATGTCCAAATGATTGCTTGTGTCCATTTGGGAGATTGAGTTAAAACTAAGGGCTGATCAAAGGGAGCGATCGCCTCTGCATTTTTTTTAACCAAGGCATGACTATTATTACCTTGCGGAACTAAGGATCCATCAGATTCTAGTTTGGTGGTTTGAGCACTTAATTCTTGATCGTTATGATTAGTCATATCTATTTAACCTATATTGAAAACTTGCATCATGATTCTCCTGCGGCTTCCTGTTGGTGATAGAGCGTATAGTAGCGTTCTTTTAGCACCATTAATTCACTATGGGTTCCCTGTTCTGCCACTCTGCCACTATCCATCACTAAAATCAAATCTGCATTCTGAATGGTAGCAAGGCGATGGGTGATAAAAAATACGGTTCTGCCTTGGAATTCTTCGGCTAAGTTGCTACAAACCTGACGTTCAGTGTTGTAATCTAAGGCACTAGTTGCTTCATCTAAAATTAGTAATTGCGGCTTTTGTAAGACTGTGCGGGCGATCGCAATCCTCTGTCTCTGTCCACCCGATAGTGCGGCACCTCTTTCTCCAACCCGTGACTCATAACCTTGAGGCAATTGCATGATGAAATCATGGGCGCAAGCGATTCGGGCAGCATCAATAATTTCTGCGGGTGTAGCATCGGGATTAGTGAGAGCAATATTTTCTTGAACCGTGCCATCAAATAGTAATGTATCTTGCAGGACTACACCGATCTGACGGCGCAGCGAATAAAGCTCGACTTTGCTAATATCGTAGTCATCAATTAATATCCGTCCTGATTCTGGCTCGTACAGGCGGGATAATAGCTTGGTTAAGGTACTTTTTCCTGCACCACTAGCTCCCACTACGCCCACAAATTTACCCGCAGCAACTTCTAAACTGACATTGTTTAATTGCAAACTGCCATTGGCAGCAAAACGAAAGTTGACATTTTCATAGCGCACAGTTCCAGCGATCGCAGGCATGGGGATATTACGGCGACCCGCTTCTTCTTGCTCTTGGGGGTAATTAATAATATCGCTGAGGCGTTCGAGGGATAGGGCAGTCTCTTGGAAGTTTTGCCATAGCTGTATCAACCGTAAAAGTGGTGTTGTGGTATAGCCTGCAATAATCCGAAATGCAATTAGCTGTCCAAGGGACAATTTGTTACTCAGTACTAAATATGCACCAACCCACAGCAATAGTAGGTTAGATAATTGGTTCAAAAATTGACTAGTCGATCCCGCGGTGGTGGAAGTTACAACAGTTTTAAATCCATCGGAAACATAACGGGCATAGCGACGTTGCCATTCCCATCGGGATTTTAATTCGATGCTCTGTGCTTTTACCGTCTGAATTCCTGAAACCACCTCAACCAGATAGGACTGCGTGGCAGCATTACGTTCAGCTTTGCTTCGTAGTTGCCCCCGAATGATGGGCGCAACGATAAATGTGAGCAGTGCAAATAAAGGAACTGTGCCGAGAGCGACTAAGGTTAAAAGCCAGCTATAACAAATCATTACGATGATATAAATCACCGAGAAAACTGCGTCTAAAACGACAGTAAGAGCCGTGCCTGTCAGAAATTGGCGAATGTTTTCTAGTTCCCCAATACGGCTAGATAGTTCCCCAACTGATCGCTTCTCAAAGTAGCGTAGAGGTAAGCGCACCAGATGATCGATGGTTTCAGAACCGAGGGTTAGGTCGATGCGATTGGTGGTATTGACGAATAGATAGGTGCGTAAGGCACTTATCAGTGCTTCAAAAACTGAAATTGTGATTAATAGAATCCCTAGGGTATTGAGAGTCGTGGGAGCATTTTGAATGATGACTTTATCAATAATTACTTGTGTGATTAAAGGATTGGCTAGTCCTAATAGTTGGACAAAGAAGGAAGCAACTAATACCGTGATTAAAGTGTTTTTATACCGCTTGAGAGAAGGCAAGAACCAAGATAGTCCAAACTTCTGTTTTGGTGTGTCTTTGGTGGGCTGAATTAATAAAACCTGCCCTGAATCTCCCCAAATATCGGCAAACTGAGCCATCTTTTTCGTCACAATCCCTTGCTCTGGAATCCCCAAAACTAGTTCCCGATCGCTAGCTTTATAAAGTACGGCAAAGGTGTCTTGCCAAGCTAACATTGCAGGGGTAGGAACTTGAGTGATCGACCTTGTCGGAATTGTCACTAATTGTCCATTTAGTCCCATTAGTTCTGCGATCGCCCCACATACCTGCAATGACAACTTAGGTGATCTGGCAAATTGACTGTCTAATGCCCGTTTGACCACATGGCGAGCAAAAGGAACCTGCCAATATCTTGCTAACATCTGCAAGCAGGCAAGGGAAGCATCTACGGATCCACGTCCATAAAAGTGCGGGTAATCTGTACCCTTGGGATCAGGGCGATCTCCCACTGCTGGTAATTCGGGAGCGTAGGGAATATCATCGGCGGTTAGAGTCGGTATTTCTTCTACGACCTCTACTTTCACCGCAAATGCGTCGGGGATACCAATTAGTCGCACAAATCCGTTCTGTGGAACTTCAAGGAAGTCATTCCCATTTAGCGATTCAATCCGACTGCCAATTGGAGCAGGAAAATTATTGCCACCACTAACTAACCATACAAAGTCACGATCAAGCTTAGCTAATGGTATTTTCCCCGCTTCTAACGTCATAACCACAGCTTCTGGTAGCGACTCACGCGCTAACTGAGCTGGATTGGCAGGAGACTGTGCCCGTCGCTCCATCTCTGCTGTCAAGAGGTCGAATACTTCAATCATTGATGGCTTATCAGTAAAAGCTGACTTGAAAACAGGATCGCGATCGCAAAACCGCCAAAAATCTGAAGCCTCTAGAGCCAGACATGTACTTTCAACTGAAGCAATCACCATCTCACAGGGGACATTGCGGATCAAGCTCAACCAACCAACTGACGCACCAGATTTGAGGATATCTAAAGTTACCGGGGACGGGGACTTAGGGATTTGTCCAAGCACTCTTGCCTGTCCTTCCATCAAAAATAAAATTTGTGCTGGCATCGTCTCTCGCCGCAAAATCACCTGTCCCATGCGATAGCGTAATGGCTGTAATCGCTCACCTAATTCTTTTAGAGTAACTCGATCAATAGTCTGTAACTCTGGGATGGAATGAAGAAAGTCTTGAATAGAGACGGTTTTAGCTGTCATGAAGGCGTTTATGAAACTATGGGAGCTATATATTTATATGGAGCTTTAAAATTGACAATAATATAAATTGGGGTTTCTTAAGTTAAGACCACTTTAAGAAATCAAATGGTTTTATTGCTTTTAAAAATTGAATCTAAGTTTTTCTTGAAATATACCTACATAATTACTACATAATTACTTTAGATAGTAGTTAAATTTTTAATACTTAAATTTTATTTAAATAAATTAAATTACAAAAATATCAAGATATTGAAATAGATTTAATTTTTTGGTGAATAGAATCTTCTAACCATTTATTGAAATTCTCATCAATTAGCCTTTGCTTCATGGCAGAATCCAGCTTAGCAGGTAGAATTTTCTCTAGTCTTACGAGAATAATCCAATCACCAATTACAGTTGGAATATGAATTTTCCCAACATCAATGGATCTTAAAATTTTTCCTAAAGTTGGGTCAATAGAAGCAAGTTTCACAGGTCCAACCAAACCTCCAGTCTCAGCTTCGGGACCCATTGAATACTCTCTGGCTAACTGATCAAATGGTTGTTCTCCTTCATTAATGCGAAAATATAGTTCTTGAGCAGTACAAAAATCTTTAGTACGAATGAGTGAATAAATAACTCGTTCAAGGTTTTGTTTTCGCTCCAAAAAAGTAAAATTAACTTTTGATTCCCATTTTTGTTGCTTGAATTTTGTTAACTTTAATGCTCTTATCGCCCTTAATTCTAACTGATTCATTGACATGCAATGGTATCTTAGCCATTGTTCCAGCTTTTCATTGCTATCAATGTTTAGCTGTTGTAGTGCTTGTTGTAGAGCCAACTTTCCTTCATCTTGAGTGATTTCTATGTTAGCAGTGACTTGATCAATAATAATTTCCCTAACTAACTGAGGAATCATGCCATAGTTAACAACTCTTTCAATTAATTCTTCTGATAAGAATTTTTGATTATTAATTTCAAGATGTTTATACTTCAGTCTATCAATTTCTTGATACATTACACTTAATTTGCTTTAACTTGGAATTAAACTTAGACGCAGCATGCTTCAGGTATTAATTTTTACTATACATTAGTCTGCAAACAAATTATAAAATATTAAATCTTAGATTTAAGTTAACCTTAACATAATACTTTCTTAACCAAATCCTATAAAGACAAATAAACTAATTAGCATAAGTAAGTTATTTTGTGCCGTATCTAATTTGTAATTTGCGATATTAATACAGTTTAATTTTGGGTTAAGATTCGGTTATCTTTGTGCAATATCAATTTTATTGTTACCACTTCTAGTGCATAGTTTAGAATAAACATTTTTGAAGAAAATCATTTGTTGATGTGTTAGAGAATACCTAGATTTGTCAATTTTATGTGATAAGTTCATCAATGGTTGGACTTAAACTCCAACTTATAAAACGGAAATAAAAAACAATAGTTGCGGAACTAAAGCTATGACAAGCCTTTCATTTGATACAACCCAGCCCTCACAAACTATTGGGCTTAATGGCTACACAGTTGACCCCATCTTTACCGTTGGCGACAAAATTGGAACCTACGTTCCTCCTGGTATTCTTGATGGTATTGGAGCAACATCACTTAATGACACTACAGTTCGCTTTTATGTCAACCACGAGTTAGGCAATACTGTTGGTTATAAATACACACTTGCAAACGGTACACAACTCTCTGGTGCTAGAGTTAGCTACTTTGATGTTGACAAGCGTACATTTCAAATTGTTGATTCGGGACTTGCTTACAACACCATTGTCAACCGCGCAGGCAATGTAGTATCTTCTTCTGCGGTCTATTCAGCTACTAACGTTAACGGTATAGATACCCCTAGTGGATTTAATCGTTTCTGCTCAGCTTCTTTGTATGAACCAAATCAGTTTGGAGCTGGTAATGGTCTAGTAGATAAAATTTACTTCGCTAATGAAGAAAGCGGAACCTCTGCAAGCGAGGCTTCTGAATATGCCCTAGACGTTAAAACCAATACTTTGTACGCAGTGCCTTGGTTTGGTCGTGCTGGCTTTGAGAATGTTACAGAAATCAATACTGGTACTACAACTAAAGTTGCCTTTTTAATTGGTGATGATCGCTCTCCTGCTACTGGAGTTCCTCTGACCCTCTATGTTGGTGATAAAGTTGCAGGTAGCTCTAACTTCTTAGAGCGTAACGGTTTGTCTGGTGGCAAGTTATATGTTTGGGTTGCTGACGATCCTACTAATGCTACCGATGTAATCGAAAAAGATCCTAGAGAATTCAACGGTAATAATTCTTCTTTAAAGGGCAAATTTGTTGAGATTGATCAGTACGATGCCGCTAAAGCTGGCACTACTGGATATGACAGTTTAGGTTTTGTCACTCAAGCACAGCAGGATTCTTTAGCATTTGCTGCTGGAGCATTTGGATTTGTTCGTATTGAAGATGTCTCTACCAATCCTAAGGATGGTACTCAAGTTGCTTTCAATGCAACTGGCAACTCTAGTTTGTTTGGAGGTCAAGATTCTTGGGGTACTACTTACAGAATTGATATTGACTTCAATAACATCGCTACTGGCGACATTGTTGGAAAAGTTGACATCCTTAACGATGGAAATGTTAGCAAAGATGCTGGTGCGCGTAGTGTTGACAACCTTGATTGGGCTGACGATGGCAAAATTTATCTTCAAGAAGATCCTGCTTTCAGTGGTTTTGGTCAAACATCCAAGATTGCTAACTCGATCTTCAGCATTGATCCTGCAAATGCTAACCCCTCTTCAACCGTAACCCGCGTTGCTACGTCTGATCGCTCGGCGGCTGGACTTCCTGCAACTCAAACCGATTCTGAGCCATCTAGTATTGGTGCTTGGGAAACCTCTGGTATTCTTGATGTCTCTAAATTGTTTGGTAATCAAGGTGGTCAGGTTTTAGTGTTTGATACCCAAGCTCACTCATTAAAAGACGGCACTATTATTACTGCTACTAATATTGATGGTAATGGGGATGGAACTAAAACTGCTGCTGAGAACCTTGTGGAAGGTGGTCAAGTTGCATTTTTGATCGCTCCTAACGCTAATTTGATTCAAAACTCTTCTTTAGTTTCTGGTACTTCAGGAGATGATGACATCGCCGCAACTGTCACCCCAAAATTTGATGGTGTCAACGACATTGTGTTTACTGGTGCTGGTAATGACACGATTGATGCTCCGATTGGCGGTGTGCTTGCAAGTGGTAACCGTGTTGATGCTGGTAGTGGCAAAGATACAATTTTTATCGCTAACAATGATCGCACCTTTGGTGGATCAGGTGACGACATACTAGACGCAACTGATGCAAGTGGCTACCGTGCTTCTGGCGGCACTGGAAATGATGACTTCTTCCTTGGTTCCAATGGTCGGGCATTGGGTGGCGACGGTGATGATCGCTTCTTCGTTCAAGCTGGCGGCGGTAACTTATTATCTGGTGGTGCTGGTGCTGATCAGTTCTGGATTTTTGGTGGGCAAGCTCCAACTACATCTAATACTGTGCTTGATTTTCAAGCTGGAACTGATGTAATCGGCTTTATTGGCGCTGGCGCTGGGGTTGGCTTTGCTCAGTTGACACTCACTGGTAATACCATTGCCCTAAGTAGCGATCCAACTAAAGTTATAGCTACATTAACTGGTGTTGATACAACCACCCTGACTGCAGCAAACTTTGCGTTTATCTAAATGCAACTCACTAATCAATTTATGAACTAATCTTGATTGCAAACAAGATATGTATCCTAGATTAGTTCTTGATTTTGACAAACCTATTCAGAACTTTTTTCTTACTTAGTTTTGAATGGTTTGTCTTTTTGAGTATTAAAGTTTGTGGCTAAAGATGCTGTTCCCAAAAACCTGAATGTCTGACATTACTAATCCTTGTAACTTTTTAACAGATAAGTAGTTGAGGGGATTAACTGAAATTTAAATAATGAGAGGAAAATTTAATGACAACAATTAACGGTACTCCTAACGATGATGATTTGTTCATCGCCGCAGGTATTAGTGGTGATACTCTGCTAGGTTTAAAGGGGAATGATACCCTTGATGCTGGATTTGGAGCAGGTAATAACATTCTTAAAGGTGGCGATGGCGATGATCAGCTATTTGCTTATTTTAACGATCAACTATTTGGCGAAGCAGGAAATGATGTCCTATCTGCTACAGATGGTAAGGGTGGAAATATACTATCTGGTGGTGAAGGAAATGACACTATCTTCGCTTCAGTTAATGACAGTGTTTTCGGAGATGCAGGCGATGATGTTATTTTCGGTGGGCTGGGCAACAATACTCTAACTGGTGGTTCAGGGAAAGATGTATTCTGGATTGCTAATGTAGATGTGCCTAATAATTCCAATACCATTACTGATTTCAATCAAATTCAAGACACTATTCGAGTAAATTTGGCGGGAGTTACCAAATTAAGTGACTTGGCGATCGCTCAATCAGGAAATGATGTCACTATTAGCCTTGATGGAAAACAAATTGCGATCGTCAAGAATATACAAGCTCAAAGCTTGAACTCTAACAATTTTGTAGTTGACCCCAATGCTCCGAATAGTAATGGTAGTAGTAATGTATCTAGCTATAACTTTACTAACCTTCCAAAATTGGGAACCACTTCCAAAGGGCAAGATATTTTCTTAGGTGGTTTTTCAGGGTTATCTTTTCAAGGTACTAATCCTGATAATGGTAACTTGAAGTTCATTACTCTTACGGATCGTGGTCCAAATGGTGATCCAACTGGACAAAATCGTCCTTTCTACTTACCAGACTTCCAGCCAGAAATTATAAGTTTTGAACTTAATCGCAGCACAGGCGAGATTATTATCACTAAAAGAACAGGATTATATAGAGCCGATGGTAAAACAAAGCTCACTGGACTTCCTAATTTACAGGCAGGAGCAGGAGGAACCGCATACACCGATGAAATTGGCGTTAATTTAGACAACCAAGTTTTATCTAATGATCCATTGGGTATAGACTCTGAGGGGATTGTTATCGATCCTAATGGTAATTATTGGGTGGTAGATGAGTATCGTCCTGCAATCTATCAATTTGATGTGAATGGGAAATTGCTAAATCGGTTTATTCCTAAAGGAACTGCTGCTGCCCCTGCTGGTACTGCTAATGATTTTCCTGCAGGCACTTTTGGAACTGAAGTATTACCAGAGGTATATGCTCAGCGTCGTAATAATCGGGGATTTGAAGCTGTAGCTCTTGAAGGGAATAAGCTTTATGCTTTCATTCAAAGTGCGATCGATAACCCAGATAGTACTGGGGATACAACCTCCAGAGCTTCACGTAATTTAAGAATCCTAGAATTTGATATTGCCTCTAAAACGGTTACAGGGGAGTATCTTTACTTGCTAGATGACATCAGTGGCAGTGGTAATGCTAAAACCGATAAGATTGGCGATGCCGTATCTTTGGGCAATGGCAAATTTGCAGTTGTAGAACGAGACGATCTTTCTACTACTAGCTCTAATAAACTTATTTACCAGATCGATCTAGCTAAAGCAACTAACATCAATAACCTTGCCGTCACATTTCCCTCTGGAAAAACTACCATTGAACAGCTTACAGAAGCGGAACTAAGTGCTGCTAATATCAAGCCCGTGAGTAAAAACTTAATTGCCAATGCAGCTAAGTCAGGTTATACAGGGGTTGAGAAGCTCGAAGGGTTGGCACTTGTTGATCCTAATACATTGGCACTAGTTAATGATAATGATTTCAATGTTGTTCCTGGCTCAGCAGTACCAGAGAAATTAGGAATTTTAGAATTATCTAACACACTTCCTGTACCGTTACAATTCCAAAAAAATGACTTGGGAATATTTAGCATTACTGGGGGTACTTCTGCGAAGCCTTCCTTATCCTTCACTGTTGCTAGCAGCGAAGCTAATCAAATAAGTGAACTCGGTGTATTTATTGTTGATGATGCAACTGGCACTATTGATGGCATAGCTCCAAATCAAACTGGATATACAGAAAAAGCCTTAGCAAGGGCGAGGGTCATTTTCTCAGCGATCGACAATAATCCTGATGGTTTTAGTGCCAGTGGATTAAATCGCTTGTTAGACTTTAACTATAGTGATAAATTGCGTTTTTATGCTATCAATGACAAAACCACAACGACCGATTTGGTCTTAAAAACTAAGTCTTTTGATAAGGTTTCTTTTCCACCTTCCTCCGATCTTAACCTTAAAGAGTTAAGTAGTAGTGAGTCTTCTATTACCTTTAATAATCTTGTAGTCAATATTAAGGCTAATAATGATGATTTATCCATCGGTACCAATTTGCAAGGCAAGAGTCAAAGTGAAGTTCTGGATTTGCGTGGGGTTGATAAAAGTTCATTCCCAAAAGTCAAAGCGGATTTTGTTGTGAATCGTGAAGCTGCCTTTGATAACTTTGTAGGATTCTATAAAGTTGAAAATGAGAAAGGTGATATTAAAAAATCTGATGGAACTATAGTATCTGTCGGACAATCTGGCTATATTCAAGCGGCAGTTGGTAGTAGAGTCTCAGGAATCGACTTAGCTGTTAATAATCAATCAACTCAAACTAGTTCTGGAATATTCACTTCTGGTTCGATCTTTGCACCTTTTATTATTATCAACGGAAGACCAGATGCTCTTTTAGATAGTAATTCTAGTAATGATCCTACAGTTTATTTTCCTTATCTAGGTGCAAATTCTGATGGTATTGATCATGTGCGGTTATTCGGAAATAATACCTTCGGATTTGAGGATATCTTAGGAGGAGGGGATTTTGATTACAACGATTTTATTGTTAAGGTGAAACTCACCCCAACTGCCTAAACTCTGTTTAAGTTTATTGCTGTTAATTGATTCTACTTAAATTAAGTTAAGAGAGCCAGAAATTCTTGTTGGTTCTCTTATTCTTTAAGAGGGGTCATCCCAATGTTAAAACTAACGGCAATACGTTCCTCTTGACTCATGTTTATATCCACACCATGTAAAAGCCAACTTGGGAATATTAGCATCGTGCCTTCATGGGGCTTATAACTAATTTTGGGTATTGTCCATAGGTTAAAATCCAACACAGGTGGAACTAGCATTTGAGAAGCTGGGCGTGGATCGGTAAAGTATATACTTCCACAGTTTTTGGGGGCTTTCAAGTAATAAGCTCCACTTAATATCGAATTAGGGTGATTGTGTACGGAGTTGGAGGCAAGCTTCCCATTAATGATTGCCCAACAAGTGGTGATATTTAATGAAAATTTCTGTAAATCCCACTGTAAAAAATTAGCTATTTCTATGACGTTTTTATCGATGATTTGTGTAAATTCTTGGAAGCGATCGCATTGATGAAGATTGTTTGCACTATGCCATCCAAGGATACTTGACCATTTCTCCCCTTTGGGGTCTTGCTTTTGGGCTTCTCTAATTTCAGCTAAAAGTGAAATATTCAAATGTTGGTAGTTGTCAAGATTGAAGTGCCATACTGGGGTGGGAAACCAGTCATTTCTATAACTGGACATAAGCTCTTTTGTGATACCAGTAATAACTATATATTACCCCAAATTTGTCTTCAGGTAAACTCAAAGGGTTTATAGCAGTAATTCTCATTTTGCAACAAATTATACCAAATCGAAGAGTATAGACTACAGATGGTATAAATATATAAACCGAGTTCAAAGAAAAAAATGGCAGGAGTATACAAATTAGAGATCAAAGAAAGTGAAGAAGAGCTAAAACATATGCTGAGAGTGCAAAAGACCGCATCAGATAAAGAAAGAATTCAGATGCTGTATCTGTTAAAAACAAAACAAGCAAGCACAATCCAGACAGCATCGACAATACTGGGACGGCATCGAGTTACATTGCAAGATTGGTTAGGGAATTATCGCAAAGGGGGAATAGTAGGACTAAACCTAGAACAGGGCGAAAACAGAGTATTCCACAATGGGCGCAGAAAGCATTGATAAAAAAGCTGGAAGAAGCAGAAGGCTTTGAAAGTTATGGGCAGATCTGCCAATGGTTAGAGAACCAATTAGGAATCAAATCAAACTATAAAACTGTGCATCATCTAGTCCGATATCGGCTGAAAGCCAGACCGAAAGTGACACGTCCAGTCAGCGCAGGAAAGTCAGAAGAGCAAGTAGAAGCATATAAAAAAACCTTGCCAGTATTATAAGCATGATTGCTTGGTTTGGCATTAATATAATCGGACTAAATGGCAAAGTGAGATTCTTTTGTCAAGATGAAACACGAATTGGGTTAAAGACAATTAGTGGAAGGAAGATCACAGCAAGAGGAGTCAAACCCAAAGGTAAAGTTCAGTGGCAGTTTAAGGCAACTTACCTCTATGGAATTGTAGAACCATCAACAGGGGAAAGCTTTTTCTATGAATTTACTCACCTTAATAGTGAATGCTTCCAAGTATTTCTGAACTTAGTAAGCGCATATTTTCAAGGTGACATCATCGTTATGCAAGTGGATCAAGCAGGAGCACACAGAGCAAAACGGTTAAAGATTCCTAAAAATATTATTTTGCTATTTCAGCCTGCCCATGCACCTGAGACTAATCCCATTGAAAGAGTGTGGCAGCATTTCAAATTAGGGTTGAGGTGGAAACTGCCAAAAGATCTTGACCAGTTGCGTGCATTAATGCGGGAAAGGTTAGAAGTTATGACTCAGGAGGTAATTGCTTCGATTGTTGGGTGGGATTATATTTTAGAAGCTTTATCTGTAGCTCGTATTTAACGATTTGGTAATACCAAATCTAGAATCGCCGATGTATTTGTGCAAAAAACGGAGAAGTTGCAATAAGTGCAACTTCTCCGTTTTTAGATATTTTTCAACAACAACTTAAGTATTCTTAAAATTTGGATTACTGAAATACGAAGTTAGAAGCAGTTAAAGAAGAAGTATCAACTCCAGTTAAGGTCGCAATCGCATTATTTCCAATAATGATGCTATTACCAGTGAGAGTCAAATTGGCAAAGCTGAGTATTCCTCCGCCATTGATGCCAATGACATCTGTTCCCGCTTGGAAATCAACAATGGTATTTGCAGCAGTGGGAGCAGAAACATTGAAAATCCAAAATTGGTCAGCACCAGCACCACCAGATAACAAGTTATTGCCACCAGTACCAACAAAGAATTTGTCATTACCGTCACCACCCAGAGCGCGATCTCCAAATCCTAAGAAGAAAGTGTCATCGCCAGTACCACCAGACATGCGGTTGCCGCCTTTGGCATCAGTAGCTTCAAAAGTATCGTTGCCAGCACTACCAAATACGCGATCGCCCTGAGTGACGAAGATTGTGTCGTTGTTGCTGCCAGTGTCAATACGACTATTGCCAACTGCAAACGAAGTGTTAAATTGCAGATCGACAGTGTCATCACCTGCACCTGTGAACGCGATGTTGCTACGACCATCAAACACACCGCCATTGGTGGCAATCAAATCGTCATTACCTGATGTTCCGATACTAGTCAATTTACTATCCGCCACAACCGCATTGGGTGTGACTTCAAACTGACTGACAATTTGCGGTTGCAGGGAAGTAAAGGCGCTGGGATTTGCTTCCAACTGAGCGCGGGTATAGGCATCAATACCCCACGTTGTGACGGTCAACTTCTGTGTGGTGGGATCGATATTAAACTCAGTCCAGCCATAGGTATTGGTGGCAACATAATCTCCCTTCAATAACTTGGCATTAATTAATCCATTTGCTTGAGAGAGATTGTTATCTAGACCCACAGGATCGTAACCCAATGGAGTCAAGCCACCATTGACAATATTCTTGATGAAGGCATCCTTACCAGCATTAGGGAAGGAATCATATAAAGCCTTTTGCGGAGCTGTGATTAATCCAGCCGCAAGAGCTAGCTCAGCTACAGTAGGACCGAATGGTGCATCATAGGCAACTGAACCAGTAACAACTTCAAAAGCACTAGTAGCAATTTGAGGTTTGCCAACTCCTTCTTGATAGGTAAGGTTATTTACCAATGTGCCGTGAATATCGGCGGAAACGAAGACTACGTTAGTAATTTTGTTGTCATTGATGAATTTGAGGATTTCCGTCCGCTCAGCGGCATAACCTTCATAGCGATCGCTCGCAGCAAGCACACCCAAATTCTCAATTGGTTCGGGAATATCGATGAACTTCCAAGTTACTCCATCCTTTTGAGCTTGTAAAAGATCGCGCTTGAGGTCATCAACCTGAGCGCGACCTAGGAGGGTGCGCGTAGGATCGAAGGACTTAGTTAAGAAAGCCCCAATTGCAGCAGTGTCAGCAGGATTAACGACACCATCAAGCTCCTGACTGCGGAAAGAACGAGCATCTAAAACGATATTGATTGCATCGCTACCGTAAGTATTTGCCCGATAGAGTTTGCGTTCGCCAGCAGTTTTGGTGTCGCCAGTTTGTCCGTAGAACTGGTCTTGGACTGGTTTGTAATCTTGGAAAGCTTGTAAGCCATTCTCAAAAAGCGTACTGTCATTAATCAGAGTATTAGGATTGTCGCTTGGGAAAGCTGCTAAAAATCGATTAGTTCCGCCAGCGCCACCCTTATCGCTACTAATAGGAGCCGCACCTGCAAAGTCATTGGTAACTTCGTGATCGTCGATAGTAGCCAAAATGGAAGTTGAAGCGCGAAGATCGGCAAAAGTATTTTGACCGTAGCGACTTCCATATACTTCGGCATATTTTGCGCGGTAGTCATCTATGGATGTAGCTTGTTGCTTCTCAGTACCATCTGCATTCTTTAGCCCAGGGGATGCAACATCACCGTAAATGGTATCGCCAAATTCTACAAAGAATTTGAGATTGCGTTCGTCAGCATTAGAGATGGAAGGATAGGGGCTGAGTTCACCACGCCAATCGCCAGAAATACCAAAGCCCAAACCTGTCTGAGTTCCACTTGCTGCCGCTGTGCTGAATTGACCAGTAGCGCGATCGCCTAATGCATCGGTAACTCGATAGAAATAATTCGTGTTTGGATTCAAGCCATCGACACCAACCTTTACGGGTTGCAGGGAGTTGGTAACGGTAGCCGTTTTCGTACCAGCGATCGTACTAAAATCGGCACTTGTGGAATATTCAAAAGTGACGTTACCGAGAATCGGCGTGCGTGTCCAAAGAACTGTGGAAGTTTGTGTAGTATCGCCAGAAGCAACACCATTAGGGAATGCACCAGAGAAATCAACCGTAAGTGCCACAATTTGAGTAAACTGCGACTGGTTAAAGGTGTTATTTGTCGAATTTGCGGCGGGAGTTTTGTTGAAATTGTCATCAGCTACTAAGACAAGCGTTGGCTTCCCATTTACCGTTGGACCAAAGGTTACGCCTTCGATATTATCAAGTCCTGTAGACAACTTCAGATCGTCCAAATTCAACAACAGTTGTTTTTGTGCGGGCTTGATCTTGGCAAAATCGGTATCGGAAAGAGCCTTTAAGCTATTGATGCTGCTGATATCGTCCGCATCGCCAATGCTGACTCGATAAATTTTGATAACATTACTTGTCTCTGGACTATTAGGCGTATTCGCTGGCACAGAAGAGAACGATCGCTCTATAGCTAAGTAGTTACCGTTATTGTCTAGAGCCGTGAGCGCCACCAATCCTGCCGTGCTGAAATTGTTAGTGTCATTTGTAGGATTCTTAGAAGGCGCAACTGCCGTGGGATCAACGTTATACAGATACTCACCGACAGCTTGGTTGGTGTCTAAATTGAACTTCAGTAAGCGCGATCGTCCAATACCAGATGGATTCAAAGCATCGGAACCTGGGAAGCTAGTACGCTGACCGTCTTGAATAAGAGCATTTTCCGTAGCAGTCAGCAAGGTACGCTTATCGGGACTAATTGCCACGCTTTCAAAGGCGAGGTTGTCGTAAGTTCCTCTGGTTTCAGTGGCGGCTAGATTAGTATCTGGCAGAAACTTAGTGGGAATTGGCAATGTTCTCAACAATTGTCCTGTTGAGAGATTGTACTCATTCACAAAGGGATTAGTACGAATCTGTCCAGCCGCATCTACTTGCCCTTCAGAGGAGATAAATACTGTACCGCGATTAGTCAAGCCAATGTCTTCAGTATCAGTGCTTTGAGGCGTGTAATTAGTTCCATCCGCTTTCTTTAAGAGCGTGACATTTTGGAACGAAACTTTACTGTTATCTAAACTTCCTGAACTTAAATCAATTTTGAGATTGTAAAAACGGGTAGGTTGACCGGGTTCGTTGGGATTGCTCTTGCGATCATCAGAAATGCTATAGAAAACATTGTTTTTGGCATCGTAGGTAATGCCAGACAAACCACCTACAGTAGTATCGTTGCCATTGGCATCTTTAACATTTACTGATTGCGCGGGATAGGTTGCTTGACCAATAAAGCTCAACTTCGGCAGAGTTGCATTAGTATCCATAAGTTAGTTTTATTTTTGTAATATTGCAAACGTTTTGAGGGAATAGGAAGTGGGATTAGCAAATGAATCTGCGGTGCTGCTACTATCTATGCCTCTATGTGATGTGAATTCAATTACAGTCGAACATAAGAAGCGATCGCTTGCGACCGTTGAAAAATACACTCTACATTCCTGACTTGGATAAGGTGAGCCAAGAACCCTTGGATCTCGTCTTGTTCAAAACCTCCATTTCCATAAACCCTAAGTAGCTGTTGCTAAATTTCTTAAGATGTAAATATCCACATCATACAAGGACAACCAATAACTCAAGGTTTAGAATTGGTTATGCCTTAGTTAAATTTCTAGGTAGATTTTATATCAATAGGACTAAAAACTCATTTAATAAAGCATATATACTTGGTAAAGAAAAAATATTAGTAATAAAAAATGCGCCAAAGCTACGACAGTGATTTAACAGATCAGGAATGGGAAATAATTGGAGGAATGCTACTAACCCCATCAAAGCTAGATAGACCAGTAATTGTAGATAAGCGAGAAGTCGTGAATGGTATTTTCTACATATTCAAAAATGGCTGTACATGGAAAAACTTACCGCATGATTAACCGTATATTTCTACTTCCGAAGATGGACATTCATCGGGTTAATGGTAGAGATAAATCAGAAATTAAGTGAACGAGTAAGGATAGAGGATGGAAGAGAAGCAACAGCAAGTTTGGCAAGTCTACATAGTCAAACGGTGAAGACAACGGAAAGTGCAGGGAGCTGAGGTTTTGATGGAGGCAAAAAAATCAAGGGTAGAAAACGGCATATTATCGTAGATACTCTGGGATTATTAGTA
This sequence comes from Synechococcus sp. PCC 7502, assembly GCF_000317085.1. Classification (NCBI taxonomy): domain Bacteria; kingdom Bacillati; phylum Cyanobacteriota; class Cyanophyceae; order Pseudanabaenales; family Pseudanabaenaceae; genus Pseudanabaenococcus; species Pseudanabaenococcus habilitatus. The sequence goes on from NC_019702.1 coordinate 1,795,882, forward strand.
GGAGTGGTTGTACACACTGCTGACATTGGAGAACGAGCCAGTGCAAAGTTACTATTAGAAAGCTTAAAATATCCATTGACAAGACTAAAAAAGATATTAGTAGATAAAGGATATTCTGGAGCAGAGATGACAGATTGGGTTAAAGAAAACTTTAATTGGGTCTGGGAAGTAAGTAAAAGTCCAGATAATCAGAAGGGATTTATAGTGGAATCGAAACGTTGGGTAGTAGAGAGAACCTTCGCATGGTTAGGTAAATGTCGGAGGCTGAGTAAAGACTATGAATATCATGAAAAAATGTCTGAGTCCTTTGTATACTTGTCTTTAATCCGCATAATGCTCAGAAATTTGTCCCCCGTGAATTCTTAAATGGGCTCTTAAGCTGCTTGTCTACTGCATTTTAGCTTTATACTACCATTTGTAGATGTCAAATGGGCTCTATATGACATTCTCATTCACCTAGAAGAATAGGGATAAAAATAGTACTCATTAAAGTAATGTATATACTCCCTCACATTTTTGCAGTCAGGGAGTACCTGGTACTAAGAAACTAGTTCATTAACAACGTTCTACGCTTGGTAATCATACGGAATGCTTCGATCGAATCCCCTTCTTCCCATTCTTGGAATTTAGGTAACGCAATCCCACATTCAAACCCCGCAGCAACTTCCTTAACATCATCCTTCATCCGCTTCAGGGAATCTAGGGCAGACTCATGTACTAGCTCACCGCGACGTTTAATGCGGATGCGAGAGTTCCGTACTAACTTCCCAGACTGAACATAACAGCCCGCCACTACACCTCGCCCAATGGGGAATAATGCCCTGACTTCAGCAATACCCAGATGTTCTTCAATTAACTCTGGCTCAAGTAAGCCTTCCATTGCCCCTTGAATATCTTCTAAGAGCTTGTAGATAATGCTATAGTCACGCACATCCACACCCATAGAGTCTGAAGCCTGTCTAGCACCGGGTGCCATCGATGTATTAAAGCCAATAATAATGGCATCACTGGCAGCAGCTAACTCCACATCATTTTCCGTAATTTCACCAACGGCTGACAGCAGGACTCGCACTTGCACCTCACCCTGTGGTAACTGCTCTAGGGAACCCAAAATCGCTTCCAGTGAACCTTGTACATCTCCCTTGAGGATTAAGTTTAGTTCTTTGAGTTCGCCTTCTTGCGCCTTGGCTGACACTGTACCTAGGGTAACTCGACGGGATGCCATTGCTTGCTGTAGTCGAGATTGGCGTTGCTCCATTGAGCGATCATTAGCGATCCCTCTCGCCAGCTTTTCATCGGTATATACTTCAAATTCATCCCCTGCGGCGGGTACATCACTTAACCCTAAGACCTCAACGGCAAAGGAAGGAGATGCTACTTTAACCATACGCATGCGATCGTCGACCATTGCTCTAACCTTACCAAAGGAAGAACCAGCTACTAAAATATCACCGACACGCAGAGTCCCATTTTGGATTAGTAAAGTTGCCACAGGACCACGGGCTTTATCAAGGTGTGCCTCAATGACAGTACCACGGGCGGGACGATCAGGGTTTGCCTGTAAGTCTTCAACCTCTGAGACTAGAAGAATCATTTCTAAAAGACTATCAAGATTTTCCCCCTTCAAAGCACTGACAGGAACCATAATTGTATCTCCGCCCCAAGCTTCATCAACTAAGCCATACTCTGTAAGCTCTTGGCGAATACGATCAGGTTGAGATTCAAGCTTATCAACCTTATTAATTGCGACAATGATTGGTACCTTTGCTGCCTTAGCGTGACTGATTGCTTCAATGGTTTGGGGCTGGACTCCATCATCGGCGGCAACGACCAGAATTGCCACATCCGTAACCCTTGCACCTCTTGCTCGCATGGCTGTAAAAGCTTGGTGACCGGGGGTATCTAGGAAGACAATTTGTTGCTTTTTGCCATCATGTTCTACATCAACATGATATGCACCAATGTGCTGAGTGATTCCTCCCGCTTCACCTTGTGCTACTTTGGTTTTGCGAATTGAGTCTAGTAAGGTGGTTTTACCATGATCGACATGCCCCATGATTGTAACTACGGGTGGACGACGCTGTAGGCTTTCTAGGTCACCAATTTCGATCATTTCTGTAACCTTACGGGCAGGTGCATCGACACTAGTGATTTCTACTTCATACCCTAGCTCTGTTGCCACCATGCTAGCGGTTGGGATATCTAGGGTTTGGTTAATATTCGCCATTACCCCCTTCATAAATAGGGTACGAATAATATCGGTTTCTGGAAGAGACATCTGGTGAGCTAGTTCCTGCACACTAATACTTTCTTGCAGAGTAACTTTAGTTGGCTTTTCGGGTGGTGCCTCTACAGGAGAACGACGATCTCTATGGGATGTTCCACGTTTGACAACTTTATTAGCTGATGTTAACGAATCAGGAGTTGTTACTTTAATACTGCGTTGTTTGGGGCGAGATGCAGGTCGTGCCAAAGATAGGCTAACTTGAGCTATATCAGTGGTTTCCAAATCTTCAATAATGTCATCTTCGTCAATGACTTTAAGAAATCGTTTATTTGGTCTGTTGAGCTTTGCTTTTTCCTTTTGTTCTAAGAGGTCTTGCTCTTCATCCTCTTTTTTGGATTTTCCCCGTTTAGCTAATCTAGTGGGTATGGGAGTACCTCGTCCGGGTAAAATTGGCGGTGATATTGGGGCGATCGCTACTAAGTCAGTTTCTTTGCGAGGGCTAGATGGTGGTGTGGGACGATCTGGTGATCTTAATGGTGGAGCATTAGGCGTGCGCATGGGACGAGGGGGATCGTTAGGCGCAGTGATGCCTCGCTCTATTAATACGGAGTCTTTAACAGGTAGGGGACGGGTCGGTTGACTGGGACGAGGGGATGGGTTACTAGGAGTACTGGGTTTAGTGGGTTTGTCGAGGCGGGGTTTGGCTACAGCTTTAATAGCAGGCTTTTCCTCTTCAGGCGATCGCCCAGTGGGAGATTGGTTAAGAGTAATAGCGGCTTTAGGTTGCTTAGGTGACGTATCTGTAGGAAGTGTAGGTTTACTAACTATGGTGTTGGCTATGGGAGTATTTATCCTAGGAGTAGTAGAAGCGGTGACCGGAGAGGGACTAGTTGGTTTGGGTTGCTTGATAATGGTGACGGGTTGCTGAGGTTTTGGGGGTTTGGCTACAGTTGGATTGGTATTTGGAGTGGAATTGGAACTAACTGGGGCGATCATCTCTACGGTAACCTTGGGTTTCTTAGTCTCGATTACTGGCTTGGGAGCTGATGCTGGAGTTTTAGTTACGCTATTGTTTACGGCATTACTTGAACCATTGCTTGAATCTGAGGCGGCTCGTGCTAAGGGCTTAAGAGGTTCTCGACTAAAAGTTGGGGGCTTAGCTACGAAAGATGGAGCTACAACTTCACTTTGCTGAGCAATACTTTGGTTTACCTCCTGATTCCCTCCTGGATTTACCAAGCTAGTGATATCAGGCTTTACTAGCTCCTGAGGGCTATCTACTTTTTTAAGTTCTTGAGTAGGAGATGAAACCATCGGCGGGGAGATCAGATTTACAGTTGGCTTACTCACAGTAACAATTTGCTGTTTTGATACCTGATTGCTAGATTCTTTCGATTCCTTTATTTTTGTTGAAGTAGGCGGAATAGTCAACTTTTTTTCTGGGGCTAATGACCTTATCTTTTCTGCATCTGCCTCTGATATTGAGCTACTAGCAGTTTTAACAGCAATACTTAACTGTTCGCACAGGGCGATTATATCTTTTGTCTCCAAACCTAGTTCTCTTGTTAACTCGTAAACTCTGACTTTATTCATTTAGATAATTTGGGGTGATTGGTTGATTTACATAAAAACTGCTACCTGTGAATAATAAATATTTTGATATTAGGAGCGGTGTGATGTGGTTTATGCATTCATACAGCAAATTTGACTATATGCATAGCAATAACTAAATTCTATTATTACTCATAGGGCTGCGAATGTCCCAAGTTGCTATGAATCTTGCTATAAATCTATAGCTCAGTTTCACATTTAATGCAAAAAATGGCGGGTATGAGTTATTGCCATAATTAAACCCAGTTCTTCAGCAGCTTTGATGGAGTCTTGATCACGGAGGCTACCACCAGGTTGGACAATATATTTGATCCCCTTGCTCGCAGCTAGTCTTACGGTGTCATCAAAGGGGAAGAACCCATCACTAGCTAAAGTCGCATTTTGTATATTCGCACCTGAAGTTTTGCTTTCTGCCTGAGTTAGAGCAATTTGAGCAGAGCCAACTCGATTCATTTGTCCTGCACCTATGCCTAAGGTGGTGCGATCGCTAGTAATGACAATGGCGTTAGATTTCACATGGCGAGCAACTTTCCATGCAAATACCATTTCTGCCAGTTCTTCTTCTGTTGGCTTTAGTGTGGTGACAATTTCCCAAGTTGTGGGATCAACAGGAATATCATCGCTTTTCTGCACTAAGACTCCACCCGCAATCACTTTAACAGTGGTGGTTTCACCTTGGCTTAGATTTGGCAGTCTTAAAACTCGCAGATTAGGTTTAGCTTTTAGTATTTCTAAAGCTTCAGGATCAAAGTTTGGAGCAACTATACATTCCAAAAATGTCGTAGTTAAAGCAGCCGCAGTCTCAACATCTACCGTTCGATTAAATGCCACAATCCCACCAAAAGCTGAAATTGAATCGGCATTAAAAGCATTTTTATAGGCATCTACTAAAGTGGGAGAGATCGCCACACCACAGGGATTATTATGCTTAACAATTACCGCCGCAGGATCATCATCAATAAATTCAGCAATAATGGTTCTGGCTGCCTCAAGGTCTAGGAGATTGTTATAGCTAAGTTCTTTACCTTGTAATTGCTGGGCGGTTGTCCAACCATAAGCAGTATCTCCAAGCTGATACCAAGTTGCGGGTTGATGGGGATTTTCCCCGTAGCGTAAGGTTTGCAATTTTTGCCCCTTGAGCGTAAAGAATTCCGTAGCATTTTGAGAGTCTTGAGCAAAGTCTTGGGCTAAGTATTGACTAATAGCGTAATCATAGGATTGGGTGTGCTTAAATGCTGCTAGGGCAAGCGATTGCCTAAATTCCAATCTAGTTTTACCATTATGATTTGCTATTTCCTCTAGATAGCTGGAGTATTGGCTAGGATCGGAGAGTACTGTAACGTATTGATGATTTTTAGCGGCGGCTCTAATCATAGCGGGACCACCAATATCAATTTGCTCGATCGCTTCTTCTAGCGTGACTCCACTCTTGGCAATTGTTTGTTCAAAGGGATATAAATTTACAACCACTAGGGCGATCGCTGGAATTTCTTGTTTTTCCAGGTCTGCCAAATCTTCTGGCAATTCTAATCTTGCTAAAATTCCACCGTGGACTTTGGGATGGAGGGTTTTAACTCTGCCCCCTAAAATTTCTGGTGCGCCAGTATATTCAGAAACTTTGGTCACCGGAATCTGTGCTTGCTTTAAGGCTGCGGCTGTACCACCACTACTAATAATTGTGAATTTATATTTTTCAACTAGGGTACGAGCAAGCTCGATTAGTCCAGTTTTATTAGAAACACTCAGCAGGGCAACAGGATTCATAGATTGGAATTGAAGTTAATACAGGGATTATAGATCAGCAATGCCTCAGAAATTATTTTTGCCAACTTTCGCATTTCGGCTGTTTTTTATCTTTATGACTTTTTTTAAATATTAAATTAATAAAGAAGTTTGTCGTATTCTGCATGAGTGCCAATCCAAAACCATAAAAACCCATCTTGAATTTCTGTAGAGATCGCTCGATAATTGGAGCCTATACGAGCTGACCACACCTTACCAACCTTCTTAAATTGTAGTGAGGGATGAGAAGGATTATTTTTCAAAAGCTGAAAATTCTTGTCGGCAAGATGTCGAACTTCCATAGGTAAACGATTATAGCAATTCCAGAAACTAGAAGATGTTTTGTGCTTCAAAGCTCTCTTACCTTACCTGTTTTATACTCGTCAAGTGCAGCATTAATGAGAAAGTCTAATTTCCCAGCACTGGAATCTTGTTCAATCTGCTGATCCCAACGGGTTTGATCAAATTCAATAAACCAGTCACGCAACTTTGAAAAGGAATCATTATCTAATTCGGCAATGAATTGTTCTAAGGTTTCTACTGGCATCATAAATGAGTGGCTCTAGATTGCTTAATATTAATCTTATGCTAATTTTCTAATTTGAAATTTGATTTACATATTTTGGCTCTTAAAAGTTTACTGGTACAAATTCTTGATTTGCTTTGTTTGGGTCTAGTAAGCCATGAGTCTAAACTTTAGAGCAATTATAAATTCCATAGGTTAAATCTTAGTTTCCATGCACTACGCGATCGACTTCGGCACTAGCAATACCGTAATTGCCCGAATTAATAACAATGGAGAAATTGAAACTCTAAAACTAGAGCAGTTCAGTCAATTTCAGCCCCATAATCCACCCGTAATTCCCAGCTTAGTGTTTGTGGAGAATGCTGCCTCTAGTGAAGTTGTTGTTGGACAATCGGTACGGGATCGGGGTTTAGATTTTAGGAATCATAATCAACGGTTTTTTCAAAATTTCAAACGGGCGATCGCTCAACCTCTATCTGGATTTTTACCCGAACTAGATGGTATTGAAATCACTTCAGCAATGATCGGCAGGTGGTTTTTAACTGAGCTAATTAGGCAATTACCTGAGGTTACATCGTTGGTTGTAACGGTGCCAGTGGATAGTTTTGAGTCCTATCGCCAGTGGTTATCTGGGGTATGTGAGGACTTGGCGGTATCTCAAGTTAGTATTTTGGATGAGCCAACGGCGGCAGCTTTAGGCTACGGCTTAAATACCGGTAACGAGACGATTCTGGTTATAGATATGGGTGGGGGAACTTTAGATATGTCCCTTGTTAAACTTAACTTGCACATCCAAAATCAAATTGAAAATCAAGATCAAATTCAAGCCCGTAAGCAAACTTTAGGTTTTTTATTGAAGTGGGGCGATCGCATTTTAAATCAGTCAGTAAATCAATCGGTCAATCCATCAACTAATCAAGTTCCAAAACCTACTATTGCTAGAGTTATTGCCAAAACAGGTCAAAATCTGGGCGGAATAGATATAGATAACTGGTTAGTAGGCTATTTTTGTGATTCCCTAGGCTTACCCCATAATTCTGTAGTCGCTAGGTTAGCGGAAAAATTAAAGATTACCCTGTCCACATCCGAACAAGCTACGGAAGTATTTTTTGATGATGAAACTTTTAATAGCTATAGCTTAGAATTGGGGCGATCGCAATTTGATAATATTCTCCAAGCACATAACTTCTTTAACCGACTAGATCAATCCTTAGACCAGATTAAACAGCAAGCATTACGACAAGGGCTAGACCTAGCAAGTATAGATGCAGTTTTATTAGTTGGGGGTACGGCTCAAATTCCCGCAGTTCATAACTGGATCAAGCAATATTTCCCACCCCAAAAGATCAAATCCCATAAACCCTTTGAAGCGATCGCCCACGGTGCCTTAAATCAAAATTTTCAACTCCAAGATTTTCTTTATCACAGCTATGGGGTGCGCTATTGGGATAAACGCTATCGTCAACACAACTGGCATCCCATTATTAAATCGGGTGCAGCCTATCCCACAGAACCAATCGAACTAGTTTTGGGGGCATCACAGCTAGATCAACCTAGTATTGAATTAGTAATTGGAGAATTGGGAGAAACTAGCTTAGAAGTATATTTTGAAGGCGATCGCCTAATTACACGCCTACTTAAACAGTCGCAAACTGTCGCCCAAAAACTAAATGAACAGGTCATAACTCCTCTTGATCCCCTTGGACAGCCGGGTAGCGATCGGCTAAAGGTATCATTTCAAGTTAATGCCCAACGCACTTTATGTATTTCGATTGAAGACCTATTAACTAAGCAATTAATTTTGCAGAATCAACCAGTAGTAAAATTAGTATAGTAAGTCACTTGGCATACATCCTATTTCCCTAAAAGATGTTATTTTTTTTGACTAATATCTGTTTAATATCTATAAAAGATATTGCTTTATCATCCTCATTGTCTAATTTTTTCACTATTTACAACCTTGATTTAGATTCACCTAAACCTTAAATTTGACCTAGATGCCAGCTAATATCTCTAATCAATCTAGTCAAACCATAAAATTACTGAGGGCTTACCATCGTTCCCAGTCTCTAACGTCACAGGTGCAATTAAAAGCAAAAATCATTCAATTAAATTTAGACCTTGTGCAGCAAGTCCTCAAAAGTTCAACTCAGCCGCAAGATAATTCCCAAGAAGATTTTGTCCAAGCAGGATTACAAGGATTAGCCCATGCCGTAGAAAGTTTTGATCCCGATAATTGTAAGCAACCATTTAGAGCTTTCGCAACTCCGTACATTCATCAGTATGTACAAAACTATGCAGGAGAAATATTAGAACAGGCTTTAGAGGAGCAAGTACAGACCCATAAAATTCTGAGTGACGATACCCCATCTGGCATTCTTAAGGCTGAAACCCTAGTTGTATTTGAACTCTATCGTAAGGAACCAACTCACGCCCTGCGCGATCGTATTGTGAAATTAAATATCGGACTAGTCAAAAAAGAAGCACACCATTGGTCTAATCAATGTACAGAGAATTATGATGACTTGCTTCAAGTTGGTTCTATGGGACTATTGCGAGCAATTGATCGGTTTGATATGGATAAGGGTTATGCCTTTAGTACTTTTGCTGTTCCATACATTCGCGGGGAAATTCAGCATTATCTGCGAGATAAAAGTCCCACCCTAAAAATGCCAAGACAATGGTTAGCATTGTATAACCAAGGTTGTAAAACCATACGGACATTACGACCAAAACTTAATCGAGATGCCACTGACCAAGAAATTGCAGAGGTTTTGGGTATAAAAGTAACTGAATGGCAGGAAATAAAACTTGCCTGTAAAAACAGATCACCATTAAGCCTAGATGCGCCAGTTAACGAAGAAGAAGAGGGGTTTACCTCCCTAGGAGAATTAGTTCAGGATCATCAGTACAGAAGCTTTCAGTTGGCACAAGAGGATAGTATCCGCTTACATCAAGCACTCGCTCACCTAGAAGACCGCACCCGTGAGGTAGTAGAGTTTGTATTTTTAAAGGAATTTACCCACCGAGAAGTTGCCGAAATACTAGGTATCAGCGCTGTAACTGTATCAAGGCAAGTAAAGAAGGGGATAACCTTACTCAAACAGATTATGATCACTCCTTTAGATTAAATATCAGTAGATTAAATATTAATTCCAGACTTATTAATTCCAGACTTCTGCATTAACCAATTTTCCCAATCACGGAATATTTGCGATCGCCCGCCCAGCCATGAAGTCTCTTTCCCTTGATTTGGTGGTTGAATTAAAATTGTAAACATCCCAAGGCGATTGCCCACGATTGTATCTGTCAGAATGCGATCGCCCACCATTCCAACTTGATTACAAGGGAGTTCCATAGCTGCTAAAGCCTCTCTTACCACTCGACGTGACGGTTTAGCTGCTCGACTGCGATAGGGTAAATCTAGATTGGTGGCAATAGCCTGAATCCGACTATTACTAAAGTTATTACTAACCAGATAAATTTTGCAAATCTTACGCGTCTCATCTAGCCAGTTTCTTACGGCTGGCGAAACTTCTCTGTCATCATTTCCCAACAAAGTATCATCCACATCCAAAATTAGACCACTCAAACCATAATTGGCGATCAAGTCCGCAGTTAAATACCAAATGGGCTTAGCTAAGATTAAATTGGGCTTGATTAATTGCTGAAGATTCATGACAAAGCTGAGGAGAAAGTTTGATAAATAGAAGGACTAACTGCAATAAACAAAATGATTTCACAAAAATGACTAAGTAACAATAACCTCGTTTAGATAAATAAAGGCTTTAATGCAAATACGCCATAACTTCATGAAAGAGATGCTTTTAGAACTATATTTTGACTATATTTTTTAAGTGAGAAGAGAGTATATGCTTACCCAATTCTTAATTAGTTGGTATATGGTCTCCAAAACTATAAATAACTATAAATCAAGACTTGCTTTGCAGAAGTGATGAAGGTCTAAACTCTATTACATAAAAACGCCCATTAATTAAAATGAGCGCAGATAGAAAATTCAAATTCGATAACTTGGAGTTATTAACGTTTAGAGTATTGAGGAGCTTTACGAGCCTTACGCAACCCATATTTTTTCCGCTCTTTTGCCCGTGGGTCACGAGTTAAGTAACCTTCGACCTTTAAGGGTTTACGATTTTCAGGTGATAATTCACATAATGCTCTTGCCACACCTAGTTTAATTGCGTCTGCTTGACCAGTTACTCCACCGCCGTGGGCATTTACAATAACGTCATACTCATTTTCCAAACCAAGGGTTTCTAAAGGTGCTTTAACCCCAGAAATATAGCTGGCATTAAATTGCAAATATAAATCACCAGGTTTACCATTAACAGTAATTGTTCCACTACCAGGTACTAGCCTGACTCTGGCAACTGCGGTTTTTCTCCGACCTGTACCCCAATACACAGCACGGTTAGATTGATCAGTAGCTTGCATTATTTATCTCCTGGAATAGTATTGATTGCCAAAACTTGAGGCTGCTGGGCAGCATGGGGATGATTTGCTCCCGCATAAACATTGAGCTTAGTAAAAAGTTGACGACCCAAGGTGTTTTTGGGCAACATTCCTTTAACAGCCTTTTCAATAATCCGCTCGGGAACTCTTTTGATCAGTTTATCAAAGGTTTCTTCTTTCATCCCGCCTGGACGACCAGAATGACGCTTATAAACTTTTTGGGTACTTTTCTTGCCTGTAACTGCAACTTTTTCGGCATTGATAACAATTACAAAGTCTCCTGTATCAAGGTGAGGAGTATATGTAGGTTTATTTTTGCCCCGCAGGATCGTAGCGATCGCTACAGCCAAGCGACCTAAGCGTTGACCTTCAGCATCCACAACATACCACTGACGATCAGGATTTGTAGGGAGATAGGTACGATTTTGATTAATTAAGGGAGTAGTCATAGATTTACTGGAGATGAACAAATAGGAAACTTCAAAATTTAACAGTTATAAGGGGGCAGCAGTTATAAAGGGGTTTTCATTATACCCAATATCAAGCAGACATAAACCTTGGGGTGGAGCTGCATACTTAACATCACACCGACGGCGTTGCTGCCAAATATTTGTAAACTCCTGAACCGATAAACGCTTGCGCCCAACCTCGACTAAAAGACCAATTAAAAGCCGCATCATGCCATACAAAAAACCGCTAGATCGGACTTCTACATAAATAGAGTCTTTTTCCCGCCAACATAAAGCATCTTTCACCGTTATCCATCCATGGGCACGCTTTGAACCTGATCTTTGCAAAGCTGAAAAGTCATGATTGCCCAACATTGGAGTTAGAGCTTGCTGCATGAGGTCTTGATTCAGAATATCTAAGTAATAATGCCAACTCTGATGCTGAATAAATAAATTAGGCAGGCGAGAGTTAAAAATCATGTACCGATACCTTCGCCAAGCTGCGGAAAACCTAGCATGCCAATCTAGGCTCACTGGCACAGACTCACAAACTAAAATATCTGAAGATAAATTAGAGTTAATTACTTTTGCCCATCTGGCTGCGGGGATTGGACTAGTAGTATCAAAGTGAGCAACTTGAGCATAGGCATGAACACCAGTGTCGGTGCGCCCTGCGCCATGTAAAGTCACTTTATGATGACAAAAGCTAGTCAATATATCTTCAATGGTTTGTTGAATACTGGGCTTATTTGCCTGTCTCTGCCAACCATAAAAATTTGTCCCTAAATACTGAATCATTAGGGCAACTCTTTGAACTGGTAGTGGGGCAGATTCAACCATCATCATGCTTAGACTAGTTGTACCACTGCCATGGGAGCATTATCACCACGACGGCTAACAGTACGAATAATTCTTGTATATCCACCTTGGCGATCGCCATAACGAACGGGGGCTTGCTCAAATAACAAATCCACTAACTTTCTGACTCTGTCTTCATCAGGGGTATCCCTAGGCTGGACTTGTGGCTTTACAGGTTGACCTTCTTTTACAGATAAATCAAATAGATAGCTTAAAGCTTGACGACGGGCATGGAGAGAACCATCTTTAGCAAGACCAATCATTTTATCCGCAGTGGCACGAATTACATCAGCCCGAGCGCGGGTAGTTTTAATTTCACCTCTAAGTAAAAGTTGAGTGGTAAGCGATCGCAATAAAGCCTTGCGTTGGTCAGCAGGCTTACTAAGTTGGGGAGTACGACAACGGTGGCGCATAAGTTTTTAGTCAATAATTAGTCAGTAATTGGTTTATTCAAACAGAGTTAATCAAAACGCAGATATTAGCTAGCTTTTTGGGTTTTTTCCTCAGGCAGGGTTAAGCCTAAATGTTGCCTTAAAGCTTCCATTACCTCTTCAGCAGACTTTTGCCCAAAGTTTTTGATTTCTAACAGATCATCTTGACTATATTTAAGCAAGTCAGCCACTGTATTAATTTGAGCACGCTTCAAGCAGTTATAAGCTCTAACCGAAAGTTGAAGCTCTTCAATATGAATTTGCTTGGTTTCATCTTCTTCGTCTTGACGTAGTTCCTTAGGTGCAACTAAAGTAATTTCCTGTAAAGGTGAGAATAAACCAACCAGAATATTCGCAGCTTCACTCAAAGCCTCTTGGGGGGTAAGGCTACCATTAGTTGTAATTTCCAGAACCAGCCTATCTTTAAAGACTGTTTCACTGGCACGGGTATCCTCAACAGTATACTTAACCTTGGTTACAGGCATAAAAATAGCATCGATCTGGAGAAAATCGATAGCAGAAATTTCATCCTTACTACGACTAATTGCTCTATATCCCTTACCTCTTTCTACCTTAAACTCCATCTCTAGGACTGCACCTTCACAAAGGGTGGCAATATATTGATTGGGGTTTACTACTTCAATATCTGAGGGTAGGATAAAGTCCGCAGTAGTAACTGTCATTGGACCTCTGGCTACTAATCTACCAATTTGCGGGTCGGAACTGTAGGACTTCAAGATCACTTCTTTCATGTTGAGCAGTAAATCTAGAACATCTTCACGAACACCGGGAATAGTAGCAAATTCATGATTTACGCCTGCAATCCTAACAGCAGTAACGGCAGCACCCTCAAGATTAGATAGCAATACTCTGCGTAAGGAGTTACCAATTGTAATTGCCTGACCTCGCTCTAAAGGTTCTAAAACAAACCTACTATATTGACTGTTAGTTTTGTCTGTGTAAGACCCAATGCATTCGACTTGAAAGTTAGCCATATCTGTATTAATAAACTCAGGGAAACTAGCACATACTCACAAAATAAGTTGACATTAGATAGTTCAACAAAATTTAGTGGCTGTGTAAAAATTAAGGAAACCTAGATAATAAGCAGTTAAACTCTACGACGTTTAGGTGGTCGGCAGCCATTGTGGGGAATTGGAGTAATATCACGAATAAGTGTGATTTCTAAGCCAGTTGCTTGCAGAGCTCTAACGGCAGTTTCTCTCCCAGAGCCAGGTCCAGATACCATTACTTCGATCTGACGCATTCCTTGATCCATAGCCCGCCGAGCAGCACCTTCTGCGGCAGTTTGGGCGGCAAAAGGCGTACCCTTCTTAGCTCCTTTGAATCCACTGGAACCTGCTGATGCCCATGAAATCACATCACCACCAGTATCAGCAATAGTAATGATGGTGTTATTAAAAGTGGATTGAATATAAGCAACACCACTGGGAACATTGCGTTTTTGCTTGCGTACTCCAGTACGACGAGTTGGTTGACGAGCCATATTTATTTAATCTTATAGATTCTTGAAATGATTATTTGAAATAAACTTACAGGTACTTGAGGTTACTACTTATTTCTTACTTGGAGCTTTCTTTTTACCTGCCACAGTACGACGCACTCCTTTACGAGTACGAGCATTAGTTTTGGTTCTTTGTCCTCTGAGGGGTAAACCTAATCGGTGTCTCCTACCTCTATAGGTACCAATGTCGATCAGGCGTTTGATATTAAGCCCTTCCAGACGGCGCAAGTCACCCTCTACTTGGTAGTTTGTTTCAACTTCTTGACGCAATGAAGTGATTTCAGCATCACTGAGGTCTTTTACCCTAGTATCAGGGTTTACGTTGGTTGCTTCTAATATGGCTTGAGCACTGGGTAAACCAATGCCAAATATGTATGTCAACCCAATTTCTATGCGCTTGTCCCTAGGAAGGTCAACGCCTGCAATGCGAGCCACTAATACTTATCTCCCTTTGCTTTCATTTTTACAAGTTAAACTATTACTCTTACTTTAGCTTAAATAGCAATTTAGACTAAAATACAGCGAACTCTATAATATATGCAGAGAGTGGTATTGTGTCAACTTTATTTCAGAATTTCTTAAAATAAATTTTTCAATACCTAAAATTAATACAGTTTTTAGATAATCACAACTTAAGCTTAAATGAAGCGGCTATATTTTGGGGATAATTTGCAGGTTTTGCGGGAGAGCATTAACTCCGAAAGCGTTGATTTGGTTTATCTCGATCCACCGTTTAACTCGAATGCTGACTATAACGTGATTTTTGGTGGTCGCAAGTCGGGGGATGCACCACCACAGGCGCAGATTACAGCTTTTGAGGATACATGGCATTGGAGCGATGAGTCGGCGCGGACTTTGCAGGCTTTGTATGATGTGAATGGGGATTTGGCGGAGTTATTAGATTTGTTGGTGCGGGGATTGGGACATAATGATCTGTCGGCTTATTTGGTGATGATGGCAATTCGTTTAGTCGAGCTTCATCGTGTTCTCAAACCTACGGGAAGTCTGTATCTACACTGCGATCCAACCGCAAGCCATTATTTAAAAGTTATTTTAGATAAAATTTTTGGAATCGTAAATCATCGAAATGAGATTACATGGAAACGTCAATCAGCCCACAGTGATGCAAAGAAGAAGTTTTGTGATGTTTCGGATATCATTCTTTACTATGTGAAATCAAATAAGGCTAAATTTCAACCTCAATATGGAGAACACAATCCAGAATACATAAGTAAGTTCTATCGTCATGATGATAACGATGGCAAAGGTCTTTACCAACTTGCAGATATGGCAAGTCCCAATCCTAGACCAAATATGATGTATGAATGGTTGGGCTTTCCATACCCTGATAAAGGTTGGCGATATCAAACAGATACAATGCAGCAATTACATGATGAAGGACGCATATACTATCCAAAATTATCTGATGGAACATTTGATACAACAAAAAGACCTCGATTGAAACGCTATCTCAATGAACAAGAAGGATCAATTGTTACGAATGTTTGGGACGATATTCAACAAATTGGAACTCACGCCAAAGAACGTTTAGGATATCCAACTCAAAAACCTCTCTCACTACTAGAAAGAATTTTAAAAGCAAGTTCTAATGAAGGCGATATCGTTCTCGATCCCTTTTGTGGATGTGGCACAGCCCTTCATGCCGCCCAAAAACTAAACCGTAACTGGATTGGCATTGACATTACCCATCTCGCAATTTCCCTGATCGAAATCCGCCTCATCTCCGCATTCCCGCAAATAGAATTTGAAGTATTCGGCACACCCAAAGACTTTGCCAGCGCCCAAGACCTTGCCAGACGCGACAAATATCAATTTCAATGGTGGGCTTGCTCCCTTGTCAAAGTGCCACCCTATCAAGGCAAAAAGAAAGGTGCTGATGGAGGCATTGATGGCTTGCGCTATATTTCTGATCTTGACGAGAAAAAGCGTGACCTCAAACGCAAAATTATTGTTTCTGTCAAAGGTGGTGAAAACGTCAACGTCGCAATGATTCGTGATCTCATCGGTACAATGTCCACCAACAAAGCTGATCTTGGGTTCTTTATCACCCTTGCCGAACCTACCAAAGCCATGATCACTGAAGCAACCAAAGCAGGATTTTATCGAGCTGCCAATGGCAAAGACTACCCCCGTGTCCAAATTTTTACAATCGAAGACTTACTTTCAGGAACCAAGAAACCCGAATACCTCGATCTCAGCCTTGGAGACATTACCTTTAAACGCGCCGAAAAAGAAAGTGTAGTTATCTCTCAAACAGAATTATTTTAACTACAATAAGTTCATCCAGATTTCCATGACAACCACTACGAGCCACGCTTTCAAGCCTTGATACAATAGGAAAATACGATTTATGGAAAGCAAAGCATTACTTGAACGTATTAAAAAACTTGTATGTGCGATCGAGCCAACCGCACAAATATTTCTCTATGGCTCCCGCGCCCGCAATGATGCAAGACCAGACTCAGACTGGGATATATTGATATTAGTAGATGGTGTCGTCAATCCATCCCGACGCGATCACCTACGCCATGAAATCTATGAAATTGAATGGGAAACAGGAGAAGTAATTTGTTCGATCATCCGCAGCCGTCAAGAGTGGTACACCCCACAATTTCAACAAACTCCATTCACCCAAGCCATAGATAAAGAAGCTATTCTGCTGTAATCAATATGGGAACTCCTCCAAATGAAGCAGTTAAATATCGCTTACAACGAGCCGAAGAAGCTTACCATGATGCTCTGACGCTTGCGGAATCAGGAGGCTGGAATAGTTGCGTTAATCGCTTATATTACAGTTGTTTTTATGCAGTATCAGCCCTTCTATTGAAAGATAACCTGTCGTCACCAAAGCATACAGGCGTTCGTGGCATTTTCAATAAAGAGTATGTAAGGACTGGCATTATCTCTAAAGATCACGCAAGACTTTACAACGATCTATTTGAACGTCGGCAGGAAGCTGATTATGGCGATTTTGTTTACTTTGAAGAGTCGGAAATTTCTCCTTTACTACCTCAAGTTAAAGATTTATTGGACTCAATTACAAGGATATTAGTACAAGATTAGCGATCGCAAAACCGCTTCCAGCTCTGATAAAATAGGGGGAAACCATTACTAGGCTATTTGAACAAGTCTTTGCCGCCGCTACTAAACTCTCCCAAGAGAGACAAGACGAATTAGCAAAACTAATCCTGCAAGAAATTTTGCGACCACGGTATCAACAAGTCAATAAAGTCAATAAACCACCTGCACAATAAAGTCCCCTCCAAATATTTACAGAACTTGGTTTAGTTGAATGCGCGGATATTCTGTAGTTGTTATTTAAGAGTTTGGGATAATTGGGGTGAATAATCCCTTTTTAATTCCCTGTTAAACTATCTATAGTGAAATAGTTTTATAGGGTTAATGCTAAATTTTGTAAACCATGCCTTGCTTACAGTTACTGTAGCCGTTTTGATGCCAATTTCTGGAGCGATCGCCCAAAATGCAGGTACGGTAAATTCTCAAATCAATGCCCAAATCAAGTCAAGTCACTGGGCTCAAGTTTTTATGCAGGGGTTAATTCAACGCAACCTCATTAGTCAACCCCAAAGCCTCCAACCAGATCAAAAAGTCACCCGTGCGGAATTTGCCATTACCTTAGATCGAGCATTTCCATTTCAACCCGCTATTAGACAGGCGATCGCATTCAATGATGTTCCTTCTACTTTTTGGGCAGCGGATGCAATTCAAAGTATCTATGCTAAGGGTTTTTGGAGTAGTGATGATATACAGTTCTTTCGTCCCGAAGGGTATATGACTCGATGGGAAGCAATGGTAGCTATTGCCAATGGACTGAGCCTCAATGCTGCTTTAAATTCTAAAGTTAATTCTAAAAAAGTTGATCCCAAAGTATTTCTATTTTCTATCTATACCGATGCCGCTTCTATTCCTGCTGGAGCGATCGCTTCTATAGCGGCACTTACGGATAAACAGATTATAGTTAACTACCCTAACGTGCGCCAACTTAACCCCAATGCGGTGATTACAAGAGCCGAGTTAGCTGCTTTAGTTTACCAATCCCTAGTATATATGGGGCAGTTAGACAGGGTTAGCTCTAATTTTATTGCTAGTCGGAATAATCCTCTATTCAATGCCACCGACTTTACGGCAAAAGAAATCATTACCCATCTTAGGGTAAATCTACGGCGACGAGAGGTTGTGGTGTATCAAGGGGATAAAAAGCTGAAAACCTATCCCTTGGGTGTGGGTAGAGCAGGTTGGGACACGCCCTCAGGCTCCTATCAAGTCAAACAAATTATTCGCAGTCCCGATTGGAAAAATCCTTTTACGGGCGACGTGATTAAAGCCAATGACCCTGATAATCCCCTTGGTGGCTATTGGATCGGTTTTTGGACAAATGGCAAAGATTGGTCGGGGTTTCATGGTACCTCGCAACGGGATTCTGTCGGCAAAGCTTCTTCCCACGGCTGCCTACGGATGTATAAGGAGGATATTAAAGCTATTTTTGATAAAGTTACTCTTGCCACAGTTGTCGAAATTATCCGCTAGGCTTATTTGGCTTCCATCCAATTTTTACCGATATGAATATCCACAACTAGGGGAACAGATAACGGAATAGCCGATTCCATTACTGATTTAATTTGGGGTTGTAATTCTGTTAGTTCTTCAGGCAGAATTTCTAACACTAATTCATCATGAACTTGCAATAATAATCGAGACCTATAGTTTTTCAAAAGCTTATGCAAGCCGATCATTGCCACCTTAATAATATCGGCACTGGTACCTTGAATGGGTGCATTAACCGCCGATCGCAACATTGCCGCTTTTTGATACCCAGAGGTATATTTAAGTTCATGGAAATAACGTCTGCGTCCTAAAACAGTCGTCACAAAGCCTTGGGTTTCTGCTTCTTGTTCTACAGTTTTCATGTAAGTAAAAATCTGAGCATACTGTTTATTAAAAGCTTCAATAAATTTCTTAGCTTGGGATGCTGGAATCCCAGTTTCACGACTAAATTTTTGGGCTCCCATGCCATAGATAACGCCATAGTTAATAATTTTAGCTAAACGTCTTTCTTCACTAGTAACTTCATCTTTTTCTAACAGTAATTGCGCTGTCCGAGTATGTACATCTATACCTTGATTATATGCCTTTACTAATTCTGGTTCTTGACTAAGATGTGCTAATATTCTCAGTTCGATTTGGGAGTAATCTGCTGCTAGCATCAGCCATCCAGATTCAGGTAAAAATCCTGAGCGAATCCTGCGACTAAATGCCGTTTTGATCGGAATATTTTGTAAATTTGGATTAGAGCTACTTAGTCTACCCGTTGAGGTCACAGTTTGATTAAAGTCGGTATGCACCCGTTGGGTTTGGGGATGAATTAAGGCTGGTAAAGCATCAACATAGGTGGATTTAAGTTTAGCTAAAGTGCGATTTTCCAGAATAGTATCAATTAAGGGATCATCACCTTGAAGCTTATTTAAAACTGCCACATCTGTGGAATAACCAGTACTGCTTTTTCGTGATTTTTTAGTAAAGGTTTCTCCTAATTTCTCAATTAGAATTTCACTTAATTGTTTCGGTGAGTTCAGATTAAATTCTTTACCAACTTGTTTATAGGCTGATTTAGCGATCGCATCTAAATCTATTTCTAACTCTTGGGAAAATTGTTGTAAATATTCTCGATCAACCCTAATACCGAGCCATTCCATTTCTGCCAAAACTATTTCTAGGGGCAATTCAACTTGGTAATATAAATTTGATAGTTCAGGGACTGATACTAGTTGTTGTTTGAGAAATGGCATAATCTGCCAAGTACTATAGGCATCCATTCCGCAGTAATTAGCAACTTGAGGAATAGAGATTTCCGCAATAGATTTATGTTTGCCTAGCAGTTCTTTATAACTTTGGGGTGTAATTTGGAGATAGCGTTTAGATAATTCACTGAGTCCATGATTGGCATCGGGATCAATTACATAACTAGCAATCATCGTATCGAATACTACCCCATTAATATCAATACCTATAGATTTAAAAATTAATCGATCAAATTTCGTGTTTTGGAAAACCTTGGGGCGATCGCTACTTTCTAAGATTGGTTTAAGCTGCTCAATTACTAATTGCAAATCTAAATTTTGACCTGATAAATGGGCGATCGGAATATATGCAACATCACTAATTTGCTCGCCCCAACAGCACCCAATCCCCACAAGTTTGGCATCATGGGGGTTAAGGGCAGTAGTTTCCGTATCCCAAGCTACAGGCGAAGTTAATGACTCTAACTTGAGTTTCAACTCTTCTAATTTCTCTGGAGTATCAATAATTTGAACTTCTAGCTGGAAATTATTATTTAAGGGAGCGATTTCTGCCGTATCTACAAAATCAAACCATAGGTCTTGATCTTGATCACTTAATCTATCATTTTTAGAAGCGGAATTATTCTCTGGTAGTTTAGGCTCAATTTTTCCACCTAGTTGCACTTGAATTTTATCAATTTTGTTTATGAATGCTTTAAGTTCTAAGGTTTCTAAGAGGGGAATTAATGTATTGGTATCAAATCCCTTAAGCTCGTAGTCTAATAAATTAGGATTTATTTCTACATCTTGAATAATCTTTGCCATGAACTGTGAATGCTTAGCATCTTCAATTCCCTGTTCTAGCTTTTGTTTAACTGCACCTTTCATATTGGGAATAGAAGCTAAAATATTTTCTAAGCTGCCATATTCATCTAATAGTTTGACTGCAGTTTTTTCGCCTATACCTCGCACTCCAGAAATATTATCGGAGTTATCTCCACACAGAGCTTTATAGTCGATAATTTGATTGGGCATGACTCCTAATTTGGCTTTCACATCTTGGGCATGAAATTCAGAGATTTTATCTTTTTGTCCTAAATGTAAAACTGAAATTTTTCTTTGATCATCTATTAATTGAAATAAATCCTGATCACCGCTTAAAATTTTGACTCCATAACCAGAATTAGCAGCAATTTGACTTAAGGTTCCCAGAATATCATCAGCTTCATAGCCTTCTTTAACTATAGTTTTAATATTCATTGCCTCTAAAATTTGCTGTAAATTGATTAAGTCTGGAATAAAATTTTCTGGAGTTTCTTTGCGACCTGCTTTGTAATTTACATCGGCATCATGACGAAAAGTGGGAGTAGCCAAATCGAAAGCGATCGCGACGGCTGTAGGTTTTTCTTTTTGTAAAATATCTAGTAAAGATTTTAAAAAACCGTAACAAATGCTAGTAGGAATACCTGTAGAAGTGCAAAGCCCTCCATCCTGTTTATAGGCAAAGGCATAGAAAGAACGAAATGCTAGGGAATGTCCATCTACTAATAATAAAGTGGGTAATAGACTGGGAGTAGATATGGATGACATATTAATTTATTGGTTTTGTTAATTTTAATGCAGGTTTACAGCCTATTGAGGGATAGAGGAACACATTACAGGCGGTAATATTGCGAAACAGACTAAGAGCTTATATTTTAAGCCCTAATATTTCCAGTAAAGTACAATCCCCGAAATTGAGTCGAAACTATAACAAATCATTGAACAAACGCTAAAATCTACATCTTTAGACTAACAATAGATATAGACTAAAGTACGTTTTTCCGTGGGTTGAGTAACTAAAATGCTGAATAAACTACCTAGGGATACAGAAAATAAGCAACTAGCTCGTCCCATCAGTCCCAAGAAATTATATTTCGGTCTAGCGATCGCAGTATTGGTCATAATGAGCGGAGGTATATGGGCTTTGCAATGGTTTGGCAAACAAATTAAGGCTACTACTACGGAAAATCTTTTAGCGATCGCCGAGTTAAAAGCTAAACAGGTAAATGTATTGCTGCGTGAGCGTAAATCTGATGCTGCTATTTTTGCGGCAAGACCAGCCGTGGGAATTACCCTGAAGTCGATTGAAACTGGCATTACAAATAGTGACTCACAGCGACAACTTAAGTTCTTGGAAGCAGGTGCAAACTCAACCATAGTGCAGTATGGCTATCGTAAAATCTTCTTGATTGATCGCAAGGGTAAAGTGGTGTGGCAATCTGGACAGCCTGAAAGTTTATCCAAATTGGTGGAAACTACCTTTCAAGAAAAGATCAAAGCATCATTATTCTCAGAGAAACCCCAAGTAGTTGATTTACATTGGCAAGAGACTAAAACTGGCAAGATCGTAACCTATGGCATCCTTGCTCCTGTCTTTGACTCTTTACGGGGTAGCAATGACTTAATTGGGGCAGTTTATTTACAAGCAGACCCCTATAGATTTCTTTTCCCCTTAGTAACCGAACTGTCCAACTCCAGTTCCACAACTGAAACCATGCTGGCGAGAAGAGAAGGAGCTATTGTTAGATATCTCAATCCTCTGCGATTTGACAATTATGGGGCAATGGAACTCACAAAATCTATTGATCAGACTGAATTTTTAACAGTACAAGCTATTCAAACTTCCCAATTCTTGGGTAAAGCTAAGGACTATAGGAATACGGAGGTGCTTGGGGCATCAGTCAAGATTAAAGATACACCTTGGGTAATGATCGCCAAGATTGATGTAGCAGAGTCTGATGCACCTTTAGAAAAATTGGCGGTGACGATCTATAGCCTCATGATTTTATTGATCGGAGTTATCTTTTATATTGTTTATCAGATTAGGCGATCGGGGGAATTAGAACTACAAGCATCTGAACAAAAAGGAGCAGCAGAAAAGATTTTAATTGCTAGTGACCATGCTAAACGCTATCTGACCGCAGTTAAAACCTCCATTGATGGCTATGCTATGCTCGATCGCCTTGGCAAATTTATTGAAGTTAATGATGCGCTTTCGGATATTACAGGTTACAGTACCGATGAATTGTTAAAGCTTACTATTTTTGATTTAGTAGATCGTCCAGACTTTGATCTAGAAGGCTTTATCTCTAATTTGGTCAATACTAAAACCATCAGATTAAACCAACAATGGCAGCAAAAAAATGGCGATTCAATTAATGTCAAAATCAATATTTCTTATCTGAAAATTTCTGATCTAGAACCAAAGGCGGGGCAGTTCTTTCTATTCGTGCAGGATATTACCGAGCAGCTTAAGCTCCAGTACCAGCTAGAACGGGCTAATCAACTCCATACATTTTTAAGTCGTGCCAATGAAGCGATCGTGCGGATTCGTGAACCTAAGGAGCTATTGGCTCAAATCTGTCAAATTGCCTCTGAGTATGGGAAGTTTCGACTGGCTTGGGTTGGGATTGCTGATCCTGAAACACAAATAGTAGAAGTAGCCGCAGCAGCAGGGGAGGCGATCGACTATATTCACGGAATTCCCATTTCCATCGATCCAAATCTGCCCATTGCCCAAGGACCCACAGGTATAGCCATCAGAGAAAAACGCATTGTTGTAATTAATGACTATGCTTCCGATCCCACAACTACACCTTGGCAACCCAGAGCCAAAATTCACGAAATTAACGGCAGTGCTACTTTTCCCTTAGAAGTCAATGATCAAGTTCTAGGCGCAATCATGTTCTATGCTGCTGAAAAAGACTTTTTTACCGATGAGGTCGTAAATTTACTCATTGAATTAACGGAAGATGTTCGCCTTGCCCTGCGATTAGCTGATTCTGAGAAAAAGCGTACTACCGCAGAACAAGAAATGCGAGAATATGCCTTTCTGTTTAAGTCCCAATTTGATGCAGGTTTACTGGGTATTGCTATTAGCTCAGTTGATAAAAAATGGGTACGGGCTAATTCTAAACTATGCGAAATGTTGGGCTATAGCGAAGCAGAACTATACCAAATGTCATGGATGGAAATGACTTTCCCCGATGATCTGCCTCTAAACCTTGATAAGTTTCAACGCTTGATTAATGGTGAAATTGATGGCTATGAGCTTGAGAAAAGATTTATCCGCAAAGATGGTTCTCTCCTCTATACAATTTTGAATGTGTCCTGTTACCGAGATGAGAGTAATTCTGTTCAATATTTAATTTCCTCTCTTCAAGATGTGACTTCCCGTAAATTAGCAGAAATTGCCGTGTTAGAAAGTGAAGAACGGTTTCGCTTGGCAATTATTAATGCTCCATTTCCCATCATTTTATATTCAGGCGATTACAAACCCTTGCAAATTAATCGAGCTTGGATTAACCAATTGGGATATAGCGATCGCGACATTACCGAAATTACAGCTTGGACAGATGAATTTTGCCAAAACTATTTACCCGCCCTGAAACCAACTAATGACCATTTAATCAGTGATGATAGTCACCCCAATGCCCACGAAATTGAGATTTTTGCTCAGGATGGTTCTAGTAAAGTTTGGCAATTTGACTCGGCTCGACTGACAAGTACAAACCAATTTCATACTACAGCTCCCAAACAAGTAATTATCGGGATCGCAATGGATATTACCGATCGCAAAGCGAATTTACTAGCATTAGAACAGGCAAAGCAACAGGCAGAAGCTGCAAACCAAGCCAAAAGTACTTTTCTAGCAAACATGAGCCATGAATTACGAACTCCCCTCAATGGCATCTTGGGTTATGCTCAAATTTTTATCAATGATCCAGATTTAAGTGAAGATCACAAGCAAGGATTAGAAATAATTTATCAGTGTGGCAATCATCTCCTCGGACTGATTTCCGAAATTCTTGATCTAGCCAAAATTGAGGCTCATAGGTTAGAGCTAGTTTTAAGTGAAGTTGACTTGGCTCAGTTTTTATTAGGAGTGGTGCAAATATGTGAATTTAAGGCTGAGGAAAAAAATCTAATTTTCCAGTATGAACCTGCAACCAACTTACCCGCACGAGTGGTGATCGATGAACAGCGTTTACGGCAAATATTACTAAATCTGTTGGGTAATGCCATCAAGTTTACCGATCAGGGTACTGTGACTTTGCGAGTGGAACCAATTTCACCCAATTCAGAAAGTGAGGATACCCAATTAACTAAAATCCATAAAATTCGGTTTGCGATCGCTGACACAGGTAGAGGTATTGATCCTAAAAATCTCCAACAAATATTTATTCCCTTTGAGCAGGTGGGCGATCGGCGCAGTCGTCCTGAAGGTACAGGGCTAGGACTGGCAATTTCCCAAAAATTAGTAGCAATGATGGGTAGTACCATTCAAGTTACAACGGAGTTAAATCGAGGTAGCTGCTTTTGGTTTGATCTAGACCTACGCCAAGGCAGAGCAATAGAGCCACAAACTCTGATCGACAAGCCTAAAAATTGCCAACCCATTAGCGGCTACGAAGGTCGCAGGTTGACTATTTTAGTGGTCGATGATCGATTAGTTAATCGGTTAGTCTTAAAACGCTTACTTGAACCCTTAGGTTTTACGATCCTAGAGGCAGAAAATGGTAATCAGGGCATAATCATGGCGCAAACCTCCCCCATTGATGCGATTATTGCCGACTTAGTAATGCCTGAACTAGATGGCTGGGAAATGACACGCAGATTAAGAACAATCCCAGAATTTCAAAATATGCCCATCCTTGCCCTGTCTGCCAGTGTTACAGAGTCAGAGAAAATTAAAAGCCTTGAGGTAGGTTTCAATGATTTTCTGCATAAACCCATCAACTCAAATTTACTTTTAGAAAAGCTCCAAACCTATCTACACCTCACATGGCTGTGTAATGAAGGTAATCAAGAAGTAATCGTAAAAAATACAAATACTCCGAAACTAAGCGATCGCCTAATTATTCCCACCGAAGTAGAACTAGAATCAATCCGAGCCGCCTTAGAAGTTGGTGATTTTCATACAATTAAACAGGAAGCTCAACGCCTCAAGCAATTGAACTCAGAGTACGAGCAATTCTCTGCTAAATTAACAATACTGGCACAATCCTTTGATGAGAAAGGAATTCTAGACATAATTTCTTCAAATATTCTCAAAAATACCCCTGAAAACATAGCAACGGCTAATCCAGAGCAAAAATCATGAATCCTATTAAGCCAGCCGTAATTTTCATAGTAGAAGATAACCCTGATAATATTCGAGTGCTGGTGCGTGTCTTAGAATCGGCTGGATATAAGACTTTAGTAGCAATGGATGGGACTAGTGGCATTCAGAAAATCACTAAGGCAATGCCCGATTTAATTCTCTTAGATATTATGATGCCGGGGATAGATGGGTTTGAGACCTGTAAACTGCTTAAACAGTCGCTAATTACCCAGGATATTCCGATTATCTTTATGACTGCTCTAGCAAGTGTGGCAGATAAAGTCAAAGGATTAAGCCTAGGGGCTGTTGACTACATCACTAAACCATTTCAACAGGAAGAAGTCATAGCCAGAATTGAATTACACATTAAGCTGCGTCAACTAGCTCAAACCCTTGCCCTCCAAAATCAACAACTGAAACTAGAAATCAGCCGCCGTGAAAAAGTAGAAGAAAGCTTACAAATTCTCTCCAAAGCTACAGAGCAAAGCCCCGCTTCCATTGTCATTACCAATGTCTATGGCGAAATTGAGTATGTTAATCCTAAATTTGAAGAATTAACAGGTTATACTCTCGCGGAAGTAAAGGGAGCTAATTCACGCATCCTTAAAACTGGTTTTACCTCACCAGAGTCATATCAGGATATGTGGCAAAGTATTTCTAATGGCGAAGATTGGCATGGGGAATTTCAAAATAGGAAAAAAAATGGGGAGCTATATTGGGAGTACGCCTCGATTTCCGCAATTAAAAATATTAGAGGAGAAATCACCCACTATGTTGCTGTCAAAGAAGATATTACCCAACGTAAATTAGCACAACAGTCATTACTTCAGCTTAATCAAGAGCTAGAAGATATGGTCACAAAAAGAACATCTGCCCTCCAACAAAGCGAGCAGCATTTAAAGCAAATTAATGAACAGTTAATGCTTAGTAATTTAGATTTAGCTCGGGCTACTCGACTCAAAGATGAATTTCTGGCGAATATGAGCCATGAATTACGCACACCTTTAAATGCGGTATTAGGGCTATCTGAAGCTTTGCAGGAAGAACTATTCGGTGAATTAAACGATCGCCAAAAGAAATCCCTAGCCATCATTGAAAATAGTGGCGAACATTTACTACGGCTGATTAATGATATTCTCGACTTGGCAAAAATTGAGTCGGGCAAGCTGGAGTTACATATTGGCGAGGCTTCTGTCCAGAGTCTTTGCCATGATAGTGTTACCTTTATTCAGCAAATCGCCTTAAGCAAAAATATTAAGGTATCTATCCTGATTAGCGATCGATTTAAAGATGAAAAAAATTTTAAGATTCAAGTAGATGAGTTACGAGTGCGTCAGGCATTAATTAATCTACTTTCTAATGCTGTCAAATTTACACCCGAAGGCGGAAATATTAGCTTAGAGATTACAGAAGAAGTCACTGATGATCAGGAAGATCAAAAGGAAGTATCCTATATTTGTTTTGCTGTGCGAGATAATGGCATCGGCATTGCCCCCAAAGATGTTAAGCAACTTTTTCAGCCGTTCATCCAAATTGATAGTGCTTTAAATCGTCAATATAATGGCACAGGTTTGGGGCTGGCTTTAGTTAAAAATATTGCCCAGTTACATGGTGGTACTGTTAATGTAGAAAGCGAATTGGACAAAGGTAGCTGTTTTACAATGAGGCTACCCTGTAGGCAGGTTGATAAAATTAGCCCTGCGACCACAAATATTCCCGCTTCTAATCAAGAACAGCCCTCAAGTTTACAAATGGCTCCGTTCAAAATTCTCATTGCCGAAGATAATCAAGCTAACATAGATAGCCTCTGGGACTATTTAGAAAGTAAAGGCTATATTCTATCCGTAGCCCATGACGGACAAGAAGCGATAGATGTGGCTCTTAGTGATCATCCAGATATTATTTTGATGGATATTCAAATGCCTAAAATGGATGGCTTAACCGCAATTACTCAAATTCGAGCTAATCCAGTTACAGCTAATATTCCGATCATTGCCCTTACTGCTCTTGCCATGAGTGGCGATCGGGAAAAATGCCTAGGGGCTGGTGCTGATGAGTATTTAAGTAAACCCGTTAAACTCAAGCAGTTAGTAAGTATCATTCAAAAATTATTAGCTGCGGCGATCGCCCAACGATTAGAAAACTGATTTGGATTTTGTGGTTTTAAAAACTAGCACATAACAATTACTAAGAAATTAACAACCTGCCTACCAAACTTGTACGGTAAAGCGAACAAAACATTGATGTATAGCCGATCTTTGTGCTAGAGCTATTCCCTCTAATATGATTCCAGACCAGTTACAAGTCTTAATTCAAGCCTTATTAATATGCAGCCTACTCAAAACCAATTCACCGAAAAAGCTTGGGAAGCGATCGTGCGGACTCCAGAAATGTCCAAAGCTGCCCAGCAACAACAGATTGAAAGTGAACATTTAATGAAGTCTTTATTAGAAGAGGAAGGTTTAGCAACCAGTATTTTTAATAAGGCAAATGTCAGTGTGGAAAAACTGCGCGATCGCACTGAAGAATTTATCAATCGTCAACCGAAGGTAACAGGAAGTAATGCTGCCTCTGGCTATCTAGGTCGGAGTATGGATACCTTGCTGGATCGGGCAGAATTGGCACGAAAATCCTTTAATGATGACTTTATTTCCATTGAGCATTTAGTTTTGGCATTTGCTAAGGACGATCGCTTTGGGAAAACATTACTCCAAGAATTTAGCTTAGATGAGGCTAAACTGCGTAAAATCATTGAGCAAATTCGCGGTAATCAAAAAGTGACTGATCAAACGCCAGAGAATAAATATGAGGCTTTAACTAAATATGGCAGAGACCTAACGGAATGGGCAAGGCAGGGCAAGCTTGATCCAGTAATTGGTCGAGATGAGGAAATTCGCCGCACCATTCAAATTTTATCCCGCCGCACTAAAAATAATCCTGTATTAATCGGCGAACCGGGTGTGGGTAAAACTGCGATCGCCGAAGGTTTAGCCCAGAGGATTTTAAGTGGAGATGTCCCTGAATCTTTGCGTGATCGGAAGCTAATTGCCCTAGATATGGGAGCATTGATTGCAGGGGCAAAATATCGAGGTGAGTTTGAAGAGAGGCTAAAGGCTGTTCTCAAGGAAGTGATGGAATCCCAAGGACGAATCGTGCTGTTCATCGATGAAATTCATACCGTAGTCGGTGCAGGTGCAACCCAAGGAGCCATGGATGCCAGCAATCTCTTAAAACCAATGCTTGCCAGAGGAGAACTGCGTTGTATTGGTGCCACCACCTTGGATGAATATCGCAAATATATTGAAAAGGATGCAGCTTTGGAGCGACGATTCCAGCAAGTTTTTGTTGATCAACCTTCCGTAGAGGATACAGTTTCTATTTTGCGAGGCTTAAAGGAACGCTACGAACTCCATCATGGGGTCAGAATTGCTGATAATGCCCTGATTGCGGCTGCGACTTTATCCACTCGTTATATTAGCGATCGCTTTTTACCCGATAAAGCCATTGACCTGATGGATGAAGCTGCTGCCAAGCTCAAAATGGAAATCACTTCTAAACCTGAAGAATTAGATGAAATTGATCGCAAAATTCTGCAACTGGAAATGGAGCGTCTATCCTTAAAAAAGGAAACCGATGCTGATTCTAAAGAACGTGTGGAAAAATTAGTTAAAGAACTAGCAGAACTAAAATCTGAACAAGTTACCCTGACGGCAAAATGGCAATCGGAAAAGCAAATTATTGATAACGTGCGTCGATGCAAAGAAGAAATCGAACGGGTAAATCTGGAAATCCAACAGGCTGAACGGGATTACGATCTGGAAAAAGCAGCAAAATTGAAATATGGCAAGCTCACCGATCTACAAAGGGAACTACAAAAGGCAGAAGAACGCATTAATGAAACCCACACCGTCTCTAGTCGTCCCATGCTCAGGGAAGAAGTCACAGAAGAAGATATTGCCGAAATTATTTCTAAATGGACAGGCATTCCCGTCCTAAAGCTGGTGGAATCAGAAAAGGCAAAGCTGCTATACCTAGAGGATGAACTCCATGAACGGGTAATTGGACAGAGCCAAGCTGTAACTGCGGTTAGTGATGCCATTCAGCGATCGCGCGCAGGATTATCCGATCCCAATCGTCCCATCGCTAGTTTTATTTTCCTTGGTCCTACAGGCGTGGGTAAAACTGAACTTGCTAAGGCTCTAGCCAACTATCTGTTTGATACCGAAGAGGCAATGGTGCGGATTGATATGTCTGAGTATATGGAAAAACATTCCGTTTCTCGACTTGTGGGCGCACCTCCGGGCTATGTGGGCTATGACGAAGGAGGACAGTTAACCGAGGCAATCCGTCGCCGTCCCTATGCTGTGATTCTATTTGATGAAATTGAAAAGGCACATCCCGATGTTTTTAATATCATGTTGCAAATCCTTGATGATGGACGAGTGACAGATTCCCAAGGGCGCACTGTGGATTTTAAGAATGCCATTATTATTATGACCAGTAACATTGGTTCTCAATATATTTTAGATATCGGTGGAGATGATTCTAAGTATGAAATCATGCGCGATCGGGTGATGGAATCTATGCGTTCCAGTTTCCGTCCAGAGTTTTTAAATCGGATTGACGAGATTATTATTTTCCATTCTCTGCGCCGCGAAGAACTCCGCCAAATTGTCAAACTTCAAGTACAACGCCTAGAACAACGTTTATCTGAACGTAAAATGTCTTTGCATCTATCGGAATCCGCCCTAGATTTTGTAGCAGAAGTTGGTTACGATCCTGTCTATGGTGCGAGACCACTAAAACGGGTAATTCAACGTCAACTGGAAACCCAAATTGCTAAGTCCATTCTCCGTGGTGATTTTATCGATGGCGATCATATCTTTGTCGATGTGGAAAACGAACGTTTATCTTTTACTAAAAAGAAGCTAGATTAATTAAACTACTAGGAATTACCTATGACCTACCTCGACACGGCTGCCCAGTTTTATGCGGAAGCGGCGGAAACTCCGCAAGTTGGCTTGTGCTGTATTAGTACGCCACCCCTGCAATTTCCCGATCTTAGAATTCCACAGATCATGCAGGAAATGAATTATGGCTGTGGCACAACTATTCACCCTACGGAACTAACTGGTGCGCCCACGGTGCTGTATATCGGGGTAGGCGGAGGGTTAGAAGCTTTACAATTTGCCTATTTCTGTCGCCGTTCTGGTGCAGTAATTGCCGTTGATCCAGTGGCGGAAATGCGTAATGCTGCTAGTCGTAATCTCCAAGTGGCTGCCCAAGAAAACCCGTGGTTTAAGCTAGATTTTGTCAAAATTTTAGAGGGTAATGCTTTTTCTCTGCCCATACCCGATGCTTCTGTGGATGTGGTAGCTCAGAATTGCTTATTTAATATCTTTGAGGCTGCGGATTTGGATCAGGCATTAGCGGAAGCCTATCGAGTCCTTAAACCCAATGGCAGGCTAATTATGAGCGATCCGATCGCCACGAGACCTATTCCCATCCATTTGCAGGCTGACGAAAGACTAAGGGCAATGTGCTTATCGGGAGCAATGACCTACGACCAATATACCCAACATCTGGTTAAGGCGGGGTTTGGGCAGGTGGAAGTTCGAGCTAAACGTCCCTATCGTCTGCTTGATGCCCATAGTTTTAACCTAGAGCAACCACTGTTACTTGAAAGCTTAGATACGGTTTCCTATAAAGTTGCGATCGCTCAGGATGGAGCCTGTATTTTTACGGGTAAGACTGCGATTTATCATGGTCAGCAGGAGTTTCTCGATGATCGGGCGGGGCATATTCTGTTTCGGGGTAATCCTCTGGCTGTATGTGATAAAACCGCAAATAAGCTAAGCTTACAATTCCCCCAAGAAGTCATAATTACGGATTCGACTTGGCACTATAACGGCGGTGGCTGCTGCTAAATTTGGAAAATTCGGATGATTCAAAATCTTTATTCTAATTTAAATTTCAATCCCCAAGAATGGTTACAAACTGCCTTGCAATGGATCGAAGGTCTTGGCTATGGGGGTGGGTTGGCGTTTATTGTGATTTACATTATTGCTACCGTTGCCTTTTTACCCGGATCAATCCTAACTTTAGGAGCAGGGGTGGTTTTTGGCGTGATCTGGGGTTCGATTTATGTATTTATTGGGGCAACTCTGGGGGCGATCGCCGCTTTTTTAGTAGGACGCTATGGGGCAAGGAAATGGATTAGTCAAGAAATTGCAGGTAATCCCAAATTTGCTGCGATCGATCAAGCTGTGGCTAAGGAAGGATTTAAGATCGTATTTCTAACTCGGCTCTCACCGATTTTTCCTTTTAACTTACTCAATTATGCCTTTGGTGCCACAGGGGTTTCCCTGAAGGACTACAGCCTTGCTTCGGTGGGAATGATTCCGGGTACAGTCATGTATGTTTATATTGGTTCTCTAGCAGGGGATATTGCCCGCCTTGGGGCTGGGAACTCGCCCAATAACTTGATAATTCAGTGGATAATTCGGATTATGGGTTTAATTGCCACCGTTGCCGTAACTATCTATGTTACCCGCCTTGCTCAATCTGCCCTAGCTACTAAAGTTACGGAATAAAGTTACTGAATAAATCATGACCACACTTTCCCTCCACCGTCGCCATAGCACTCTTGCTAATCCCCAAGCTCAAATCGCTCTATTAGAATCTATCGATCTATCCCATTTGCCAGAGCAGGGAAACTTTGACTCGACCCTTAAAAGCAGTGGTTGGCAAAAGTTACAGCCCGCCCCATTGGAAATATTTCAAATTAATCTTGGTAAGCTCTGCAATATGACCTGTCAGCACTGTCATGTGGATGCCGCCCCCGATCGCAGGGAAAATATGGATAGACCTACCATTGATGCTTGCCTTGCTGCCCTTGACCAAACAGCAGCCCATACGGTGGATATTACAGGTGGTGCACCCGAACTTAATCCGCACTTTCGCTATTTAGTTGAGCAATGTGTAAGCCGTGGCAAACATGTAATTGATCGGTGTAATTTGACGGTGCTACTTTTGCCGACTATGACAGATTTACCCGCATGGTTTGCTGAGCTTGGGGTTGAAGTTGTTTGCTCTTTACCCCACTACCGCCAGCCCAATACCGATAAGCAACGGGGTGATGGGACTTTTACCCAATCGATCGAAGCTTTACGCCGCCTTAATGCTGTGGGTTACGGACAGGGAAATCCCCAACGTCAACTAACTTTAGTTAGCAATCCCACGGATACCTCTTTACCTTGTAATCAAGCTGCTTTACTAGAGCAAATGTGGAAAAAAGGGCTGTGGGAAAATCATGAAATTACCTTCGATCGCCTGATTTCAATTAGTAATATGCCGATCGTTCGACAGTTGGAATGGCTGGAACAATCGGGTAATTTACAAGGTTATATGGAGTTACTGGTCAATTCCTTTAATCCTGCCACCATAGCGGGGCTGATGTGTCGCAATACGATTTCTGTGAGTTGGGATGGGAAATTATATGACTGTGACTTTAACCAAATGCTGGAGCTAGAAGTTCAACTAGAAGGTAATCAAAAAGCTAAGAAAAATAGCCGCTATACCCATATTCGTGATTTTAGTCCAGAATTACTTGCCCAACGGACAATTGTTACAGGTCGTCATTGCTTTGGCTGTACTGCGGGTAAGGGGAGTTCCTGTAGTGGGGCGATCGCTGCCAGTTAAAGAACTAATTAAAGAAAAATTATTAAAACTACACATTTATCAAAGTAATGACATTAAATTTTATTAACAAATCTCAACAATTTGATTGCAAAATGTTTCAAATCCCCAATTTCACCATTAATCCCTAAAATTCTTTGCTAAAACTGAGTCTATACATAGAGATTAAATGCTTTAGGAGACTTCATGCTCACTTCTGTGAAACCTACGACCAGACACATTGCCCCCAATTTACAAAACGATAATCGGGCACTTATGAAAGTCGTCTATGTTGTATTAGAACCACAATATCAAAGTGCTTTGAGTGGAGCGATCGCCTCAATTAATAAAAATAATCCTAGCCTAGTGATTGAAGTCAATGGCTATTTAATTGAAGAATTACGCCAACCTGAGGCTTATGAGGCATTTAAGGCTGATGTTGCCACTGCCAATATATTTATCGGTTCGTTAATTTTTATCGAGGATTTAGCAAATAAAGTTGTAGATGCCGTTGCCCCTCACCGCGATCGCCTTGATGTTTGTATCGTTTTCCCTTCTATGCCCCAGGTCATGCGCCTGAATAAAATGGGTAGCTTTAGTATGGAAAATTTAGGGCAGTCCAAAAGTGCGATCGCCCAGTTCATGCGTAAGCGTAAAGAGAAATCGGG
Source organism: Synechococcus sp. PCC 7502 (assembly GCF_000317085.1). Taxonomy (NCBI): domain Bacteria; kingdom Bacillati; phylum Cyanobacteriota; class Cyanophyceae; order Pseudanabaenales; family Pseudanabaenaceae; genus Pseudanabaenococcus; species Pseudanabaenococcus habilitatus. The sequence goes on from NC_019702.1 coordinate 1,830,073, forward strand.
TAGCTCCTTCCAAGACAGCATGCTCAAGGTTGTCCAGACTCTACCCAAGATTCTCAAATATATGCCGATGGATAAGGCGCAGGATGCTCGTAACTTTATGTTGAGCTTTCAGTACTGGCTGGGTGGATCGGAAGAGAATATTAAAAACTTCCTATTAATGCTGGCAAAGAATTATCTCCCTGCTGGTTCTAAATCCATCACTGTAGCCGATCCTGTCACCTATTTAGATATGGGAATTTGGCATCCTATGGCTCCAAAAATGTTTGACGACATTAATGAATATCTAAACTGGTTCAATGCCCGTCGGGATATTTCTGCGGATATTAAAGACCCCTTAGCACCTTGCATCGGTTTGGTTTGCGCCCGTAGCCATATTGTCACTGGAGATGACGCCCATTATGTGGCAGTGGTTCAAGAAATGGAATCAAAAGGAGCTAGAGTAATTCCCGTATTTGCAGGCGGCTTAGACTTCTCTAAACCAGTGGATGCCTATTTCTACGGCAAAGATGGCAAGTGCCTAGTCGATAGTGTAGTCTCACTTACAGGTTTTGCGCTCGTGGGCGGACCCGCACGGCAGGATCATCCTAAGGCAGTTGCTGCCCTGGAAAAATTAAACCGTCCCTACATGGTGGCGTTACCCCTCGTCTTCCAAAGCACTGAAGAATGGCAAGATAGTGATTTGGGCTTACATCCTGTGCAAGTGGCTTTACAGGTTGCTCTTCCTGAACTAGATGGAGCTATGGATCCAATTGTCATGTCTGGGCGGGATGAAATGACAGGCAGAGCGATCGCCCTATCAGATCGGGTAGAAATGATTGCTAATCGTGCCATTAAGTGGGGAACCCTACGCCGCAAGCCTAGATTAGAGAAAAAGATTGCAATTACGATTTTTAGCTTCCCCCCAGACAAGGGCAATATTGGCACAGCCGCCTACTTAGATGTATTTGCCTCCATCCATAAAGTAATCAAGGCTCTAGCAGGTAACGGTTATGACGTGCAAGATATTCCCGCCGATGCCAATGCCTTAATGCAGGATATTCTCCATAATCCCAATGCCATGGCTGGTAGCCCCGAATTAAATATTGCCGCCAAGCTTTCTGTTCGTGATTATGAAGAAAATACTCCCTATTGCGATCGCATTACCGAACAATGGGGCGCACCTCCAGGGCATCTTAACTCCGATGGGCAGAGCCTTTTGATCTACGGTAAGCATTACGGCAATGTATTTGTCGGTGTGCAACCCACCTTTGGCTACGAAGGCGATCCCATGCGCTTACTTTTCAGTAAATCAGCTTCACCCCACCACGGATTTGCAGCTTACTACACCTATCTCAATCAAATTTGGAAGGCTGATGCGGTTCTACACTTTGGTACCCATGGATCGCTGGAATTCATGCCTGGCAAGCAGATTGGGCTTTCAGGTGAATGCTATCCCGATAACTTAATTGGAGCCTTACCCAATATCTATTACTACGCTGTTAATAATCCTTCCGAAGCGACGATCGCCAAGCGCAGAGGTTATGCCACTACCATCAGTTATCTCACTCCTGCTCCCGAAAATGCAGGCTTACACCGAGGCTTAAAGGAACTGAGCGAATTAATTGGCTCCTATAAGGAACTACGTCTAGGTAATCGTGGGGTTTCCATCGTCAATACGATTATGGATAAGGTACGGTTAGTAAATCTCGATCAAGATGTGGATTTAGGCGATCTAGATGCTAAGGATATGAGCCTCGAAGAACGTGACAACATTGTCGGTCAGGTTTATAACAAACTAATGGAAGTGGAATCAAGGGTTCTACCTTGTGGACTGCACGTTGTCGGTGAAGCTCCAAAACTTGAAGATATTACGGATGTGCTTTCCAGCATTGCCAGTTTTGATCGCCCTGAAGATAATGTCAAATCTCTATTACGGATTATTGCCGAAAGTATTGGACGAGATTTAGAACAAATCTATAAATCCAGTGATAAAGGCAACTATGCTGATGTGGAACTGTTAGCAACAATGAAAGCTACAACCAATAAGGCAGTGGGAGCATTAGTCAAAGCTAAAGCTGATGTGGACGGGCGCATTTCCAAGCTATCAGTGCTGAACTTCCTGAATATGGGTAAAGTGGAGCCTTGGATTGAATCTTTAAAATCCTCAGGTTATGAAAAAGTCAATAAGGATGAAATCAAGCCCTTATTTGAATTTTTAGAATTTTGCTTGAAACAAATCATTGCTGATAATGAACTTGGTGGCTTGATTAAGGCTTTAGAAGGTGAATATATCCTGCCTAGTCCTGGTGGCGATCCCATCCGAAATCCCAACGTGCTGCCTACGGGTAAAAATATGCACGCCCTTGATCCTCAGTCAATTCCCACCAGTGCTGCGGTACAAGCTGCTCAAGTCGTAGTGGAAAGACTACTGGAACGCCAAAAAGCTGATAACAATGGCAATTACCCGGAAACGATCGCCCTAGTACTTTGGGGGACTGATAATATCAAAACCTATGGTGAATCCTTAGCACAAGTGCTGTGGATGGTGGGGGTCAAGCCTTTGCCTGATGCCCTTGGTCGTGTGAATAGATTGGAATTAGTTTCCTTAGAAGAATTAGGTCGCCCTCGTATTGATGTTGTCGTTAATTGCTCAGGCGTATTCCGTGATTTATTCATCAATCAAATGGATTTACTAGATCGGGCTGTGAGAATGGCAGCAGAAGCTGATGAACCCCTTGAGATGAATTTTGTTCGTAAGCATGCGATCGCCCAAGCAGAAGAACTAGGAATTAGTACCCGTCAAGCGGCAACTAGGGTATTTAGTAATGCTTCGGGTTCCTATTCATCTAATGTCAACCTTGCTGTAGAGAATAGCACTTGGGAAAAGGAAGAAGAACTACAAGAGATGTATCTAGCTCGTAAGTCCTTCGCCTTCGGTTCTGAGGTTAGCAATACCCAACAACGCCAAATCTATGAGTCGGCACTCAAGTCTGTAGATGTCACTTTCCAAAACCTTGACTCTTCGGAAATTAGTTTAACCGATGTCTCGCACTACTTTGATTCGGATCCAACCAAGCTTGTAGCTAGTCTGCGTAAGGATGGTAAGCAACCCAGTGCTTACATGGCAGATACGACTACGGCGAATGCTCAAGTGCGAACTCTTTCTGAAACTGTGCGTTTAGATTCCCGAACTAAGCTGCTCAATCCCAAGTGGTACGAAGGCATGCTCAATCATGGCTACGAAGGAGTCAGAGAAATCTCCAAACGCCTTGTTAATACTATGGGTTGGTCGGCAACGGCTGGTGCTGTAGATAACTGGGTCTATGAAGATGTCAATGATGTCTATGTTAAAGATGCGGAAATGCGCGATCGCCTCAAAAACATGAATCCTCACTCTTTCCGTAAGATTGTTGGCACTCTATTAGAAGTGAACGGTAGAGGTTATTGGGAAACCAGTGACCAAAACTTGGAAATGCTGCGTGACTTGTATCAAGAGCTGGAAGACCGTATTGAAGGTGTAGAGTAATTGGTGATTTGATTTATTTGGCAGGGATCAGGAGGGCACGATAGATAGTTCAGTTTAGATTTCAGAATTGTAGTGATGGATAAGTATCCAGATAGCTCCAATATGATTTTCTAATTTCTTAGGGGAAGAGAAAGTCTTTCTGACAAGGCGAAAAATTCTTTACCTCTAAGTACAGTTGAACATTTCAATATGATTAGTCTGTTATGACAGATTATTCCATAGTTACTTGAACCTCTTTTTATCATCTATCATGCCCTATTAATCCCTATTCCAATTTTTAATAATTTCCTATACTAAACCTTTGGGGTGGACTTAATTCAAATTTTGGTTTTACTATCTTTTTAGTATTGGGATTAGAAATGGGAGTTTTAAATTTTTCCACTATTCAGCAATGCCATCATCAATAGCATTTATGGGCATATTGCTACCAAACAAAGAAGCCTCCTTTACAAACAGGGGAGGCTTAACCTAAACTCAGGTTCCGTTAAGTAAAAAGACTATAAACAACTAGGAGTGATAACTAAACTAAAGCTTCACCCTTTAATAGACGCTTAGAAGCTGTGATGACTTCTTCTTCCAGATAGGGTTTGGTAAAGTAACCCTTTGCTCCTAACTCCTTAGCAGCATTGCGGTGGCGATCTGTACCACGGGATGTCAACATAGCCACTGGAATTTTGGACAGAAACTCATCTTTTTGTAATCGAGAGAGCAGTTCCAATCCATCCATTCTTGGCATCTCAATATCGCAGAAGATCAGGTTGCACTGCATACCCGCGCGGAGTTTTTCCCATGCGTCTTTACCATCTTTCGCTTGCTCAACTCTATAGCCTACCTTACTAAAGGTTAGAGACAGTAATTCTCTTACCGTAATTGAGTCATCCACAATTAGTACCGTAGGATCAGTAGTTTCATCCGCATCAGGAACTGGAGCTTCTGGTGCAGCATAGGAAGGTTTAAGCCTACCACTGGCAATATCAAATAGCTCTAGCACGTTGGCGATCGCCATAACTCGACCATCCCCTAAAATAGTTGCCCCAGCAATACCAACTGGTTTGGGGATTGGTCCTTCTAACTGCTTAATTACAATTTCACCTTCGCCAAGGAACTGATCAACCTGTAACGCCAAGTATCCTGTGTCATTACGCAAAACAATGATCGATATAACGTCATCCTCTAGCTTGTTATAGATGCTGCTACGGCTAACCTGTCTTGTATAGGTCAGTAAATCAGAAAGGGGCTGAAAAGGCAGAGTTGTATTGCGCCATGTTAAGCAGGATTGTCCTTGAGGGTTCGTAAATATTTGATTTTGAGGCACTTCAACCATATCCTCAAATCCATCTACAGGGAAAGCAATTCTTGTGCGATTGCTAACACATAACATTGCCTTAGAGATACTTAAGGTTAGAGGTAATCTAATAGTAAAAGTAGTTCCCTGCCCTAGGATGGATTCCGTAAAGATCGAGCCTCTAATATCATTTAAGGCAGAGTTGACCACATCTAATCCAACCCCTCGTCCTGCAAATTCATCAGCTTGACTCTTGGTACTGAATCCAGCTTCAAATAATAGCTCAAAAACCTCATCATCAGTCAAATGATTAACTTCTTCTTCTGTTCTAACTCCTTTAGCAACAGCACTACGTTTTACTCTCTCTATATCAATTCCAGCCCCATCATCACTAACTGAAATAATAGTTTGATTGCCCTGATGATAGGCACGCACCGTAATCATGCCCTTTGCTGATTTGCCCGCACTAAGTCTAGTATTAACATCCTCTAGTCCATGCACGATGGCATTGCTAACTAGGTGGGTCATTGGATCGTATAACTGCTCCAGAATAGCCTTATCAATCAGAGTTTCCCGTCCCCTAATATCTATATCTGCTTCTTTCCCAGTTTTAATCGCTAAATCTCTAACTGCCCTAGGTAAGCGATCGGCAATTTGAGCAAATGGAACCATCCGAGATTGCTTTAGATCATCTTGAACTTGGTTGGTAATTACTCCCAACTGACGAGTAACTTGTTCAGTTTCACCAACAACGAACTCAATGTCTGAAGCTGATTCCCGAACTCGTACAATCAACTCAATAATTTCTTGAGACAGAGCATGAAAATCACTAAATCGGTCAAGTTCAATCGAGTCGAAATCAGTAGATGTACTTCTTGATCTTGAGTCACTGTCTAACCGACTTTGCATTAATGCGGTAGATACTCTACTTTGTTCACGAGTAGCAACCAGTGAACTTTCAAGCAAAGATCGGTCATATTGATCTCTCATTTTTTGGGAGGCATCACTCAAAAGCTGTACTTGGGTGAGTAAATTAGCTAGAAACTGCTGCATCTTTTCTTGATCTTGATCCAACAAATTACGATTGACCACAAGCTCACCTACCAAGTTATTCAAACTATCAAGGTGTTTAACGTCAACTTTCATCGTCTGAGATATGATCTTGCTTGTTTGCCTCTTCGCAGCTACAGGACGTTTCGAGACTTTTACCCCAATTCCCCCTGCTTCGCCAGAATCTCGTAGTAGTGCTTCTAGGTCATCAAAGTCATCATTAGCTGCTTTTTTAACCGGAACAGGAGGTGGAGTCTCAATTAAGGTTTCCAACTCATCAAAACTAATAGGACTTGACTCGGATACTGATTCTTGAATTGGCTCAGCAGAGATTATTTCTAACTCATCAAGCTCACTAGTAGAAGTAATTTCAGTAGTAGGCTCAGCTAAATCAACATTACTGAATTCTGCACTGGTAATGCTTGGTTCTTCGGTTGTGAGTTCAAATTCATTAAAGTCTACAGATTCTTCTGGCTCCTCAATGCTGTCATCACTGAATTCTGCACTGGTAATGCTTGGTTCTTCGATTGTGAGTTCAAATTCATTAAAGTCTACAGATTCTTCTGGCTCCTCAATGCTGTCATTACTAACTTCTGCACTGGTAATACTTGGTTGTTCGATTGTGAGTTCAAATTCATTAAAGTCTACAGATTCTTCTGGCTCCTCAATGCCGTCATTACTAACTTCTGCACTGGTAATACTTGGTTCTTCGGTTGTGAGTTCAAATTCATTAAAGTCTACAGATTCTTCTGGCTCCTCAATGCTGTCATCACTGAATTCTGCACTGGTAATGCTTGGTTCTTCGATTGTGAGTTCAAATTCATTAAAGTCTACAGATTCTTCTGGCTCCTCAATGCTGTCATTACTGAATTCTGCACTGGTAATACTTGGCTCTTCGGCTGTGAGTTCAAATTCACCAAAGTCTACAGATTCTTCTGGCTCCTCAATGCTGTCATCACTAACTAGGTTGTCAAGGTTAAGTTCAGAAGCTTGATCTGTAACTATTTCGTTATCACCCGCTTCGGTTGCCTCAGTTACCATCGAAAACTCATTGATAAAATCATCGATGGGTTCAGAGCTTTCTGTAATGTCTCCGCTCCACGCCCCTGCATCAATGGATTGCAAAGACTCTAAGTTATTTTCATCGGTGGCAGAAAAGAAATCCTCTAACCCAAGATCGTCATCGGAAAAGCCAGTTGAAATATCCTGCTCAGGCAAAGAAACTTCAGCAGTGTCGGTAATTGTATCCTGTAATAAATCCTCTAAGCCTAAGTCTTCAAATCCAGCATCTTGTGGTATGTCAGAAGACAAATTAAATGTTTCAAAATTAAAGTCAGCCGAGCTTTCTGGGCTATTAATTGTTTCAGTCTCGGTTATGGAAAGATCTCCTGTTTCTTCATCTGCGATCGCTGACACACTTTCAAATAAATCTGATAGATCATCAAAATCCGAATTGCTTTCGTTACTATATTCCAATCCAGCATCACTGAATAGGTCATCCATAGAAACATCAGATGAATCAAAGTCTGATATGTTATCCATAAATACAGTGATGTCATCATCATCATTAAAGGATGCGATCGGGGCTGTAGTTGGAATTAAAGCTTGAAGTTCTGGAGAGATAGTAATATCACTATCTTTGCCTTGCAATACTAAATCCTGTGCATATTTTGTATCTTTAATAATAACTGGGGCAAGTACTCGGTAGGAATTATCCTCAAAGGCGATCGCCGCTTTTGAGGTCAGAATTAGCTGAGACCAGTTATGCAAGTTTAAATTGTTTCCAATAGTCAATAAATCTGAGCAAATGTTTTCAAGCTCTCGTCTTGAGCCAGCAGTATCATCCTGCTTAAATAACTGAAGCATATCCCGCAACTTATTAGCAACCTGTGATTGAAAAGTCGATACCAAGTTATCACTACTATCAGCCGCGTCACCCTCAACCAATCGATTTAAATAGGACTCTAGTTCAATAAATATCGGCTTAACACTTTCTAAGGCAGAGCTAGCAAGCTCATCGGAAATCTTATAGTTAGTCTCTAATTGCTCAATAAGTTCCTGTAGGCGATCAAAGCCAGCCAAAAATAAGCTCTTTAATCTTTCGTCAACCTGAATATTATTATGCTCTTGAAGAATCTTAAAGTAATCTTCCAACCTGTGGGATATATGTTGCACACTCACAACACCCAACATTGCGGCACCACCTTTAATGGAGTGAGCTGCCCGAAACATCTCATTGGTCATTTCTGTATCCAGCAAAACATCCTGAAGATTCAGTACGCCTTGTTCAATAGTATTAAGGTGATCCTTGGCTTCCTCAATGAAGTAGCCCATAATACGTTGTTGCTGTTGTTCTGTGTTCATGGCGGGTTCTTCTTATAGAGATATATTTGTAAGGATTGAATGACTAAGGCTTAAGCCTTGCCTCCAGTTGTGTATTCAGAGTCAACTCGGAAACGTTCCACAGACTCTTGTAAGCTCCGAGCAACACCCACAAGATTTTGAAGTGAAGCAGACACCCTTTGTGACTCCTGAGAAGTCTCTTGGGCTGTAAGCTCAACTGATTGCATTACCTGCGCCACAGTTCTTGAGGTTTCGGTTTGCTTGATAGTATCTTCCGTGATTGATCTTACTAATCCATCAATTCTCTGTGACACCTGAATAATATCAACCAGTGATTGTTTTGCTTGCTCTGCCCGCTTAGTACCATCAATAACCTGTTGTGTACCTTTATCCATAGCCTGCTGCAATGAACCCGTATCACTTTGAATTTGTAGTACGATTTTTTCAATTTCCTTAGAAGCCTTAGCTGCTCTATCTGCAAGTTGCCTAACTTCATCTGCAACAATCGCAAACCCCCTGCCAGCATCTCCAGCCCTAGCAGCCTCAATACTAGAGTTTAATGCTAATAGGTTAGTCCGAGAAGAGATGGCAGAAATAAGTCCTACAATCTTAGAGATTTCCTGAGATGACTCACCCAGTCGTTTTACCTTACGAGTTGTTTCCGCAACTGTTTCTCTAATATCCAGAATACCTGACACCGTCCTTTCTACAGCCTCTCCACCCTTGAGTGCAGTTTGAGAAGCCAATTTTGCAACTTGCTCTGCCTCTCTAGCATTTTCTGCCACCCGTTGAATTGACTCCGTCATTACCTGAACTGAATTCAAGGTGACACTTAATTCTTCGGCTTGACGCAGCGCATCGGAGGATAAACTCCGAGCAAAGCTTTCATTTTCTTTAGAACCCTCGCTAACCTGTCGTGCTGCCAATTTTACCTGTTGAACAATTTCTCTTAGGTTTTGAATAGTTAAGTTAAATGAATCAGCTACTGCACCTAATACGTCCGCAGTTACCTCTGCCTGTACAGTTAAATCTCCTCTAGCAGCACCTTCTACATCATCTAGCAATCTAATTACCTGACGCTGTAAGTCTTCTTTTGACTGTTCTTGCTCTTCGGCTTTACGTTGTGCTTCAAGGGTACTATTCAATATAGATTGAATCATCTGATTAAAACTAGCTGCCAACTTACCAAACTCATCAGCGGAATAAATTACTGCTCTTGGATTCATATCACCCTTGATTACCAATTCAAATTGGGTTTGTAGGTTATCAGTGGTTCGTTTAACTAATCCTAAGGCTCTGAGGCTAATTAAGAGGGTAATTATACTACTGCTTAATCCGGCTGCTAAAGCCATTGTTAGGCTAAACTTAGTAACCCTAGAGATAACTTCCTGTTTGGGAATAGATGGCTGGTCTTCCTTGGTGATCAAATCAGTAACTGCAGAAGTCGCCACAAAAGTTATAGCAGAGACCGCCGCCAGACCTGACAGGAAAGAAATAAAGAGTGATTTACTCTTTAGGGGCATATTATCAAAAAAAGAAAATACACCTTTTTTACCATTATCAATAGGAGCAGAGATTGCAATGGGAGTTTTTGGAGAACCAGTACTTGAACTAAACGTTTTTGATGATTCCTTAATATCCAGCTGGTTCTTAGGCAAAGGCTTAGCACCGACATTAAAGCCACTAACCTCTCCACCTGTTACCATCTGGGTAGCTTCAGAGTCATCAAATGCACCAGGGAAACCAGAAACATCAGATAGGTTGTCAAAGTCGTCAAATTCATTGATAAATACAAGATTATTATCGTCTTTATCAACTGATTGGGCAGTTTTAGGTTCTGCAATCACTGCTTCAGTAATATCTGAATAGTCAATATCTTGATCAAGATCATACTGATTTGCTTCGTCGAGGGTTAAGCTGTTAAAGGTAAAATCATCGCTGTTATCAAAGCTATTAAACTCAACCCTAGATTCTCCAGCATAGGTATCCCCAAGTGATGATTCGGCTGCTTCGATCTCAAGCTTAGTAGGGTTAGCCTGAGAACTAGTGCGAGGACTAGACTGAATACTAGTTGCTTGGGTAATAAATTCATCTTGCCCAAGGGAAAATGGATCGTCAATCTCGTCATCAGGAAAATTATCAGCAAATTCATTAAATGCTTGATTAGGCTCTGGAAACTTTTCAGAGTTATCTGAATAAGAGTAAGATGGCTGTTCTTCTGTGTCATCTTCCTCATCTTGTCTTAGTCTATCTACTGCAGTCTCCATTCCCCAGTTGGCATTTTCGATGATTGCCATATCATTTGTAAGCTGTAGGACTATTTGGTAGTCATCAACTGCAGATTGGTACTTTTCCAAAACCAAATTAATATGCCCATTGAGTAAGCGATAAGTTGCATTATCAGGTGATTCTTTAACCAACTTTTCTGTCATTGCTGCCGCATTTTCATAGTCACCTTGCATATATGCTAAAGACGCTTTCTCGTAATCTTTTTGGTTTTGAATGCTAGGTGCCATTTACTTTCTCCTGAGTCTCATACCTATATACATATTAATTAAAATGCCCGAATTACTATAAGGTGTGTATTAACCATTATTCCCTATTATTTTAAGATGCCCAACGTGCTGAGCGTAAAATGCTAACTTGGTCTAAAAGTTTAAGGGAGTGATTGCCATTATCTATAATCCATTCTCCTTTAATAAAAGGTGCCATGCTGTCAGGGAGAGTTTTAGTAGCTTTAAGCTCGTCTGGATCAAGCCATGCTATAACTCCAATTTTCTCTATGGCTAAGCCCAGAATTAAACCTTGATCTTCTACAGCAATAATTGAAACATCATTACGATCAATGCTAAGAGGGGTTGATTCGCCTAGGAGTTGTCCCAGATCACCAACCCAAACTACTCTACCTCTTAAATTAATTGTGCCTAGAAGCATTGAAGAAACGTTAGGCATGGGATTAATTCGATCTGGAGAGTATTCCAATACTTCCTTGATTCCTACGGCGGGCAGAGCAAATTCGATACCAGAACCCACAAAAAATCGTAAGTGTAACTCTCCTTCTGGAACTTTAACTTCAACTTCTTCTGGAGCCTCAACTTCCTGAAATGGCGGTTTTTGGTCTTGATCGATCTCTAGTTCTGAATTTTCTACCATAATCTAAAAGTTTTATTGAACGATATTGGATTTGTAGCTATGACTTGAGGGATTTATTGAATAACCACTGCTAATATCTAACAGCAAGTAAATGATTAAATCAACTCAAATTAACTATTTAGTTTGAATTTCTTAGTAACTTTCTGACTGTACCCACGAGTTCCTGTGGTTGAAATGGCTTAGCTATATATGCATTAGCTCCTTGGCGTAATCCCCAATAGCGATCAAACTCTTCTCCTTTTGTCGAACACATAACTACTGGTAGTTCTTTGGTCTTAGGATTATCCTTGAGTCGGCGACACAGTTCATAACCATTCATTCGTGGCATAACTATATCTAAAACCACAATATCTGGGCAGTCTTGCTGGATTTGTTCTAATGCTTCTACCCCATCACTAGCTGAAGTCACATTTAAGCCACTATTTTTTAATAAGGAAGAAATCATTTCTCTTTGAGGTGGACTATCTTCAACTACTAAAACCTTACTCATATATCTTCTCCCAGATGCTGAGGCTAATTATGCCCAATATTTTAAGTTTACTTACTTATTGTAGATTTATTACTACCTAGGTATCTCTCAACCACAGTTAAAAGTTCTTTTTCTCGAAACGGTTTAGTTAAATATTCAGTGGCTCCAACCATACGTGCCTTAATCCTGTCAATAAACCCATCCTTACCTGTCAGCATAATAATCGGTATTTGTGAAAATGCAACAGATTTTCTAAGCATTGCACATAATTCATAGCCATCTAATTCAGGCATGGTAATATCACAAAAAATTAGATTTGGTTTTAGCTGAAAAACTAGGCTTAAGGCTCTAACTGGATTAGAAATTGATGTAACTTGATAGCCATTAGTTTGCAGAATGTACTCTACGGCGCGGCAAATAGTTATACTGTCATCTATACAAGTGATTCGTAATCCTGCTGAATTGTGTTGGTGATTTGTCGGTAATCCTGCTTGAGAGATAGCTAGATGACCTTGCTTTACCTCTGTAAAGATTATGGTGGCGATTTCGAGGGAAGTTTGGTTTAAGTAGCGAGCTATTTGTCTGATTGATGTTTTTCCGTCAATCCATTTAAATAAGCTTTCAGTTAAAGAGTGATTTACTAATAAATTAGGGTTAATAATTTTAGGAAATTGATCAGGGGATTGAATAAATTGATATAGTTGTTTCCACTGTTGAGTTTGCCTAATTATATCTCCAGAAATTAAATCAAATTTAATGTTTATTAGTTGAGGCGATAGGGCGATCGCCTGATTGAAGGTAAAAGTAGCTTCGGATAGGCTTGTTAGATCAGTTAGTACTTCATAAACCATATTGGTAAGAATCTTGATCGCTTGATTAGAAGTAAGTGTACCTGATTCCAGCAAAGCCCATATTTGTCCGTATTCTAGTAAGTTAAAACTAAAGTTCAATGGGTTTACCTGATTTAAAGCTTGATCAAGTCCTAGGGCTTGTAAGTACTGTCTCAGTCTTTGAGTTTCAGTGGAAGTAGCATAGACAATATTGCCATTGAGAAAAAATATGAACCAAGAAGTCCCAGTATAAGATTGCACTAGTAGTTCACCAGTACGTTGACCAAGTTCAATTAACTTGAGAATACTCCATAGGTCTATTTCTTTGAGGGTACCTTGCATCAGTTAAGACCATGAAATTTTAATCTAATTTGCTCAATTCGCTGACGATTAACACCAAGGTCGGACTCTCCTAGACGTGATGCCGATCGCACCTCAATTAATTGAGTATCAGGACGGAAGTAAAATTCTACATCATCAACAAATCCCATGAGTCGGCTGGTAGTTTGAGCATATATGTAATTATCAGTTTGAGCAATAATTTGAGTACGCTTCTGTGATTCTACTAATTGCTTGAGTTTACTGTAGGCTTCAGGATTAGAAGATTGATACTGAATTGGGGCTATATAGTGCTGTGGGTCGATCGCCTGACTAGATACACAATTGGGACTAGAAGGGCAGGCAGCTAATTTATTGTCATTGATGCCAAGATTAGTAGGTGTAACTCCAGTTAAGGCAAATAAAGGCTGATCCCCACTTGACCAAAATAGATATAAACAAGCGATTGCCACTAGAAATAACGAAACTATAGTCAAAGAGATTTTCATCATGTTGAGGTTTGATACTAAGATTAGCCGTATATCCCATAGGAATTTAACTATATCAAATTCGCAAGATCAAATTCGTAAGTAGTAGGTCAAGGATATGAAGCACAAGGTAAATTTATCTTAAGTTCTTTAGAAGTTCTTTAGAAGCCTAGTCTAATTGCCTAGGGTAATGTAAACTAAATTTCAAATTGTTCCCTGTAGATTTAAGTGAAGTAATTTAAGTGGCAGAGTCATCCTTAGATAAGCAATATCAGCAGTTAGATAACCTTTCCACTCCTATTCTAGAACTACAAGGTATTCATAAAAGCTTTGGTAATACAGTAATTCTAAATGGTATTGATCTAAAGATATATGACGGGGACGCTGTTGCCATAATTGGTCCTTCTGGTACAGGCAAGTCAACAATTTTGAGGATTATCACTGGTTTATTGGCTCCTGATTCGGGTCAGGTTTTGGTAAATGGTAAACCTTTGCATAGCATTGCTGGCACAGATGATGATGTTCATATTGGCATGGTATTTCAACAGGCTGCCTTATTTGACTCTTTAACCGTAGAGCAGAATGTTGGTTTTTCTTTATTTGAACATTCACATCTTTCCCATCGTGAGATTGCAGAGATGGTTCAGCAAAAGTTAGCATTAGTGGGTTTGCCTAATATTGGCGATCGCTATCCCAGTCAACTTTCAGGAGGAATGCGAAAACGGGTAAGCTTTGCTCGGGCAATTGTGGAAGACGCTACTGAAAAAGCTAAAAAGATTCTGCTCTACGATGAACCCACCGCAGGACTGGACCCTGTAGCTTCAACCATTATTGAAGATTTGATTCGTTCGTTAAAAACTGAACAACAGGTTTGTGATAGCTACATAGTCGTTACCCACCAAGAAAGCACTATTCGGCGTACTGCTGATCGAGTCATAATGCTATACGAAGGAAATGTGCGTTGGGAAGGAACTATTGATGAAATTGACAGTACAGATGATCCTTATGTGCAACAATTTCTAAGTGGCAGTAAAGATGGTCCAATCCAAATTATAGCTAAGGAGGTACAGGTATAATGCAAGCAAAGACTCTAAGAGAAGGCTCCCTCGGAATACTAATTTTAGTGGGGATAGGAGTATTTGGCGCAATTGTTCTATGGCTCAAAGGCTTTAGATTGGGAGAGACTGGCTTTACCTTTGCGATCAAATTTCCAGATGCCAGTGGACTCGATGTAGGATCAGCAGTGAGGTTTAGAGGCGTTCAGGTTGGTAAGGTACAGAGTTTAAATGTGCAGAACGATGGGGCAGTAGTAACCGTAGCAATCTCTAACCCCAATCTGATTATCCCTCGACAATCAATTATTGAGACTACTCAAAGTGGTTTTCTAAGTAGTACGGTCATTGATATTCTGCCTCAATCTGATCTAATGGCTAACAGTAGCAATAATCCTTTAAGTGAAAAGTGTAATAATCAAATAGTTGTCTGTAGTGGCAAAAGTATTGATGGTGCTGTGGGCGTAAGCTTTACCCGATTATTAAGACAAACATCGGCAGCATTACGGCAGGTCAATGACAGTAAATTGATTGAAACTCTAAGCAGTACCCTAAAAAGTACCACTGAAGCCGCAAAAAGTATTAAAAAATTATCTGATCGCGTAACCACAGTCGCCTCAGGAGTGGATAAGCAACTTGATCGCTTTGGTGAAACTGCAGGGCAAATTAGTAATGCCGCCGTAAGTGTAGGTAAAACCGCTAATACCGCCGAAAATTTTTTAACATCTAACCGTGAGAACTTAGCAAGTACTTTACAAAGTATCAGTAACACATCTAAAGAAGCACAGGCTTTATTGGCAAGTGCTAAGCCACTTTTGGCAAACGGAGAATTTATCGAAAATCTAAAAAAATTATCTGAAAGTGCAGCCGAAACTGCTAACAACCTTCGTATTGCCTCTAAGGAAATTAATAATCCTGAAACTATTGCCTCCCTCAGAGCTACTCTCGATGCTGCTCGTATCACATTTGCTAATGCTCAAAAAATTTCCAGTGACCTAGATGAACTGACGGGTGATCCTAAGTTTCGTTCTAACATTCGGACTTTAATTAATGGATTGACTGGTTTAGTATCTTCGGGTTCAACTCTGGGCACAACTTTAGAGTTTGCTGCTCAAAAAACTACTCCTAATAAGTCTGATGCGGAAAAATTAGTAACTCCAGAGCAGTTACGAGACAAAAAGATTGCGGCTGAGACTAAATCCGATAAGTAGTGGTTAGACCATAAAGATTATCCCCAGAATAGAATATTATTGTCATCCCTTTCCAATCCATGGCGGAAATATATAACCTCAATCCCGAAACACCACAAACTCGCACAGTTAATCAAATTGTATCGGAATTACGATCTGGGGCGGTTATGCTTTATCCGACTGATACTGTATATGCGATCGGGTGCGATCTTAACTCTAAATCGGCGGTAAAGAGGGTTAGGGAGCTTAAAAAAATTTCTAATGATAAACCTTTAACATTTTTATGCCCTTCGTTATCAAATATTGCCATGTACGCACAAGTACATGATGTTGCCTATCGATTAATGCGGAGTTTAATCCCTGGTGCTTATACTTTTATTTTACCAGCAACCAAGCTAGTACCAAAGTTGGTGATGAATCCAAAGCGTAAAACAACTGGAATTAGAGTACCTGATAGCCCTATTTGTTTAGCTTTATTAGAGTCATTGGGAAATCCAGTAATTTCTACATCTGCCAATCTGATTGAGGTAGAAATGGATAAATTTGAATCTTTAGATATTTCCAACCCTTCGCAAATTGAACTCTTTGATCATTTTAGTAAGTTAGTAGATGTGATTGTTGATAATGGGCTAGAACCAAGGTACAAAGTTTCAACTATTTTAGATTTAACTGAAGTTGAACCTAAAATCATCAGACAGGGATTAGGTAAATTACCTGATTATTTGAATATCCATTAAGTCTACAAAAGGAAAAACAGAAAAGAGGTAGTTATGTTTTACTACCTCTTTTCGTTAAATATTAAGCTTGGCACCGAGCTATTTTCCCATAGAGCTACCCCTAAAGTATCTTCACCGTAACAGCATTTCACACCTGAGTTCGGGATGGATCAGAGTGGTTCTACTGCACCATAAGCACCAAGCAAATCACTAAGGCTTAATTTACCCAAAACCTTAAAAGCTGCACAGTAATAGTCATGTAAATTAAATGTATTAGCTAACAATTATTGAGGACAAGCCCTCGGTCTATTAGTACTTCTTGGCTACATACATTACTGTACTTCTACCTAAAGCCTATTAACGGGTATTCTGCCCGTGACCTTACTGACTTATGTCATGAGAGTACTCATCTTGAGGTGGGCTTCCCACTTAGATGCTTTCAGCGGTTATCCACTCCGCACATGGCTACCCAGCGTTTACCGTTGGCACGATAACTGGTACACCAGCGGTGCGTTCCTCCCGGTCCTCTCGTACTAAGGAGGAGTCCTCTCAATACTCTTGCGCTTGCACCGGATATGGACCGAACTGTCTCACGACGTTCTGAACCCAGCTCACGTACCGCTTTAATGGGCGAACAGCCCAACCCTTGGCACGTACTTCCGCACCAGGTTGCGATGAGCCGACATCGAGGTGCCAAACCTCCCCGTCGATGTGAACTCTTGGGGGAGATCAGCCTGTTATCCCTAGAGTAACTTTTATCCGATGAGCGACGGCCATTCCACGCTGTGCCGTCGGATCACTAAAGCCGACTTTCGTCCCTGCTCGACTTGTTGGTCTTGCAGTCAAGCTCCCTTATGCTTTTGCACTCTGCGGCTGATTTCCGACCAGCCTGAGGGAACCTTTGCGCGCCTCCGTTACAATTTAGGAGGCGACCGCCCCAGTCAAACTACCCGCCTGAAACTGTTCCTCTCCCAGATTCATGGGTAAAGGTTAGAATCCTAGCCTCTCCAGAGTGGTATCTCACTGTTGACTCCGATATCCCCACAAGGACATCATCATAGTCTCCCACCTATCCTGCGCAAGAGAAGCCCGAACCCAATTCCAAGTTATAGTAAAGCTTCATAGGGTCTTTCTGTCCGGGTGCAAGTAGTCCGTATCTTCACAGACAATCCTATTTCGCCGAGTCTCTCTCCGAGACAGCATCCAAATCGTTACGCCTTTCGTGCGGGTCGGAACTTACCCGACAAGGAATTTCGCTACCTTAGGACCGTTATAGTTACGGCCGCCGTTCACCGGGGCTTCGGTCGCCAGCTTCACTTGCGCTGACCGACTTCCTTAACCTTCCGGCACTGGGCAGGCGTCAGCCCCTATACATCGTCTTACGACTTAGCAGAGACCTGTGTTTTTGGTAAACAGTCGCTTGGATCATTTCACTGCGACCCACGTCTTAGGTGGGCACCCCTTCTCCCGAAGTTACGGGGTAATTTTGCCGAGTTCCTTAGAGAGAGTTATCTCGCGCCCCTTAGTATTCTCTACCTACCCACCTGTGTCGGTTTGGGGTACGGGTGTATGTTTTCATCGCTACCTAGCTTTTCTTGGCACTATCTTCACCATGTAGAGTTCGTAAACTCTTCCCAATCCATTAAGGGTATGGCTTATCATCATGCGTCCCTAGTTTGCTCCAACAT
Organism: Synechococcus sp. PCC 7502; assembly: GCF_000317085.1. Taxonomy (NCBI): domain Bacteria; kingdom Bacillati; phylum Cyanobacteriota; class Cyanophyceae; order Pseudanabaenales; family Pseudanabaenaceae; genus Pseudanabaenococcus; species Pseudanabaenococcus habilitatus. Next base: position 1,848,160 of record NC_019702.1, read on the forward strand.
ATCAGTCAGGGAATATTAACCCTGTATCCATCGACTACGCTTTTCAGCCTCGCCTTAGGTCCCGACTAACTCTACGTGGACGAGCCTTGCGTAGAAAGCCTTGGGTTTTCGGGGCATTGGATTCTTACCAATGTTTGCGCTACTCAAGCCGACATTCTCACTTCTGTTTCGTCCACATCTGCTTACGCTAATGCTTCTCACTATTACAGAACGCTCCCCTACCGATTAATAAATTAATCTCACAGCTTCGGTGCATCGCTTAGTCCCGTTCATTTTCGGCGCGGGAACACTTGACCAGTGAGCTATTACGCACTCTTTTAAGGGTGGCTGCTTCTAAGCAAACCTCCTGGTTGTCTCTGTATTCCTACCTCCTTATCCACTTAGCGATGTCTTGGGGACCTTAGCTGGTGATCTGGGCTGTTTCCCTCTTGACCATGGAGCTTATCCCCCACAGTCTGACTGGTTGTGTGTGCATCTGGTATTCAGAGTTTGATTCGATTTGGTACAGATCTCTCCGCCCGCACCGAGTCAGTGCTTTACCCCCAGACTATAATCACAACCGCTATGCCTCAACATATTTCGGGGAGAACCAGCTAGCTCTGGGTTCGATTGGCATTTCACCCCTAACCACAGGTCATCCGCTGATTTTTCAACATCAGTCGGTTCGGACCTCCACTTGGTGTTACCCAAGCTTCATCCTGCCCATGGTTAGATCACCCAGGTTCGGGTCTATAAACAGTGACTATCGCGCTTTTCACACTCGCTTTCGCTTTGGCTCCAGCATTCCCGCCTTAACCTGCCACTGCCTATAAGTCGCCGGCTCATTCTTCAACAGGCACACGGTCAGACGTTAAATCGTCCTCCCATTGCTTGTAAGCTTACGGTTTCATGTTCTATTTCACTCCCCTCTCGGGGTTCTTTTCACCTTTCCCTCGCGGTACTGGTTCACTATCGGTCACAGATGAGTATTTAGCCTTACCGGGTGGTCCCGGCAAATTCACACGGAATTTCTCGTGTACCGTGCTACTCAGGATACAGCTAGCTCAACTTAGTTTTTGACTACGAGGTTTTCACTCTCTATGACTTGTCTTTCAAACAATTCGTCTAACTTTGTTGATACATGTTGCTGTCCTATAACCCCAGTTAGTCATGCCAACTGGTTTGGGCTCTTTCCCGTTCGCTCGCCGCTACTAGGGAAATCATTATTTATTTTCTCTTCCTCCAGCTACTAAGATGTTTCAATTCGCTGGGTTTGCTCTTTCCCGTCTATGTATTCAACGGGCAGTATATAGGGTTGCCCCATTCGGAAATCTTTGGCTCAAGGCTTGTTTCCAGCTCCCCAAAGTGTATCGTCGGTAACCACGTCCTTCATCGCCTTCCTGTGCCTAGGTATCCACCGTAAGCCCTTTGTAGCTTGACCACAATTTGCTTTGTTCGCTTTACATTGATATCTACTTGCTTGTTTTCATTTTGTTCTTTCTAGTTACCCAGAAAAGAACTTTTTGAAAAGTTACTTTTGACTATTACTATGCAGTTTTCAAGGTTCTGACTGGAATTTTCCAGCAGTCTGTCTTGTTTTCACAAGATTAGTTGCTGTACATTTTACTATTGCCTATGTTTCAGTGGAGGTAAGCGGACTCGAACCGCTGACATCCTGCGTGCAAAGCAGGCGCTCTACCAACTGAGCCATACCCCCTTTAAGAAGTTTTATGTCTATCACTTCTTTAGTGGGCCATCCTGGACTCGAACCAGGGACCTCACGGTTATCAGCCGTGCGCTCTAACCAGCTGAGCTAATAGCCCTCTTGTTAGTTGAACTAGACATAGTTTGAAAGCTTTGCTGTTGACTTCGACCGACCTTGGGATTGCTTACTACTGACTTATTACTGTATTGTTTCGGTCTAGTAGAAGTAGGTCTCCCTAAAAGGAGGTGATCCAGCCGCACCTTCCGGTACGGCTACCTTGTTACGACTTCACCCCAGTCATCAGCCCTGCCTTAGGCGCCTTCTTCCTTGCGGTTAGAATAACGACTTCGGGCGTGACCAACTTCCATGGTGTGACGGGCGGTGTGTACAAGGCCCGGGAACGTATTCACCGCAGCATTCTGATCTGCGATTACTAGCGATTCCGCCTTCACGTAGGCGAGTTGCAGCCTACGATCTGAACTAAGACTGGGTTTACGAGATTAGCTTGTATTCGCATACTTGCGACTCTTTGTCCCAGCCATTGTAGTACGTGTGTAGCCCAAGACGTAAGGGGCATGCTGACTTGACGTCATCCCCACCTTCCTCCGGTTTGTCACCGGCGGTCTCTCTAGAGTGCCCAACTGAATGATGGCAACTAAAAATGAGGGTTGCGCTCGTTGCGGGACTTAACCCAACATCTCACGACACGAGCTGACGACAGCCATGCACCACCTGTCTCTATGCTCCCGAAGGCACTCCCACCTTTCAGCAGGATTCATAGGATGTCAAGTCTTGGTAAGGTTCTTCGCGTTGCATCGAATTAAACCACATACTCCACCGCTTGTGCGGGCCCCCGTCAATTCCTTTGAGTTTCAATCTTGCGACCGTACTCCCCAGGCGGGGTACTTAACGCGTTAGCTACGGCACTGAGAGGGTCGATACTCCCAACACCTAGTACCCATCGTTTACGGCTAGGACTACTGGGGTATCTAATCCCATTCGCTCCCCTAGCTTTCGTACATGAGTGTCAGTTTTGGCTTGGCAGGACGCTTTCGCCGCTGGTGTTCTTCCCAATATCTACGCATTTCACCGCTACACTGGGAATTCCTCCTGCCCCTACCATACTCTAGCTCACCAGTTTCTATCGCTTTTACGGAGTTGAGCTCCGCGCTTTAACAACAGACTTGATGTGCCACCTGCGTACGCTTTACGCCCAATAATTCCGGATAACGCTTGCATCCTCCGTCTTACCGCGGCTGCTGGCACGGAGTTAGCCGATGCTTATTCTTCAGGTACCGTCATTATCTTCCCTGAAAAAAGAGGTTTACAATCCACGAACCTTCATCCCTCACGCGGTATTGCTCCGTCAGGCTTTCGCCCATTGCGGAAAATTCCCCACTGCTGCCTCCCGTAGGAGTCTGGGCCGTGTCTCAGTCCCAGTGTGACTGGTCATCCTCTCAGACCAGTTACTGATTGTCGCCTTGGTGTGCCGTTACCACTCCAACTAGCTAATCAGACGCAAGCTCATCTACAGGCTATAAATATTTCACCTCTCGGCACATCGGGTTTTAGCGACCATTTCTAGCCGTTATCCCCGTCCTATAGGCAGATTCTTACGCGTTACTCACCCGTCCGCCACTAAGTATTGCTACTCCGTTCGACTTGCATGTGTTAAGCATACCGCCAGCGTTCATCCTGAGCCAGGATCAAACTCTCCATGATGTTGTTGAGTTGAGTTGCTCGTTTTTTGCGTTTCTTAAACGCTTTTTTGCTTGAATTTCTTCAAATTTTCTTTGACGAAGTTTTCTTGCTTGGCTTTCAAACTATTGAGTTGTCTATGGTTCAGGCGTTTCGGCTTTTCTTAACCGTTTTGCGCTTATTGAATATAACAAAGCTAATCGGCTTTGTCAACTCTTTGGCTAATTGTTTTTAAAGTTTTTTGATAAAGTCATCTAAGATTATCCCTAGCCTTGTCTGAACTTGGTTGGGAATGAAATCTATAAGGGAAATTTCTTGTTTGCCTGCCCCGATTTTTACTTTGGCATCGGTCAAGATCTTAGTGATTTCTGCGGGCGTGATTTGATGTGAGTCAGTCACCAGCCTATAGAAGTTTTCAGCTAAAGGGATATGGAGATGGGCATCATTTAGGTAGAGGTGCCAATTGGAAATGTCCAGATATATTTCTTCAGCAATTGTTGCTGCAAGTTGTTCGATCGCTTTAGAGTTATTCATGATTTTCTTTCTTTAGTAATTAGCCAACCTGCGTGTCCGATTAAAAGCATTATCCATAGACTTGTTAACCAAGGTGTCCATTCCCAGTCAGCATAGGTAATAGCTCGAATGAACCATATACAGGAATTACTGGCAGTAAATATACCTACATGTAGAGCGAAGTTAATTCGTCTTTCCAGTTGCTGATATTCGGGATCATTGGGGTCGGGGGGACGAGATAGTTTTGGCGGCATAATTTTAATGATGCTTTTGGGCTACAAAGTTAGTCTAGCTGATGAATTGCCGTTTTGAGTTTGCTTACTAGGGTTTGAATCTCTGTTGAAGTATGAGTTGCCATTAAAGTTAGACGAATGCGGGGGGTGGGAACCGTGGGGGGACGGATCGCAGGAGCAAAAATATTTTGGGTATTTAGGTATTGAGAGATCGCTAGGTTTTTTTTAGTATCGCCGACTGTTATTGCTAGTATCTGAGACGTAGTTGGTAAAATGCTGATCTCAGTTTCAGTGAGGGCTGTTTTCAACAATTTGACGTTTGCCCAAAGATTTTGACGAAGTTGCGGTTCTGTTTGCACAATCTCTACGGCTTTAAGGGCAGCAGCAGTATCTCCGGGGGATAAACCAGTTGTATAAATCCAAGTGCTGGCACGGTTTTTCAGGTAATCAATGAATTTAGCTGAACCTGCTACATAACCGCCAAGACTTCCCAAGGCTTTACTTAAAGTTCCAACTTGAATTATGGGGTACGTTACCCCTAAAGCACTAACTACGCCACCGCCATGATCGCCAAATACACCAGTAGCATGAGCTTCATCCACTAGAACCATACATTCAAACTCTTGAGCTAAGTCCACAATATTTTTTAGGGGACAAATATCTCCATCCATACTAAAAACTGTATCGGTGATAATAAGACAACGGCGGTGATGACTACGGTTTTCTTTAAGCTGCTGGCAGAGGTTTTCATGATTTCTATGGATATATTCAATTACCTTGGCACCACTAAGAATTGCCCCCTGTTTAAGACAAGAATGATTATAGGCATCGGCAAGAATTAAATCTCTGGCTCCCACAAGTGCAGAAATGGTTCCAAGGTTTGCTAAATAACCTGAGCTAAAGACTAGGGATGATTCAGTACCTTTAAGTTTTGCTATGGCTTGTTCGAGTTGATCGTGAATTTCCAGATGTCCTGATACTAGTCGTGATCCCGTGGCACCTGCACCATATTTCTGGGTGGCGGCGATCGCTGCATCAATTAGTCTTTGATCTTGGGCTAATCCTAAGTAATTATTACTAGCAAACATGAGCATTGACGGCTGGGGAGTTTGAGGTGATCTATACCAATTTGCTTTTTTAATGGTGGCGATCGCTGCATCGATCCAGTCATAGGAACTAGTCATGGCACGGATATGAAAAGGTGAATAACTTGGTGTGTTAACTTAATCTGGATTTAATCTGGGAAATTCGCCCCCATAACTGATAATCTAAATTTTAGGTGTTACCTTTTGGTTTTGCCATAGAGTTAGAAACATAAACTAAAGTTAAGTAAGCGCGTAAATTTGCATGAAAGTTCTGGTGATTGGCGGCGATGGTTATTGTGGTTGGGCAACAGCATTGCATTTGTCTAAACTCGGTTATGAAGTTGGTATTGTTGATAACCTAATTAGACGGCATTGGGATCAAGAGCTTGGTGTAGATACCCTAACTCCGATCGCATCTATTCAAAAGCGGATTGGTCACTGGCAAGCGATCTCAGGTAAAAAGATAGACTTGTTTATCGGCGATATTACTAATTACGATTTTCTGTCTAAAGCATTTCGTCAGTTTGAACCTGAAGCATTAGTTCACTTTGGGGAGCAGAGATCGGCACCCTATTCCATGATTGACCGAGAGCATGCTGTATTGACTCAGGTTAATAATGTGGTTGGCACCTTAAATATTCTCTATGCGATTAAATCTGATTTCCCTGATTGCCATCTGGTCAAGCTTGGCACTATGGGCGAATACGGTACCCCTAATATTGATATTGAAGAGGGGTATATTACGATTGAACATAATGGGCGCAAAGATACTCTACCCTATCCTAAACAACCAGGTAGTTTTTACCATGTCAGCAAATGTCAGGACTCTTTAAATATTCACTTTGCCTGTCGGATTTGGGGATTAAGAGCCACGGATTTAAATCAGGGTGTTGTCTATGGGGTTTTGACCGAGGAAACAGGCATTGATGAGGTTTTAATCAATCGTTTAGATTATGATGGGGTATTTGGTACAGCCTTGAATCGTTTTTGTATCCAAGCTGCCATTAATCATCCCTTGACTGTCTATGGTGCTGGTGGGCAAACTAGGGGTTTCCTTGATATTCGTGATACCGTGCGATGTATTGAGTTGGCGATCGCTACTCCCGCAAAAGTAGGAGAATTTAGGGTGTTTAACCAATTTACAGAACTATTTTCCGTGGGAGATTTGGCACTAATGGTGCAGAAAGCGGGGACATCTTTGGGGATGAATATAGAAATCAACCATATTAATAACCCTCGGGTGGAGAAAGAAGAACATTACTTTAATGCCAAAAATACCAACCTTTTGGATTTAGGGCTTAAGCCGCATTTCCTTTCTGATGCTTTGCTAGATTCTTTACTAAACTTTGCGATTAAATATAGCGATCGCATTGACCGCGAACAAATATTACCTAAAGTTTCTTGGCGCTAGTACATTAGTTATTTTTTAGTGCTTAATTCGATATTTGCGATCATGATAGGCTCAGGAAAAATTGGCAATTTATTTTAATAAATCATCGTAACAAATCACAGAAATTGTCTTTCCTAACTTTTTTTATTATGGTTTGTAGTATGGTTCAGAAAAATCTATTGATCGATTGACAACACGCCCCTGAAAGAGTACTAATCCTGATACTAGTTAATTTATGCCTAATCTGTATAAATATTAAGAATAGACTGCTAATTAGTTAATTTAAACTATCAAAATGTTATCTTAAGTTTAAGAATTAGTTAGCCCTATTAGTTACATTTAAAGTTCTAGGCATTGAAATTAACTTAATAATTAATTAAGCGATCGCTAACTAATACTTGTAAATATAAATTTAAATATGTACTGAAACAGGCGAGGTACCCCTATGAAAATCATAATTCAGGGTAAAAATATTGAAATTACTGACGCAATCCGTGAGTATGTCGATCAAAAAATCGAGAGGGCAGTTAATCATTTCAAATCTATTACGACGGCTGTAGATGTGAATCTTTCTGTGGCGCGTAATCCCCGAATTATTTCTAGTCAATCGGCTGAGGTCACTATTTACGCCAACGGAGCAGTGATTCGAGCGGAAGAAAGAAGTGAAAGCTTGTATGCCAGTATTGATTTGGTAGCTGATAAAATCGCCCGCAAGTTACGCAAATTTAAGGAACGCAAAACCGCCAAAGTTGCCCCTAAAACCGCTTTAGCAGTTACAGAGCAGCCTCCGATCCCACTACCAGATCAAAATCGTGTACCTGAGTTGCCTGCTCAAGTTATTCGTAATAAATATTTCGCCATGCTGCCAATGACTGTGGAGGAAGCTGTAGAGCGTTTAGAAATGGTTGATCATGATTTCTTTGTATTTCGCAATGTGGCAACTGATGAAATTAACGTTGTCTATGAACGTAATCATGGGGGGTATGGAGTCATTCAGCCCCACGGAGTTAAGGGCTAAAAATCACTAAAGTAAAAACTAAACTAAATTAGAATGCCATTGTGAAATAGTGTTGTGATCGGTTAACCTTGTTATGTCTTGGTATCTAAATTTGTATTAGAAAATAAGTATGTTTGGTCTAGGCTTACCTGAAATGATTATTATCTCTGTGGTAGGGGTAGCTATATTTGGTGCTAAACGAATTCCAGAGCTTGGTAAGTCTATAGGTCAAACAATTCGAGGATTTAAACAGGGGCTAAAAGAAGAACCTGATTTGCCTGGGCAGCCATCTAAGACTGACAATAATAACTAAACTTTTGGTGAATGAGGTCATAAGATGAACAACTCGAATGAGAATCTATTACCAGATGCTGGGGACAATGACAGGTTAACCACAGCCCGAATTACAATGCGTGTACCCCAAAATTATCACAAGGAGCCAATTATTTCCCGCTTAGTGTCCGATCATGGTCTGACCGTGAATATCGTTGCGGCAATTTTAGGGGAAAATGCTAAAGAAGATGGTTGGTTTAATTTAGAACTAGAAGGCACGAGTCATCAAATTCAAAGCGCATTAGTATATCTTGAAGAGCTAGATCTAGAAATTTGGGATAAGAGTGCTTCCGATGATGATACTTGGTAAGATTATACCTAGAATCAAAAGGCTGCTTAAAAACTTGGTTTTAGTTTTATTAGTGGTGGTGCCTTTTTGTCTGGTTATATCGCCTAGTATTTCCCAGAATAATCCCAAAAAACTCTACGTTGCTTATCCCTCCCCTAATCATCAAACTCAAAGTGATCACATATTTCTAATTGGTACTGCTGCCCCAGATGGAGATGTGCGGGTTAATGGGATGCCGATTAAACGTTCGCGATCGGGGAATTTTGCCCCCAGTTTCCCTTTACAGTTAGGACTAAATACTTTTAAGCTCAGGTATAAAAATCAAAGTCTCGATCTCAGGGTTAGTCGGTTACCAGATTTCATTGAGCTGCCCAAAGATTTAGGGTTTCTGCCTACATCGCTTATGCCTAATGTCAATATATCAAGGCTACCCAATGAGGACATCTGTTTTGAGGCGATCGCTACTCCCCAAGCAAACATCCAAGTAAAGTTATCAGACTTTGTGATTCCCTTGGCGAAAAATGAGCAATTGCAGCTACCGCCTAACTCCGCAATTCTTACCAATACTAATCTGCCTTATCCCAGTGCCAATGGTTCCTTCCGAGGTTGCACACAATTTCCAGAATCAGGGAATTTAGGTAAACCAGAATTTATAGCGACTTTAGGCGATCGAATAATTTCGCAAAAAAGTGGTGGGAATATAACTATTCTGTCTCCCCAAAAAATCGAATTGGCAAAAGTGATTGTAGAATCGGGGGTAGCTCGTAGTGGGGCGGGATCTGACTTTTCTCGACTAACTCCTTTACCCAAAGGTACGGTAGATCGCATAACTGCAAGAAAAGGTGACTGGGTACGTTTGAGCTATGGCGGTTGGATTGATACAAAGTCGGTGCAAATTACTAATGCTAGTGCTGTTCCCAATTCCTTAGTGCGGAGCTTTAACACTCGCAAAGTCACAGGATGGACAGAGTTAATCATTCCTTTACAGATACCTGTACCAATTACGATTACTCAGGGTGATCGCAATTTCATTTTAACCCTACATAATGTTACTGCCCAAACTGATACGAACCTAGTTAATGATGATCCAGTGGTTGAGCGTATAGATTGGCAGCAAAGAGAACCTAATAAAGTCGAATATACAATTAGGCTTAAATCTACTCAGCAGTGGGGATATAAGGTTAGATATGAAGGTACGAGTTTAATTTTATCTCTTAGGCATCCACCCCAAATTAATTCGCAACTAAATTCGTCAGTTAATTCACAACTTAATCGACAGGGGAATAAATTTATTAATTCTACTGATAAGAGATCACTACAAAACCTCAAAATTCTCCTTGATCCTGGACACGGTAGTAAAGAAGACCTTGGAGCCAGAGGCGGTAATGGCTACCCTGAAAAAGATGTAACTTTAATTGTGGGTAAGCTATTAGAGCAGGAATTACTAAAAAAAGGTGCAAAAGTAACTTTAACCCGTAGGGGTGATGATGATATTTATCCCCAGACAAGGGCAGAAATGATCGAAAAACAAGAGCCTGTGATCGCTATTAGTCTGCATTACAATGCTCTTCCCGATCAGGGGGATGCCGAGAATACTAAAGGTATTGGCACGTTTTGGTACCATGCCCAAAGTCATAGTCTAGCTATGTTTATCCATAATTATTTAGTTAAAGATTTGAATCGCCCTTCCTATGGAGTATTCTGGAATAACTTGGCATTGGCTCGTCCCACAGTGGCACCATCAGTACTGTTGGAATTAGGTTTTATGATTAATCCTGAGGAACTTGAGTGGATTATTAATCCCGTAGAGCAGAAGAAACTGGCTAAAAGTTTATCAGATGCGATCGCTCAGTGGGTGGTTACAGGAGAGTCAAAGTAATTATCAATGCTCATGAACACATACTAAAGGAATAAGCGCAACTAACCGCAGAACTGTGGAGATAAAAAAGATGCCAAAAATACCTTCATAATGAGCGGATTGGGCTAAAATTCCACCTACGGTTGTTCCTAAGGCACTACCTATACCCGCTACGGCGGCGGCGATCGCAAAAAAAGTGGCATGATGTTGAATCGGAGCGATCCCAATCTGAATATTGTTAATTCCTAGATCAATTGCTGCCCAAGTTCCTCCTAAAAACAGATGAAATATCAATAGATAAATCCATAATTGAGATTGTACTTGTTCAATACCTGTAAATAACCAAAATAGCGGTGTAATAGAGATTGCTAACCCTGCAAATATTAATAAAGGTCGATTACCCATGCGATCGCTTAATCTTCCCCAGACCAAAAGCATTAGCATATTGGCTCCACTTGATAGACTGCTAAACAGACTCACCCAAGTAATATCAACATTGAGATTATCCAGCATATAAAGATTAAAAAAGGGTGTACTGAGGTTAACTGCAAAGCCCCAAAGAGCAAAATAGACCAGAAAAATAATCAGATTACGATCTTGAAACGGAGCAATCAGATTCTCAAATAAACTTTTAAATAGATTTTCCAAATGATTTGCTAGATGATTTCCTGAGCAATTTTTAGGTTCCTCCATAGTTACTGCAACTGGAATCGATTCGACTAGAAGCACAGATTGATATTTTTGAGGATTAATATCGATCATGAATTGCTGACAGAATAAACTGGCTAAACCCGCTAAAATACTGATGCTTAGAACAATGCCATAACCTGAGATCGCCCCATCTTGCCAATTAGAAATTATAAAACTAGCGATCGGTACACAAAGTAACCCTGCCAAATTACTGATAATATTGCGAACACTGTAATAGCGACCCCGTAATTTTGGTGGAACTAATGCTGCCAGCCAACTCATCCAAGAAGCACTACCTAATGCTGCTAATATATTGGAAACTATGACCAAAGTTAAGGCTAAATACACCATTTGTGTAGAAGAATCAGTATTTGCCCCTCTTAAAATAATGGCGATTAATAAAACCAACCACAGTAATCTTGATGGTAAAAATATCAAAATCCCATAGTCGTGGCGACTACTAAAGCGATTAGATAATAATGCCCCAAGGGGTTGTAAGAGATTAGCAACCATCGGTAAAGAAGCAACCATCCCAATTTCAAAGGGATTTGCCCCCAGGTTCAGTAAAAAGCTGCTGAGTAAAACCCCGCCAGTGACATTACTAAAAACTGTCGATAAGCCACCATCTACGGTTGAAGCTATGAGACTAGTCCGAACGGATATTCTTGGAATAGGGATTAACTCTTCTTGAGAAGATATTTCGATGATCAAAATAAACCTACAATGATACGGAGAAAGCACTTTTCTCGACTACTATGTCCTAACCCTCGGTAAAGTATTGATCATGACCTTACCTCAAAAAAATATAAGAATTAAAGTTAAAGATAAACTTTCACACCGATGGAGAGTTCGCTCTCGCTTAATCTTATCTACCCTATTTTCTTTAATAGTATCGTTTCTACTTCCAGTTTGGTTTAGTTTATCTACAAAGATTCTCTGTGTATGGAATGCTGGGATGATTAGTTTCTTAGTCTCAACTTGGGCGCTAATGATCCAAGCACAACCAAAAACAATGCGCCGTAATGCTCAAAGTCAAGATGAGGGACGCTTAGTAATTTTAAGCTTAGTCACTGCAGCTGCCTGTGCCAGCATATTAGCGATCGCTTTTATTTTGAGAGAAGCAAAAGGTAAAGATATTAGTATCGTAATTTTTCATATAGTTCTAGCAGTAGTGACAATTATTGGATCATGGCTACTTGTACACACGATTTTTGCCATGCACTATGCCCATGAATATTATCAAGATCACCAAACCCAGAGTGATTGTAAAGCGGGAGGATTAGACTTTCCTGAGGATATTGAACCAGACTATTGGGACTTTTTATATTTCTCTTTTGTAATTGGGATGACTAGTCAAGTTTCAGATGTCCAGATTACCTCGCGATCCTTGCGGCGTTTATCATTACTCCACGGTATTCTTTCCTTCTTTTTTAACACTGCGATTGTTGCCATGAGCATTAATATCATTGCTGGTTTAATTCAATAACCATCAAGATTTAATCAAGAATTACGACATTCTCATGCAATTCAAGCAATTAAAACAATTTGCAAATTATAGATATACATTATTTCACACGCCTATCTGTCAGATTAGAACAAGTTTGAAAAGCTGATGACATTCTGTTTTCTAAAAAATATTAGTGTCAATATCAGCAAGAAGTATTCAGAGAAAAAGAACTTCTCCTAAGTTTTAAACTCTCTAATCAGTATGGAAATATTAACTATGTCTAACCCAGTTAAAGAGAAGATTTCTAGCAATCTTGACAAAGCTAAAAAGAAAGGCAAGATTAGAACTGAAAACATTCAAGAAATTGTTAAAGATGCGGTTTCACAAACAGTTGTGGAACTAAAGGAAGGCGCAGATGAAATTCGCACAATTATCAAAGATGCGATTTTTACTGTAATTACTGACTTAAAAGGAAGTAAGCAGGAAAATACAGAAATAATTACTGCTTCTATTCAAGGAGCGATCGCAGGAAGCACTTCTGCCCGCCAACAGGAACTTGCTCAACAACGGGCAAAGTTAGCAGAACTTCAAACCTTACTGGATCAAAGACAGCAAAATTTAGATCTAGAAATTAGTGAAGTCTTACTAGATATTAAAGCCATTTCACCTGATTCCTCTGACATTAATTCAGAAGCGATTAGTATGGCTGTTAAAACTGTTCAAGACCGTCAAGAATCTCAAACATTTCAAGAACAGTACTTTAATCTACAATCTCAACTAACAAACTTAGATCAAAAGTTAGAAGCTCATTATGGCGATCGCTATAGTGAAGTTAAACAGCAATGGCAACATGCTAAGGCTTGGTATAGTCAAAAAGTGAGTGAAGCGGAAGCAATTGAGAATACTCCTTTACAAGAAAAGAACTCAGAAATCGAAAGTAATTTGGGTGATTTTGGGGCGATAGTTGCCCGTAAAGAAAAGGAAATAAAAGAGAAAGTTCAAAAAATATGGGGAAATAAGGGCTTTGGTTCTAAGTATTGATTTCAACCAGATTTCAAGCTGAAAACAAGATTAGTCCTAGGTTTAGACTCCATACCATCTCCGTATCCATCTAATTAACAAACAAAAAATATGAAATTAATTCTCGGAATTCTGCTCCCACCCCTTGGTGTATTTCTAACCTACGGCTTTAGTTCAACTCTGCTCATAAATATTGCCTTAACTCTATTAGGTTGGATTCCCGGGAGTATTCACGCTGTGTGGGCAATTACTAAGCATCAAGAACAGGAAGCAAATATTTAAAGCGTAAAAACTAAATTATTACAGGAAAAAAATATGTTGGGATACTTTGTAACTATATTGGCGACTGCTCTAGGACTGCTCGTAGTGGATATAGTGGTACCGGGAGTTGATATTGCTAACTTTCCCGCCGCAATTGTGGCAGCGATCGCCATTGGCTTAGTGAATGCTTTTATCAGACCGATTCTGCAACTTTTATCTCTACCACTAAATTTCTTGACTCTAGGCGCATTTTCCTTTGTTGTGAATGGAATCCTATTTTGGTTGGCTTCAGTTTTTGTGCCTGGCTTTACTGTAGGCGGACTAGTGGCACTAATTTTGGCTCCCATAGTTCTATCTTTTAGTAGTACTTTTCTGAATAAGTACTTTGCGGAAAGAGGAATTGGGCAGATAGAAAGCAATAAGGCAGTAGATAAAGCTTAACCAGAAAACGAATATGAAGACTGTACACTCTGTTTCTAAGACCATATTAATGTTGGCTTTAATCTTAAGTTTAACTTTCACAACTGCCTGTGGCATAACTAATACTCAGAATCCTAATCCTGTAAAAATTAGTCAAAAGTCAGAATACGGACAACTATCCAAGGGCAATTCTACGGCTGGTCAAGATTTTGGGAATTGGGTAATTACAACTAGTAAAGGCTTGATTAAAGATGCTTATGTCCGTGATGGCAATAAATTGGGAGTCGTCATCTCTTCTCAAGTTCTACCCACTGATGTTAAAAACTTAATTCAATCCCTAGCCCAAGGTTTTCGTCATAATTTTCCGAATCAAGACTTGACTGTTTTAATCTATGCCCCTGATAAGAAGTTAATTCTAACAGCACGCTATGATAATCAATCCAGACAAATCGACTATCAGCAGGCATCTTAACTTAATAAACAACTTAATAAACATAAGAGCTATGACAAGTACAAGTGATGAATACAAGCGTCAGATCATGAAAGATTTGGCGGGAGGGAACAAAGAAATTCTCCCCGATGAGTCTGAGAATTTTGATAAATTTGATGATTTTGCCCAACGTTCAACCCATGAAGAACGCCGTAATATATTTAGTAATCTGTTTCAGCCTGATCGCATTTCCTCCGCAGAAATGGAACCAGAACTCCAAAAAGCGATCGCCAAGATTCAACCAAACCAGAGAGATGATGTTGCTAGAGAATTTTTTAGCCATCTGAAAAAACGAGGTTTGAGCGATCGTGAATTAGAGAGACAATTAGGTTTATCTAGTCGTGATCCTAATCGGATGAAACCTGATGATGTTGCCAAACTAGCGGGTTTTGCCTATCACTCTTATCCTGATATTTTTCATGAGGTTCTAGCAGATCAGCCTGCCTTAGTAAAGTTTCTTAGTAATCCTCTGGTCGGTGCAGCTATAGGTGCGATCGCTTCTAAATGGCTTCATAAATAAGCTACTCCCTTCCTACTAAGAATACAGTTAATTAAATGGGGTGAAACCCCTTACCCCCTGTTACTATAGGCATTATTTGAATTTGTCACTATTCTGACTCAAGCAGCGATTTTAGCTACAAATTTTACTGATTTTGTTAAGCTGAATTTGTTTAGATTAAGATGATTAGGTAAATAATGGCATAAAAACTCTGCATGGATACTCCGTCTAAAAATCTGAGCAAAAATAAATGGCTGATAGCTGCAATTTGTATAGGTCTTGGGGGCTTGGGATTTACGGCAATTTATGCCATTACCCATGTAAGCAACGGGCAACCTGTTGAGACCACTGCTCAACCGATCGCTGCTCCAAAGCCAGAACCCCAAATTAGTGCTCTAGGACGCTTAGAACCAGAGGATGAAGTAATTAAGGTTGCATCTCCTTCGGCATTAGGAACTTCTAGAATTGTAGATTTATTGGTTAAGGAAGGCGATACAGTACAGAAAGGGCAAGTGATTGCCAAACTAGATAGCTATGATCGGGCGATCGCTAGTTTAGAGCAGGTAAAAGCTATAATTCCCCAACGCCAAAGCAACTTAGAACAGGTTAAAGCTGGAGCAAAAATCGGGGATATTGAGGCACAAAAAGCTAACTATATGGCTAAAAATGCAAATGTATTAAGGTTAAAGCAAGAACTAGATAGTGCCATTCGGGATGCCCAAAGGTATGAAGAGCTATTAAAAGCGGGAGCCACATCGGAATTTACCCGTGATAGCTATGTGATCAAGGTAAAAAGCTTACGGGAGCAACTGGCACAGGCAAAAGAGGAGTTAACCCAAGCTGAAGGTTTACTTAAAAGCATTAAAGAAGTCCGTCCCACCGATGTTAGTATTGCTCAAGCTCAATTAGACGCTGCGATCGCCGATGTTAAAAGAGCCGAAATTGATGTGGACTTATCTCAAGTTAAAGCACCGATCACTGGACAGGTACTAAAGGTTTATGCTAAGCCCGGTGAAACTGTTGGTACTAACGGCGTAATCGAAATTGGTAATACCAAACAAATGTATGCTGTTGCCGAAATTTATGAGACTGACATCGGGAAGGTCAAAGTTGGACAGAAAGCGCAAATTACCAGCGAAGTTTTTAATGGTGAAATTTCGGGTAAGGTTGATCGAATTGGCTTAAAAATTGCTAAAAATGATGTTTTAGGTACTGATCCTGCTGCCAAAACTGATGTCCGCATAGTAGAAGTCAAAATTCGCCTTGATGATAGCTCTAAGGTTTCGGGACTAACAAACCTGCAAGTTAAAGTCAGAATTGATAGTTAGTTTTAATAGTTAACTTTAAAAATATTAACATGGCAAACTTATCTGGGGGCTTTGCTATTTAATTGCTAAGACAATTACGCCAACTGCGACAAGACCAATGCCGATCCAGTCCGTTGGAGATGGTCTTTCCCCTAGGAATCCAGCTGCAAAAATTGCCACTAGCACAAGGCTAAATTTATCTACAGGTGCCACTTTGGAAGCATCGCCAATTTGTAACGCTCGAAAATAGCAGACCCAAGAAACTCCTGTAGCGATCGCCGATAGTGCTAAGAACAACCAAGTTTTACCTGAAAGCACAAAGGGATTGCTCCACTTTCCTGTATAGATAACAAAGCCTGCCAAAATAAATACGATAATGATCGTTCTGATCAGCGTCGCTAAGTCTGAATCTACGTCTTGGATGCCAATCTTGGCAAAAATAGCTGTCAGTGCAGCAAAGATGGATGAAAGTACCGCCCAAAAGAACCAGTCAGTAGATGAGTTCATACTAATTAGCTTAGCAAATGGGATACTAGGGTCAGTTGATATTTAGCCTCTAGTGCCTCTTTTTTAAAATCAAGGCTCCATAGTTCTAGGGTACAGGGATCGTTGGGTTCTACGGGAATAATTCCTAGGTGAAACTGTTTAGCCTTGCTATCTATCTTGACTTTGACACCTTTAACAGCCCCAATTTGACGGCGATCAAGTGCCACTGCTAAACGTAAAAGTGGGTTAATCTCATCTACAAATTGACGATAGCGTTTATTGGTGAGCTTCCGATAGGTTTCATGTTTTTTCTTGGGTTCGCTGCGCCGATGGTATCTTGCCAAATTAGCGATCGCTTCAATCTGTGCTTCGGTATAACCTAAAAGTTCCCCATTACGAATGAGGTAGTAAGAGTGTTTATGATGGGAGGAATGGCTGATATAGCAACCTGAATTGTGCAGAATTGCTGCGGTTTTTAATAAATCCCGTTCCTGTTCTCCCCATTTATGTAAAATTCCTTGGGTTTGATCAAATAAACTGAGAGCTAGACGGGCAACCTGTTTACCATAGTCTAAATCAACGTTATATTTTTGTGCCAGCTTAATCACGCTGCGATCGCGAATAGACCCTTGATATTGCAGACGATCAGCAATTAAACCATGCTCAATCATCCAGTTGACAATTAAACCTTCCCTTAGTGATCGCTGGCATATAGTTAATTTGCCAGCATTGAGTAATCGCATTGCTTCCCATAGAATCATTGCCCCAGCTAGGATAATTTCTCCTCGTTTTTCTTTAGCCAGAGCAGTGCGTTGTGCCAAGGTCATTTGTCGCAGTTGTAAAACCACATTTTCCACATCGGCGATCGAGATTTCATAGCCCTGTAGTGGTTCGGGAATAGTGCCTAGGGTTTGCTTAGCATGGATCATTGCCACTGCCTCAATGCTCCCAGAGGTACCAATTAGGCGGACTGGCTCATTACCAAGATTAAGCTTAAGTTCATCGGTAGGGCGTTCCAGCATTCCCCGAATATAAATTTGTAATTTCTCAAACTCGCGATCGCTAATGGGGTCAGTAGTAATATATAAATCACTTAGGCGCACAGCCCCGACTTTAGTACTGCTGAGATAATCGGGATCATGACCATTCCCTAAAATTAGCTCTGTGGAACCGCCGCCAATGTCAATAATTACATGGGGTTGATTATTTAGCTCAAGGGCAGATAGGACTCCCAAATAAATCCGCCGTGCCTCTTCCTGTCCCGAAATTAAATCTACGGTTAACCCCAGTTTCTCTTCGATAGTGTCAATAAATTCCTGTCCGTTGGGAGCCTCGCGCACGGCACTAGTGGCAACACTAATAATTGCCTCAGCATTAAAACTACGACTGATTTCCAGACATCGAGCTAAGGCTAATAGCGATCGCTCCATTGCCTCTTTAGTGAGCATTCCTGTTTTGGCACAACGCTCTCCCAGCCGAACTGTGGCTTTTTCGGTGGCAATGACATTAAAGCTGGGTAAAGTTGTCTCTATGCGTACTACCACCATGTGGATGGAGTTAGTGCCAACATCAATGGCGGTGATAATGCGCTCGTTTGCTACATCAGTCATGTTTTGGTTTCTTAGGAAGACCTCTAGAAATTTAGAGGCTAATTTACAAGCTCAAATATATAATCTAAATTTACAAACTGAGGCATGAGGTAATTTACTTTTCTATTCTTACAGAACTTCGGTGTCGCTGCATATTTATTGCTAAATTATTGCTAAAACCTAAGGCTTTGCCTCAGTAGCTACCGCTTTATTCAACCGCCGTACCGAGACAATATCTGCCATTTTGTTCACCTGACTACAAATTTTTTCAAACTGACCGCGATCGCTAATATCAATGGTCATAGTTATAAATGCTGTTTTACCGGGGGCAGTCTTGACCGAAGCATCACGCACATTAATTTTATGGTCGGCAAGGCGAGATAGAATATCCTTAAGTACTCCCACACGGTCGATCGCTTCCACTTGAATATCCACAGGATAGGTAACAGGTCGATCGCATTTATCAGTCTGGTTCCAACGCACGGGAATCAAGCGATCGCTTTGCAGGTTAATAAAATTGCTACAGTCCTGTCTATGAATGGAAATACTGCGATTACCACCGAGGGTCACAACTCCAATAATTGGCTCACCGGGTAAGGGATGACAGCAACCAGCAATATGATAAACCATACCCTCGACCCCTAAAATTGGGGATTTAGATGCTGGGGATAGGGGTTGGCTAGGCAGCTTAATACTAGGTGGATTAGGTGATTGCTCCCGCAGCTTATTGGTGACGATATTTACGGAAATCTCACCATAGCCCAAAGCCGCTAATAGGTCATCGGTACTGTGGTAATTACATCGCTCTACAACCTTGAACATCTGCTCAGACTTTAGTAATGTGTCTAAACCAGTTTTACCTAATTCTTTTTCTAGCAGTTCACGCCCCCGTGTAATATTTTCTTCTCGATGCGATCGCTTGTACCATAGACGAATGCGATTTTTGGCGGTGCTAGTGGCAACAAAATTAATCCAATCCAGGCTGGGGTGAGCATTATTTTGTCTGAGAATAGTAACAGTATCGCCATTTTGGAGCTTGCGATCTAAGCTCACCATCCGCTGATTCACTAAAGCCCCAGCACAATGATTACCAACTTCAGTGTGAATCCGATAGGCAAAATCTACAGGTGTAGAGCCACGGGGCAGACAATGCACATCCCCTTTAGGGGTAAATACAAAAATTTCATCATTAAATAAATCCTGCTTCAGTGACTCTATATATTCTTGGTCATCTTTAATGTCTTTTTGCGACTCGACCATCTGTCGCAGCCAATTAAATTTCTCACTATCATTATTATTAAGACCGCCATTACTGTTAGGGTTGGAATTAGATTCCTTATATTTCCAATGGGCAGCAATGCCATACTCAGCCACATGGTGCATTTCCCAGGTGCGAATTTGGACTTCGAGGGGCTGACCATCTGGACTAATTACGGCTGTGTGTAAAGACTGGTAGCCATTAGGTTTGGGTAAAGCAATATAGTCTTTAAATCTACCCGGTACTGGGCGAAAACAATCATGGGCGATCGCTAAAATTCGATAGCATTCATCAGTATTATTAACAATTACCCGCACAGCGGCAATATCATAGATTTCCCCGTAGGGTTTTTGCTGCCGATGCATTTTTTCATAAATACCGTATAGATGCTTAGGTCTGCCCGTAACTTCAAAACCTGTAATCCCAATTTTCTGAATACGCGATCTTAAAATTTCCACAGCCTCGGTAATTCTGGCTTCGCGATCACTACGGGTTTCTGCCACCAAAGCCTTCATTTCTCGATATTGCTCAGCTTCGAGGTACTTAAATGCCAAATCTTCCAGTTCCCACTTAAATTGTCCAATTCCTAAACGATTGGCAAGGGGAGCAAAAATATCTCTAGTTTCACGGGCAATTAAAACTTGCTTATGGGGAGCTAAATGCTCTAGGGTACGCATATTGTGTAGGCGATCGGCTAATTTCACCACAATTACCCTGATGTCTTCTGCCATATACAGAAACATCCGCCGGAAATTTTCGGCTTGGCGTTCGGTTTTACTATTAAAGTTAATTTTGGATAACTTTGTTACCCCTTCTACCAGTTGACGTACTTCAGCCCCAAACTGTGCCTCTATTTCTGCTAATGTTACAGAGGTGTCTTCGACCACATCATGGAGAAACCCAGCCGCAATCATGGCACTGCCGCCACCTAAATCTCGTAGTAGGTTTGCCACCTGAATGGGATGGAGAATATACGGCTCACCCGATGCCCTAGTCTGTCCTTGGTGCAACTTATACGCTAGTTTAAAGGCTTGACAAACTATATCCTCAGATTCCTCTTCACCTGTTTGTATCTGCTTCCAACAGTCTTGCAACCATACAGGTAGCCAATCCTGATTGCTCTCGGGGTTGACATCGCTGACATTGCTATTATTATCCAGATCGGCGATCGCAGTTATCATTTTAGGTTAAGCCACGACAATTTTTATACTCTTCCATAATCCTAACTTAAACTTTTAGTTATGGAAGTTTACACGCTATTTTCATTAGATTACTCATTAAATAACTAAGGTTAGGCACTACATTCTCTTAATTTAATTTCAGAATTATTTAACTTTAATAACTCTGTCCATCAAACTATGGATTCATGATTTTCCATGCCTAAACTCATAATTTCTTAGGTAGGTAGGGTTATAGTACAACTAGACCTCAAAAACTTATAAGTGTTTGTGAATTATCTGTGAATGTAATTGATTACTTACGAATTAGCCTGATCGATCGCTGTAATTTTCGGTGTCGGTATTGTATGCCCGAAGATGCCGAATTAGACTATATCCAATCACAGGAAATCTTGAGTAATGACGAGTTAATTGCTCTGATTGATCAAGTATTTAGACCTTTAGGATTTAATAAATTTCGCCTGACTGGTGGTGAGCCACTTTTAAGAAAAGGATTAGTAAGTATAGTAGAGCAGATTGCTGCCCATCCTCAAACCCAAGATTTATCCCTCACAACTAATGGCTATTTACTCGCAGATTTGGGGCGATCGCTTTATGATGCAGGGTTAAGGCGTATTAATATCAGCCTAGATTCCTTGGATGCCAATATCTTCAGACAAATTACAGGACGCAATCATTGGCAAAAAGTTTGGGATGGAATTTTGACCGCTTACAATCTGGGCTTTAATCCTTTGAAACTTAATGTAGTTGTAATTCCAGGTGTTAACGATCAAGAAATTTTAGATTTAGCAGCCTTGAGTATAGATCGGGCTTGGCACATTCGATTTATTGAATTTATGCCCATTGGTAATACAGAATTATTTGAGTATAAAGGTTGGATTGATTCAGTATCTCTGCGTCAACAAATTGGCGATCGCTTTGGGTTAGAGTCCAGTAATTGCTTAGGTAATGGACCAGCAGATGTATATAAAATTCCCAATGCTAAAGGCACCCTAGGATTTATTAGTCAAATGTCAGAATGCTTTTGCGATCGCTGTAATCGGGTACGTCTATCGGCAGATGGGTGGCTGCGTCCTTGCTTATTAAATGAATCGGGACAAATCGATCTTAAAACTGCACTACGCTCTGGAGCAGATTTTTTGCACTTACGACTACAGATAAAAGAGCTTTTAAATTTGAAGTCAGAAATTAATTTCAAAGACCGCGATCGCGGCAACGCAGACAAAACCTATCACCGCACTATGTCCCAAATTGGAGGATAACTAAAAATCAACTTACGAATTATGAATGGAGATGAAGAACTTTATTGCAAAATTTATATTGATTGTGACTTGACTAAAGATCAGCTAATTCTGATTCTTGCTGATTTGCTAAAAGGTAGTATTGATCTTTGGAGTATTGAAACTTCTAATTTCATAATTGATGTAATGAAGAATAAAGATTTTGATCACCTCAAACGTCATGATTCTCTGGATGGATTTCTCTACTACTCTTATTACCTTGATATAGAACCCATAGAGAGTGTAGCTTCGGTGTTATATAAGGATAGCATTGGTAAACTTTTAGAGACTGTATGGCTTAAAGGTTATTTGGCTGTGGCTGCCTGTGATTTTGAGGAAGAATTACCTAGAAAAGGCGGTTACAAATGGCAAGGGACTTTATCTTGATATTTACTAAAAACCAAAACTAAAAAATAAAAGAGCTTAGAATTAACTATCCTAAACCCTCAAATTTTATAAATTTTGTTTAATTTAACTTAAGAAATTAGAACTTGGGATCATCATTCAAGCTAAACAGAAAGGGAACACTACTCTTATTATCACCACCGATTACTAAAACCTTAGGCATTTGTGCACCACCTGATCGCCAAGCTTCGATCGCTTCTTTTTGTAATACCAACTCTCCACCCTGAGCCTTCAAAGTTTCTGCTAATAATCTTTGTGCCTCAGCCCTACCCTTAGCACGGTTAACATCTGCTTCTGCTTCTTGGGATGCTTCTTGAGCAATATAAACAGCCCGTTGCGCCCGTTGTTCAGCAATTTGTTTTTCTTCTACCGCTTTAGCAAATTCGGGGGAAAAATTTAAATCAACTACGCTAGTATCCAAAATTACGATCCCGTATTTATCGAGGCGTTCGCTTAAGGCTGCATCAAAATCAGTTTTCAACTCTGAACGGCGGGTAATTGCTTCTTCAACAGTTCTGCGGGCGGCGGCAATTTTGAATGACTCTTGGGTCTGCGGTGCAATAATTTTAGACACAATATTTTGGAGAGTACCTTGCTTACGGCGAATTTCCACAACTTTGCTTGGATCAAGGCGAAAGTTAATGGCAAAGCTGGCAGTTAAACCTTGTAAATCCTTCGTTGAACTTTGAGCAGGAACTTCAAACTTCTGCACGGTCAAGTCATAAATATCTACCTTAGAAATACCCGGTGGTTTTAAGTGAATTCCTTCGAGTAAAGCTCCGTCTTGAGCAGAACCTAAAACACTGATTACACCTGCTTCCCCGGGGTTAATAATGATAAAAGAATTAAGACTGATAATTGCTAATAGGGTTAAAACTATGGCAGCGATCGCCGTTTGAATTCCCTCTGATTGCTTACCTTGAAACACGTTTTTGCCTTTATTTTCTACATGCTCCATTATAGGAGGGAACCTACACTTAAATTAGATTATAAAGACGATACTGATTACTAGGAACTTGGTGATAACTATCGAAATTAGAACCAAGTCTTAAGGTCATTTTCACAATACAGCATTTGTATAGATATGTTATGACTGTATTTTCCCCGCTGTTTAGCTAAAAGTCTAGTAACCGCCATGTCTATTACCCGTCGTGAATTTATGCTTACTTCTGGACTTTCTGTGGGCTTTGCCCTAGCTACAATTCCAGTTTCTGCTCAAACCATTAAAACTGATTCCCTAGGTTTAATTGCAGGGGAAGTAAAAATCCCTGTGGATAAGCTTGAAATTCCTGCCTATCGAGCCATGCCATCCCTAGGAGAGAATTTCCCTATAGTTTTAGTAATCCAAGAAATCTTTGGGGTTCATGAGCATATCCAAGATATATGTCGGCGCATTGCCAAATTAGGTTACTTGGCGATCGCCCCAGAATTATTCATCCGTCAAGGTGATGTTTCTAAACTTAGTGATATTCAAGATATTCGCAAAGTTGTCAACCAAGTTCCAGACCAACAGGTATTTTCCGATCTTGATGCCACTGTCAACTGGGCAGGCAGGTCTAAGGGAAATATTAACAGATTGGCAATTACTGGTTTTTGCTGGGGTGGACGTATTGTGTGGCTATACTCAGACCATAACTCCAAAGTCAAAGCAGGCGTGGCATGGTACGGCAAACTAGTGGGAGATGCTACAGAGTTAACGCCTAAACATCCCTTAGATATAGCTGCAAACCTAAAAACACCCATCCTAGGTCTATATGGCGGTGCAGATACAGGAATTCCTAATCAAACTGTTGAACAAATGCAGGCAGCATTGAGAGCTAATAATCCAAAATCACAAATCATTCTCTATCCTGATACCCCCCACGCTTTCTTTGCAGACTATCGCCCCAGTTATCGGGAACCACAAGCAAAAGATGGCTGGCAGCGTTTAGTAAATTGGTTTAAGGAGTTAGTTTAATTAGCAATTAGTTGGGAAATCTGCTTATGATTTGACAGGATTAGAAGTTGCTCTTTTTTGTCAATTTGGATCCAACCCTTTTCGCCCATGCGTTCTAAAACCTGTTCCGTATCTTCAAGGTTTACCCCTGCTAAGTCAGATATTTCTTGGGATGAGAGGTTAAATATTTCTAAACCCAAAGTTGTATCAGTTCCATAGGTTTCACTCAAATCAAGTAGAATATTCGCAACCCGCACTAGGGGAGCTTCCTGAGCTAACTGTAATCTTTGATTAACCTTACGCCATCTTTTAATGATCAGTTTCAACATGCGATGGTGAACTTGGGCATCTTTAAACAAAAATTGCAGAAACCTCTGGGCGGGTATGCTCAATACATTAGTTCTTGTCAAAGCGATAACACTGGTAAATCTTGGAGCTTCATCTAAAACCGCAGTTTCCCCAAATATCCCCCCCACACCCAAAACATCAAGGGTTAGTGAATCACTTTCTCGTTGTTGGCAAACTTTTACCCAGCCTGACAAAATAAAGTAAACAGCATTGCCCCAAGTATCCTCAGTGATGATTTTTTGCTTTGGAGCATACTCTTTCTCCACCGCCACACCTGTGAGCCACTCCAGGAGTTCTGGATCGGCTATATCAAATAAAGGAAAGGTCTCGCTGAGAGTTTCAATCTCCATGCAAATTTTAGGCACCCATTATTTCATAACCACAGTCAGCATAAATAACCTGTCCAGTGATGGCACTAGAAAGATCACTTGCTAGAAAGGCGGCAACATTCCCAACTTCCACTTGGCTAACTAATCGCTTTAGGGGTGATACTTCTTCCACATGGTGGAGCATTTTATGAATATCACCAATCGCCGCCGAAGCCAAAGTCCGAATTGGTCCTGCCGAAATCCCGTTAACTCGAATGTTTTGCGAACCTAAATCTTGAGCTAGATAACGTACATTCATTTCCAGCGCAGCCTTAGCTATACCCATGACGTTATAATTTGGTACCACTTTAACCCCACCAATATAAGTAAGAGTAATTACACTACCGCCATCGGTCATTAATGGTCTAGCTCCTTTGCAGAGGCTAATCAGAGAAAAAGCACTTACGTCTAAGGCTAACTTAAAACCATCCCTAGAAATGTCAGTAAAGTTACCACTTAGCTCTTCTTTCTTCGCAAAAGCCAAGCAATGGATCAGAATATCTAACTTTCCCCAAGATTTTGCGATCGCCCCATACATTTCATCAATTTGGGTATCATTCTGGACATCACAGGGCAGTAAAAGGTCTGGAGATAGAGGAGATACTAAATCCTTAACCTTTGATAGAGTTCGATCTCGATCATCAGGTAAGTAGGTAATAGCTAACTTGGCTCCCGCTTTATGTAACTGTTGGGCAATGCCCCAAGCGATCGAACGATTATTAGCAATTCCAGTAACTAGAGCAGTTTTACCACTCAAATCAAGCATATTATTTATAGGTTTGTAAGCATTTTTGTAGGCATATTTCTAAGCCTAAACTAAAAGACCCCAATGGCACTAGCCAAAGTTCTTTGCAGTAAGCTTAGCACTAAAAATGCCAACATTGGCGAAAAATCCATCCCACTTACAGGCGGAATAATAGAGCGAAATACGTTTAAGTAAGGATCAGTAACTTGACTCAGAGCAGCAAAGGGCTGACTAGACCAGTTAACATTGGGAAACCATGTCAAAAGTACCCGAATAAATAACAAAGCCAAGTAGATACTAATGAAAGAAAGCACTGTCTGTAGAATAATTTCCATATACCTATCCAAATAACTTCAACCTGATCTCTATACTTATCTTTATATTAGTATGCCTAGACTAAAATTTTTCTAACTAGAACTTTTGTATCTAGAACTTTTCTAGCTGGGGAGATTTGCCATTGGTTTCAGAAGTAGATAACTCTTTGCTAACAGCATCGATCGCCGCATTGAGTTGAGCAATCTTTTGTTCTAGCCCTAGTTTAGTTTTTGCAGCAATTTCTTCCGCAGTGGCAGGGGCGATCGCCTGATCCCCAGGATTATCATTATCTTCTTGGGCTTGATCGAGTACTTGGTTGACCTTAGAGCCTAAAATTACGCCTAAAGCACTACCAACTATAGTACCAAGAATAAACCCTCCCAAAAAGCTACTAGACTTTTCTGCCATATCCTTAAAAAGCTTTAAATTAAACTCACTTAACTCTCATTGCCAAATATTATACCGAGTTTTAAGTAATCTTACCCGTAGTTGGAGAACTAGCACTAGCATAATCTTTAACTGGAATCCGCCCTGCTAAGTATGCCATTCGACCTGCTAAAGTTGCCATACCCATCGCTTTACCCATAGTTACAGGATCATGTGCCTGGGCGATCGCTGTATTAATTAATAAAGCATCAGCACCTAACTCCATAGCATGTGCCGCTTCACTGGGTACACCAATTCCCGCATCAACCACCACAGGAATCTTGGCTTGCTCAATAATTATGGCAATATTGGCAGTATTTTTTAAACCCTGTCCTGAACCAATCGGTGACGCTAGAGGCATTACCGTAACACAGCCAACTTCTTCCAATGCCCTTGCCAACATCGGATCGGCATTAATGTAAGGCAATACCGCAAATCCCTCTTTAACTAACTGTTCAGCCGCACGATAGGTACCAATTGGATCGGGTAATAAATACTTGGGATCGGGAATTACTTCTAACTTGATAAAATTATTATCTTCTTGTCCTAAAATTTTTGCCATTTCTCTGCCCAGTCTTGCCACTCGTACCGCCTCATCCGCAGTAGCACAACCTGCTGTATTCGGTAAAAGCCAATATCTTTGCCAATCTAAAGCTTCGCCCAGTCCTTCATGCCCTTGTACACTAGCTTGAACTCGACGCACTGCCACGGTGACAATTTCACTACCACTAGCTGCGATCGCTTGACGCATAGTCTCAAAGTCAGCATATTTACCCGTTCCTGTCATCAGGCGCGAATTAAATTTTTTTCCAGCAATTTCTAAAATGTCCATTGAAAAATTTCTTTAAATTTAGTTTTATATTTCTCATCTCAGAATTTTATAACTAACAATCATCGACAGCATACCGTAGTATCATAAAGTAGTAGTTGTTAAACGTTAATGTGGAACTTTCACTAAAGAGCGAGTACGCAATCTTAGCATTGGTAGAACTAGCAACTCATTTTGAACTAGATCAGCCCTTGCAAATTCGCCAAATTGCCAGTCAACAAAATATACCAGATCGATATCTTGAACAGCTTTTAGCTACATTAAGAAGGCATGGATTGGTTAAAAGCCAGCGTGGTTCTAAAGGAGGATATATTCTAGCAAGGGAACCATGGCGAATTAATGTTTTAGAGATTATTCACTGTATGGAAGGGAAAGACCCAACCATGGGAGATGACCGCCTTTCTAACGAAGCAGAGAAAACTCCCACTGCCTCAGTAGTCCATAATATGTGGCAATCAGCGCAGACAGCCGCAGCTAATGTTTTAAAAAACTGTACCCTCAAAGACCTGTGCGAACAGGAAAAACAATTCAAGCTCTCTACTGCTATGTACTATATCTAAGAATTATTTCTAGGAATTATCTAAGGGTAGTTTTGGAGCTAGATAAGTAAAGACATTAAAAATTGGGGCAGTAAACCTCAATTCACGCTAATTCAATCACTAATTATTTTATTCACTGATTATTTATGAAAATTGCCCACAATGTTACCGAATTAATTGGTCGTACTCCTTTAGTCCAACTTAACCGTATCCCCTATAGTGAAGGCTGTGTCGCTACAATCGTTGTCAAACTTGAAAGCATGAATCCTTCGTCGTCAGTTAAAGATCGAATTGGGATCAACATGGTAGAGGATGCCGAAAAGAAAGGCTTAATTACTCCTCACAAGACAGTTTTAGTGGAGCCAACCTCTGGAAATACAGGGATTGCTTTGGCAATGGTGGCAGCAGCTAAGGGCTATCGACTAATTCTGACTATGCCTGAAACCATGAGCTTAGAACGACGGGCAATGCTTCGTGCCTATGGAGCAGAGTTAGAGCTTACGTCTGGCAGTGAGGGTATGGGCGGAGCAATTCGTAAGGCTACGGAATTAGTGGAAAAAATTCCCCATGCCTATATGTTACAACAGTTTAGTAATTTGGCTAATCCTGCTATTCACCTAGCTACTACGGCAGAGGAAATTTGGACTGATACCGATGGCAAAGTAGATTTTTTAATTTCGGGTGTGGGTACCGGTGGCACAATTACAGGCGTAAGTGAAGCTTTAAAAAAACGTAAACCCGAATTTAAAGCGATCGCCGTTGAACCAGCTAACAGTCAAGTCTTAGGGGGAGGTAAGCCAGGTCCCCATCGGATTCAAGGAATTGGGGCGGGCTTTGTTCCTCAAGTACTGAAGCGAGATTTAATTGATGAAGTAATTGCTGTAACTGATGATCAAGCGATCGCCTACGGCAGAAGATTGGCAAAGGAGGAAGGATTACTATCGGGTATTTCCAGTGGGGCAGCCTTGTATGCCGCCATTCAAGTAGCTAAAAGACCAGAAAATGCGGGCAAATTAATTGTGATGATTCAACCTAGCTTTGGGGAACGTTACTTGAGTACGCCTTTATTTCAAGATATCGAGTTGGTAACTTCGAGCTAGAAATTAGCAGTTTTTTATTGGTTTTTTATTAAAAGTAAGCTTGTGAGCCTATCTGCTTTTGCAGTTGTACTTGCAAGCTTTTAAACTGATTTTTACTATAAGTTTCGTCTGGATTACCCTGAATCACTAATCCCGAACTATTAGTTAAATTTTGTGAATTTACTTCGGATTCTGCCCATAGTAACCAGCGACTTTGAGAGTTGAGTTTCCCTAAGCTATCTTGCCGATGGGTAAGCCATACTGAGGGTAAATCTAATGGCAAAGAACTCGGATTGCTAGGGCTAGGATTAACACTGGCTAAGGTTTCTAAAACTTGCTGTTGTCCTTGAATAATGCCACTTTCATATGTCCATAGTCGGACATTTATATTTATCCCTTGGGCATAGAAGTATAAAGATGCTGCTGCTACTACCGCCTCTTCAAATTGGTAATCCTGCCATCCCGAAGATGTATCTAAGGCAATAACTAAGTCTTGTCCACCTAGGGTAATTTCTAGTTCTCTAATTTTAAGTTCACCGAATTTAGCACTGCTACGCCAATGAATTAGCCGAGTTGGGTCACCCCATCGGTAAGTTCTTAAAGCTTTGGTTAAACCCTCGTTGGCATTGGCATTTATATATCTTTGACTATAGGTTTTGGGGGTTTCTTCGGTTCCTATTTGATCAATTAACGGACATTGGGACAAATTTAAAACATGGGGATAGACAATTAATTTTTGGGATAATTTTGACGATATTTCCGTATTTGTAAGCGATCGCCTGCTCCGAAATAGACCAAAAGGGCTGGCGGTAATCAAATCAACTCGGTCAAACCAAAAAATGCCCCGTTTTTGAGTATCAAGAGTATAAGTCCATCTTAGTTTTTGCTGCGGTAATAATTCCTCAATTACTTTATGAGGTAGTGAATTAAGAGGTGTCAATAAATTTTGAGAATTATGATCGGGTATTAACTGCTTGGGAACAAAATCATAAACCTGAACTAGAGATTTAGTGTCTTTACCGATATTAACTATGACTAATTCCACGGTGATCGCATCTCCAGCACTCACAGCAGGTATAGGCGATCTAATGACTTCAATATCCCTAAGAACTCGGCGGGGTAAAATTCCCCCAATTAGTAATAGCGCAAAACTCACGCCACTAATCACATATAGCCAGCCCGATAAAGTATTAGTTGCTGCCGCAAAGAAAAACCCAGAAAGCATTAGCAACATTCCACCCGCAAACTCTGGTACACAGAAGTAAAACTCTAAGTAACGAAATAACTTTTTCATAGAGGTATAACTGGCTAAGGTTAGGGTAGTACTAATTTCGGAGTCCAAGTATCAAAATTAATATTAGACTAAGCAATTTGAGCCGCACGATCTTGAATCTCGGCAATTGTAAATACTGCCTTAAAATCTAAGCCAGCTGCAGCAAAACACTCTGCCCCACCTTGTAAGCGATCGACAAGAGTTAATACTAGGTTTACCTGATAGCCTGCTTCTTTAAGTTTCTCTACGGCAAGCATAGCTGAACTTCCTGTTGTGACGACATCCTCTAATACCACAACCTCAGAATTAGGCGGTAGAACCACACCTTCAATCCATGCCTGAGTTCCATGCGCCTTTACCTGTTTACGGACAATTAAAGCCGAAACTGGAGTATCTTGATATGCCGAAACTACACTAACGGCACTGACAAGCGGATCAGCACCAAGGGTAAGTCCAGCTACAGCCTTAACCCCCTGCGGTAACATAGACAGCAAGATTTGACCTGTCCACAATGCCCCATAGGGATGGAGTGTAACCTGCTTGCCATTAATGTAATAGGAGCTAGGCTGCCCTGACGAAAGAATGAAATTACCACTTTTATAGGCAAGGGTGCAGATTAAATCTAACAGCTTAGTTCTAGCTTCTGTGATTGCAAGCATGAAATTTTAAGGAATTTATATGTGATTGAGATTTAAGTATATTAATTTATGATCCTGTAAAAACTTAAATTACCTAAGGCTGTTCAACACATATTCAGGATATATTCACAGATTAAAATTCTTACCCAAGGACAATAATGGAAAAAATCTGGAATTAGACTTATATATCTGTTAACTTATTGCCATACTGTTTACGAAATTTACGAGATTTCTGCTAAATTATTACTAGATAATTGTGAGGGTTTATACTATGAGCTTGCGGTATTCTTTCAGGTCTGGTTTATTGGCTGCCACATTAGCGGCATTTTCATCTGTCCTAGCATCACCCAGTTTTGCTGAGCCTTCCTATACTTTCAATAGCTTAATGTCTGATCAAGATGTCTATCCAGTTAACTTGCCTTATACCTATAACGCTGCTCAAACCCTAGTTTTAGATTTGAGTTCTGATGGCTTTATTGCGCAGCCCTATATTCAATTTGACTATCCCGATCTAGTTGCTGAGAGACAACTAAACGGTTTCCGTAGCATAATTCGTGAAATGTACGAACGTCAGAGTCTTGATACTCCAACTATTCGCACTAGAGACTTACCTAGCGCTTACACCACTGCTTTATCCGAATCCTGTGGCTACTATTTAGTTACTGGTGCTGCATACCCGATCACGGGAACCCCCAATGCTACAGAATGCACACCCCCCGCCCCTGTGAGTGTGGCACCTGAGCCTCCTGCTCCTACCCCTGCTCCCCAGCCAGTAGCTCCACCTCGTCCAGTTCCTGCTTTATGGTAATTGATTAACCTTGGGTCAATTTTGAGGCAACGTGTTATTGGCTTAACAGGTGGAATTGCAACAGGTAAAACAGTTGTAGCTAAATATCTAAGTAGCCATTATCAACTACCAGTCCTAGATGCGGATGTATTTGCTAGGGAGGCAATTACTCCCTCTTTTTTAGAAACTTTGCATGATCGCTATGGCTCAGAGATTTTTCATGGCAATCGCACTCTTAATCGCAAGAAATTAGGAGAAATTATTTTTAGTAATCCTCAGGATCGAGTTTGGCTAGAAAGTCAAATTCACCCTTTTGTTCGTGATCACTTAAAGTCAGAGGCACAAAGACATAGTCCTGATCCAGTGGTTATGGTGATTCCATTGCTGTTTGAGGCAGGAATGCAAGACCTTGTCACAGAAACTTGGGTGGTAAGTTGTAGTTCAGAACAAGAACTAAAAAGACTGATGGAGCGAGATCAATTAGATATTCAATCTGCCCAGTTACGAATTAATAGCCAAATGCCGATGGCTCAAAAAGTAGCGATCGCAGATTATGTCTTAGATAACTCTAGGACTTTATCCGAATTATTTAAGCAAGTTGATAAGTTAATAGGCACTAACTGCTAGACTCATGTATTAAATTTGTAAGCTTAATTTCTTAAACTTTAATTTATTAAATACGCTTCTTAAATATACTTTTTGCGAGCATTAGCGTGAATTCATCCAAAATTTTAGTTGTCTTAAATGGTAAAGGCGGAGTTGGCAAAACCACAACAACCATTAACCTAGCCGCAATGATGGCTGAAAAAAATTCTGTACTTTTAGTTGATGCTGATCCCCAAGCTTCAGCAACCTGGTGGGTAGAGCAGAGTGGAAAAAGTATGGGATTCGATCTATCTCAGGAAAATAACCCCGAATTACTAGGAAATTTAAAGTCAATTACAGGTTATGACTTAATTATTGTGGATACTGCTCCTGCTTTGTCTTCTAAGTCTTTGTCGAGTGTCGTGGCGATCGCTAACTATTTGATTCTACCCACACCTCCTGCCCCTATGGATTTGACGGCATTAATTCATACTGTTAAAAATGTTGTTGCCCCTTCAGCAATTAGTCATCGAGTTTTATTAACTAGGGTAAATCCCCGTGGGTCGGCAGAGGCTAAAGATGCTCAATCAACCTTATCTGAATTAGGAATTCCATCTTTTAAAACTTTTATCCGTGCATATAAGGCACATGAAAAAGCTACACTAGAAGGAATGCCTATTTCCCAATGGCGCGGTAGAAATGCTCGTGACGCTGAGGCAGACTACAGAAATGTAATTGCTGAAATATTAGAAGATTGGAGAAACCTATGACTAGAAAAAATCTGTCCGATTTAGTGCGAAAGGAGGCACAAAAGCCCGTAGATGAAACCGATCCTACGACCCCAGAAGATGTTGATAAAACTGAATTAGAAGCTCTTACCTCTAAGCTAAAAGATGTTACCGCAGAAGCTAAGCATAGGGAAGATGCCTTGGAAAGTGAGGTTAGTCGACTTAAGGAAGAGCTTTTAGACCAAAAGAAACATATTGTTAATCTCCAAGCCGAACTAAGTACATTTGAAAAGCTTAAGCAAGACTTTGCCGAGGCTAAAGCCGTAATTCTTAAGCTAACTGAAGCTAATCAACAGGCTATAACTCCTATCCCTGAAGAAAAGTATTTTTATCCACCAATGCCTAAAGCCAATTCAGAATCAGATATTGGTTCTTGGTTAGGTTAATTTCAGTATAGGGAGTTCTTTCATAAATTAAAAAGGGGGTATTCACCCCAGTTTTAACCACACTCTTAGTTAAATAGCATATAGAATAACTTTCTGATAACTTTAGAAACTACTTTAGATCGAACTAATTTAATCGGTACGCCCTTCTGTTTTAGAGTGTCATACATTTCCCCTAAACCCTTGCATATCTCAGTCTTAGGGCGTGATTTCCTAGGTTCTATCCTAGTAAAAATCCATTGCCACAAGGCCGGCATAATTTGGAACCACCGTTGATCCAATCTTGGCTTTTACCAATGAAATACCATGCCATGCCCTAAAGCTAGTCTAAAGCTTGCCAGTGACCTATGACGCTTGGATGTACGAGGTTAAGTACATTCTCTACTAATGGCTTGCCATTCTTATCTAGGTAAGCTTGGATCGGGTAGATGGTTGAGAGAATTAGCGATCGCACACGGGAGCCGAAACCAAATTGATCAAACACTTGTTTATATTTGGCAAAAATCGGATCATTGACCAGCATTGATAGACCACGCTCGATCTCAATTTCCTGCCTGTGAATGTCGCACAATCTAACAGTATGGTATTTGGTGAATGTACTAATTCCAGTGCCGATACTTTTAGCTTTAAGTTTGTCAAAACGGTTTTGACTCTGAGTGCTAATCTTTTCACCTGCAAGGTATCTGTAAAGTGGAGCGGGTAAACTGTCTGATCGCTGATTACAATGTTCGGCAATTTCTGGGAACTCATAGGCTCATGATTGCCGTAACCTGTTAGCTATGGGTGACTGTACCCTATTTAAGTGACCTAACTGTAGGCATAATTGTTTGATGTCACCCTGAGCAGAGAATGGATCGAACTTCACAAAGTACTCAGGTTTATCTAAGTGAGTTAACCCATAGTGTGCCAGTGCTAAAGGTGGTATCTGTTGCATCGCCAAAGGTACTTTAGATGACTTGTGTAAAAAAGTATTCAGGTAAAAAGTGGCAGATTGAAAAAGCCTTGAATCTCTATTAAATGAACTGAACAGACAATTAAGTACTGGTCAGGGTAGCGATTGCTGTATTGATCGACAGCTTAAAGGTATCAAAAATAATTCTGATACTGCCAGAATTGCCAGACTTGAAAAAGTAGTAGATAGCATTCTCAAGTCTGCGACAGCTTTGCAGTCGAAACTTGATAATGATTTCCGATACTTGGTCAAGCGATTTATACCAAATCGAAGAGTATAGGCTACAGATGGTATAAATATATAAACCGAGTTCAAAGAAATAAATGGCAGGAGTATATAAATTAGAGATCAGCGAAAGTGAAGAAGAGCTAAAACATATGCTGAGAGTGCAAAAGACCACATCAGATAAAGAAAGAATTCAACTGCTGTATCTGTTAAAAACAAAACAAGCAAGCACAATCCAGACAGCATCGACAATACTGGGACGGCATCGAGTTACATTGCAAGATTGGTTAGGGAATTATCGGAAAGGGGGATTAGCAGGACTATTAGGACATAAACCGAGAACAGGGCGAAAACAGAGTATTCCGCAATGGGCGCAGAAAGCAATGATAAAAAAGCTGGAAGAACCAGAAGGATTTGAAAGTTATGGGCAGATCTGCCAATGGTTAGAGAACCAATTAGGAATCAAATCAAACTATAAAACTGTGCATCATCTAGTCCGATATCGGCTGAAAGCCAGACCGAAAGTGACACGTCCAGTCAGTGCAGGAAAGTCAGAAGAGCAAGTAGAAGCATATAAAAAAACCTTGCCAGTAATATAAGCATGATTGCATGGTTCGGCATTAATATAATCGGACTAAATGGCAAAGTGAGATTCTTTTGTCAAGATGAAACACGAATTGGGTTAAAGACAATCAGTGGAAGGAAGATCACAGCAAGAGGGGTTAAACCTAAGGGTAAAGTCCAGTGGCAGTTTTACCTCTATGGAATAGTAGAACCATCAACAGGGGAAAGCTTTTTCTATGAATTTACCCATCTAAATAGTGAATGCTTCCAAGTATTTCTGAACTTAGTAAGCGCACATTTCCCAGACAGCATAATCATTATGCAAGTGGATCAAGCAGGAGCACACAGAGCAAAACGGTTAAAGATTCCTCAGAATATTATTTTGCTATTTCAGCCTGCCCATGCACCTGAGACTAATCCCATTGAAAGAGTGTGGCAGCATTTCAAATTAGGGTTGAGGTGGGAATTACCAAAAGACCTTGATCAGTTACGGGTATTGATGCGGGAAAGGTTAGAAGAAATGACTCAGGAGGTAATTGCTGCGATTGTTGGTTGGGATTATATTTTAGAGGCTTTATCTGTAGCTGCTATTTAATGATTTGGTATAAATAGGCGTAAATATGAAAGAAATTTGTTGAACTCTACTCTCTATGGATAGGAAAATGCCCGCACTTTTAAGCCTGGTTGTGATCGGCTTTTGCCTGTCGGTGATTCTGGTTAATGGGTACCATGATCCATACTGGTCATGTATGATGTTTATCCAGGGCTACTGGTTGCCTAAATTCATTGAAGATTCTCTTAACTGGGACACTTTCATCACATAGGTCAATGCCATCACCTTTTGAGTCTCAATACCAAATCCTAACCACCAAAGTAAAGCTAATACACTGGCTGAGGATGAATTAAATTTAAATCAGTTCAAATTCCTTCAAAGCAGGTAAAAAATTCTGGTTTTCGTGGTGAGAACGACTCAGTTTCACAAGGGCAAAGCGTTGTAGCCTCGAAAGACCTATCCACTGATGTAGGGTGATTGATATTCCCAAGGATTCAGCCTGTTGGCAAACTTCTAAGGGGATGCGATCGCTATCATTCCACACTGGCTCAACTTGAATGAAAAGGGATTGTAAGTCTTGAGTATTTTGAGCAATTAAAT
The DNA here is from genome assembly GCF_000317085.1 of Synechococcus sp. PCC 7502. Classification (NCBI taxonomy): domain Bacteria; kingdom Bacillati; phylum Cyanobacteriota; class Cyanophyceae; order Pseudanabaenales; family Pseudanabaenaceae; genus Pseudanabaenococcus; species Pseudanabaenococcus habilitatus. The sequence continues at coordinate 1,884,503 of NC_019702.1, forward strand.
CTAATAAAAACTGGCGATAGGTATTAATTTCTGTGGGGCGATCGCAGGGTAAGTCTATTAATCGCTGCCGTTGGGCATGGCTAAAATGATGCCAATGGGATAGCTTTAACTTAATTCCACAGGTATCGAGCTTAAGCCTAACCTGCATGGGAATACAGCGTAGGGAATCCACAAAGTCTGCTTCAAATTTAAAGAACGCCATTGGGAATTTATAGACTATGCCGCTTGTACTAATCCACTATGCCTGAGTAAAGGGGTTGTAATTGGTTCTCGTCCTCTAAATGCCTTGAATACTTCTAAGGGATGCTTACTACCACCTAATGCTAAAACCGTATCTCGGTAGCGTTTTCCTATCTCGGCGATCGCCATCTCATTATCTAAGCCTGCATCTTCAAAAGCAGCAAAGGCATCGGCACTCAAAACTTCTGCCCACTTATAGCTATAGTAGCCTGCGGCATAACCACCAGCAAAAATATGTCCAAAGCTACAGAGAAAATTATCCTCAGGAATCGGCGGAATGATCATAGTAGTCTGTGCCAAGCGCGATCGCAGGTCTGATAATGTTTCTGTGCCATCATAGCGATGGTGAAGTTCAATATCAATCAAGCTAAAGTGAATTTGACGGAGGGTAGCACTACCAGTCATATAGTTTTTGGCACTTACCAATTTTTGATAGTAATGTTCGGGTAAAACTTCCCCTGTTTGATAATGTCTTGCCATTCCCGTCTTAGCATCTAAAAGGGTCGGGCGATCGTAGCACCAGTTTTCCATGAACTGACTGGGTAACTCTACGGCATCCCATTCCACGTTATTAATCCCTGCGGCGGCGGCAAAGTCTACCCTAGTCAGCATGTGCTGTAACCCATGTCCAAACTCGTGAAATAGGGTTTCTACTTCGGAAAAAGTCATTAAACTAGGCTGATCCTCGGCTTGATCTTGATTTTGATCTTTGATTGGAGGAGTCTGATTACAAATTAAATAGGCGATCGGTTTCCGCACTTCACTACCCAGCTTGGCACGTCCAATGCAATCATTCATCCATGCTCCGCCTCTTTTTTCCGCAGGACGACTGTAGGGGTCTAAATAAAAACTAGCAATATGTTGATCTTGATCCCAAATCTCAAAAAATCTGACATCCTCATGCCACACAGGAGCCTTACCATCGGCGGGTTTAACCGTAATGCCAAATAAACGCTTGACTAGGCTAAATAACCCATCTAAAACTTGGGGCAGGGGAAAATAGGGACGTAATTCTTCATCGGTGTAGGCAAACTTTGCTTCTCGGTATCTTTCCGCCCAAAAGCTGATATCCCAAGGTTTAAGCTCACTTTTGCCTGAAAATTCCTTTAAGGTTTCCAAGTCTTGCAGAGCGGCTGCATAGCTAGGTAATCGTAGTTCCTCTAGGAGTTTTTCCACAGCAGCAACTTCGGGTGCCATTTTGCTAGCAAGGCTAAGTTCAGCGTAGCTATTAAATCCTAAAAGTTTTGCCTTGGCTTGGCGTAGTTCTAAGATTTTGGTGATTATGGGCTGATTATCTAGGTCACCGCTAGAGGCACGACTCAGAAAAGCTTTATAGAGTTGTTCCCGCAGATCGGCACGGGTGCTGTGCTGCATAAATGGCACATAGGATGGATAGTCGAGGGTAATTTTCCACTTCCCTTCTTCCCCAGCAGATTGAGCCGCCAGGCTGAGTAAACTCGGGGGTAATCCATCTAGTTCTTCGGGTGTGGTTAGGACTAAGCTAAAAGCCTTAGTGGCATCGAGGACATTGTTAGCAAATTTGGTGGAAAGCTCGGCGAGGGCGATCGCTATGGTATTAAACTTCTCTTGATCTGCTCCAGTTAGACCTATTCCCGATAGCTCTGCATCTCTGATTGCTGATTCCACAATGCGGTGTTGAGCAGGCTCCAAATTTTGCCATTCGCTACTAGATTTTAGCTTTTTAAAGGCTTGATAGATCGGTACGCTTTGACTCAGGCGCGTAAAAAATTTCACAACTTCTGGTTGCATAGTTTCTTGGGCAGTACGCAGTTCGGGGCTATTTTTAACACTGAGTAAATGTCCAACTGCTCCCCATGTCCAAGTCAGGCGATCGCCCAATCGATCAAGGGGTTCAACTAAATCTTGCCAAGTGGGATGCTCTAAACCATTTAGCTTATTTTCTAGGCTTTCTAACTCCAACTCTAGTTCTGGTAATAGCTGGGTAACCGCAGGTACCACATGCTCAGGGAGAATTTCTGGAAATGGAGGAATACCTTGACCAATAAGAAGAGGATTATTAAGCATGGAAAAATCACGAAGTTCAGAGACTATTATAACAAGCTCGGAAGCAGTTAAAATTGCCCTGCCAAGGTTTAGTTAAGACTTAAGTTTGGTGAATATCGTGGCTACCGAATATTTTTAAGGTTTCGGTAAATTCCTTTAACTCGGCGATCGCTTTTAAAATTGGAGCTTATTGATGATTCACTATAAATTGATATACCTGAAAGTGGGAACTTGATCTTAGCTTTTGAGCTTTAACCTTTGACGGATGGTCTTTTGACTTAGGAGTTTGGACTAAGGGATAATTTGGGGCTGAATTATTCAATAAAATCCTTAAACCATGAAAATCAAACTTATTTTGGGTAGTCTAGCGATCGCTCTATCTACTGCTATACCCTCCAATGCTCTGAATACTTTGCCCGAAAGCGTTAACCTACACTTCCCCATTAATACTCTTTTGTCCCATAACGATCATGATCATAAAAAAATGGAAGTCCCCAAAGGTCAGCCCATTCCCACGGTAAAGTTGATAGTTACTCCCGATGCCCAAAAAGGTTGGAACCTCGAACTTAAAACTACTAATTTTAAGTTTGCACCAGAAAAACTAAATGCCGAATCCATGACTTCTAATGAAGGACATGCCCATCTTTTCATTAATGGTAAAAAAATTACTAGACTCTATAGCTCTTGGTATTATCTGGAAAGCTTACCTAAAGGAAATAATAAAATTACAGTTACCTTGAATACTAATAACCATGCTGACATCACAGTCGCTGATCAGCCTGTCTCTGATACTAAAGTGATTACAATTAAGTAACTTTAACTTGGCTGAATATTCGGCTGGATATGAATATCGTAGCTACCAAAAATTTTTAGAGTTTCGGTAAACTCCTTTAACTCGGCGATCGCTTCGGTAATTTCTGGAATAGATGCTTCAATATCTATGAAAAAAATATAAGGGTTGTGCGATCGCTTCGATGGTCGAGACTCAATTCTGGTTAAATTAATATGACGCTTGGCAAATACAGCAAGGGGATTAAATAAAGAACCCGGCTCATTAGACTTAGTAGTAAATGCCAAGGAAGTATGTTTACCCTGATCGGTGGGAACTAAACCTAAAACCCAAAACCTTGTACAGTTATCAGAAAAATCATTAGTCGGGAACCTGAGGATCGGTAAATTATAGAGTTTGGCAGCACTAGGGGAAGCGATCGCCGCTAAATGGAGGTCTTGGCTAACATCTTCCATTTTTTCCGTATTAGAATTACCAGGAATTAATTGTGCCTGCGGCAGAAACTGCTCTAACCAATTTTGGCACTGCGCTAGAGATTGGGGATGGGAATGCACAGCTTGAATCTGCTCAAGGGATTGGGCATGGGTAATTAGGGCATGTTGTACAGGTAAGACTAAAGCCTCTTGAATTTGCAACTGATCCCACAGCCAAATACTATCTAAGGTCATGGTTACACTACCTTGGGTTGAATTTTCCACTGGCACGATCGCCCGATCAATTTCCCCTGTCGCCACGGCTTTAAGTGCTTGGGGAATCGTAGGATAAGAACATAGTTGGGAATCTGGTAAATGATGCAGTTGACAGTAAGATAGAGCGGCTAACTCAGCATAGGTTCCCGTTGGTCCAAGGTAAGCAATAGAAGTCATTGATTTTAATTTCCAGCTATATACTTAAATTGCCATAAATATATCAGCTAGGTGATAGGAATAAGGTTTTGATCTGCCGAAATATCCCCAATTATCATTAATATGAATATTGCCTTATTTGGTACCAGTGGTGATCCTCCTACGATTGGACATCAAAGAATACTGGAGTGGTTAAGCGATCGCTACGATCTTGTGGTTGTTTGGGTTTCTAATAATCCATTTAAATCCCATCAAACCAGTTTAGAAGATCGGATCGCCATGATGCGGCTCTTAATAGCTGAAATCATTGCCGAGAGCGATCACCCCAACCTAGAACTACACCCCGAAATTAGTAATCCCTATAGCTTGATTACGGTGAAACAGGCACAAAAAATCTGGCAAGGTGCTGAATTTACCCTTGTGATTGGTGGTGACTTGATTGAGCAAATAGCCAATTGGTATCAAGCAGAAGAACTATTACAACAGGTTAAAATTTTAGTGGTTGACCGCCGTGGTTATCAAATTTCTGAGTCACACCTAACAAATCTCCAAATTAAAGGAGCCAAAGTAGCGATCGCCGATCTTGTGGTTCCTGAAATCTCTTCAACAAACTATCGTAAAAACGGTGATCAGTCAGGCATAATACCTTCAATTGCCCAATACATTTACACCAATAATCTGTACCAATGGGAGGAAACAAACCCCAATACCCCCTAGCTCAATTTAAAGTAGGAGTTGACAACGTAATTTTCGCTGTGGATACAGATCAAAATCGACTCCTAGTCCTTTTAGTCATGCGGGATGCGGAACCATTTCGAGATAGTTGGTGTCTCCCCGGCACTTTGGTGCGTCAGGGAGAATCCCTAGAATCCGCAGCCTATAGAATATTAGCTGAAAAAATTCGGGTGCAGAATCTCTATCTAGAACAGTTATTTACCTTTGATCCAACTCCTAATTCAGATTTGCGGTACCTATCCGTCAGCTATTTTGCCCTTGCCCGCCAAGCCGAAACCGAATTAATTGCCGAGGGTGTAAGTGGTATTGCTTGGTATCCAGTTAAGCAAGTTCCCCCATTAGCATTTAATCATAACCAAATCTTAGAATACGGACATCGCCGCCTTTGCAATAAATTAGAGTACAGCCCCGTAGCCTTTGATGTGCTTCCAGAATTTTTCACCCTAGGCGATCTTTACCAACTCTACACCACGGTTTTAGGCGATGATTTTTCTGATTACTCCAACTTCCGTTCCCGACTCCTAAAGCTAGGGTTTTTACAGGAAACGGGTGGTAAAACCTCACGAGGTGCAGGCAGACCAGCCACCCTATATCGGTTTGATGCCGAGGCATTTGCTCCATTCAAAGATAAGCCTATGGTTTTTATCTAAAATTACTAAATAAATTCAAATTCCTAAATTATGGAGGATTACCAAATTATTAACCTTCCCACCCCCAGCAGTGCCATACGATTAGCAGGCAGCAAAGAAGAAAATCTGAAACTCATAGCTAGTTTGACTGATACAAAACTAGTCCTGAGGGGACAAGAGCTTCTGATTAGTGGTACTGAGGCAGCAGTGAAACTATGTCAAGACTTAGTCTATGGGTTAAAGCCTCTGTGGTCTCAGGATCGAGCGATCGCCTCTGTGGATATTGTGGCAGCAAAACAGGCAATCGATCAAAATCTTAGGGATGAGTGGAGCGATCGCCCTACGATGATGCGAAATCGGCGGGGAGATATGATTCAACCACGTACCTTTAAGCAAAAGCAGTATGTGCAATTTATGGAAACCTATGACCTCACCTTTGGCATTGGACCCGCAGGCACAGGAAAAACCTATCTAGCAGCAGTTACAGCCGTGAAAGCACTGCAAAGTAATCAATTTGAGCGATTAATTCTCACCCGTCCCGCCGTTGAAGCTGGAGAAAAGCTAGGATTTTTACCCGGTGATTTACAACAAAAAATTAGTCCCTATTTACGACCGCTCTATGATGCTTTGCATGAGTTAATCGATCCCGATAAAATTCCGGCGATGATGGAGCGGGGTATCATTGAACTGGCACCTCTGGCATATATGCGGGGACGTACTCTCAATAATGCTTTTATCATTGTCGATGAGGCACAGAACACTACCCCTGCCCAAATGAAGATGGTACTGACAAGATTAGGCTTTAATTCTCGTATGGTGGTAACTGGTGACATTACCCAGATTGACCTGCCTTCCCATCAACATTCAGGTTTGATTAATGTGAAAAATATTTTGGCGGGAGTCGAAGGGGTAGCGTTTTCCTACTTTAATAAAAGTGATGTAGTTAGGCATCCATTAGTGCAAAGAATTGTTGCCGCCTATGAAAGTGATGAAACTTAGCAATGACTTTAGGCTCAAGGATTAGGCAGATGGAAGTCTAATAACTTATAAAATCTAAAAAAACTATAATTACAGTTATTTTTATAAGACTTTTTGTTATCCCAAAAACTAGATTTCATAAATATTTTCCTGTGTTGGTATTTGCATATTTGCGATAGATAATTATCAACAATAGCTTTGTTTTTCAAATTATTGAGTCTAGATTGCAAATATTATTAGTAGATAGACATGAATATATTTATGAGAATTAATATAAAACTGATTCTTTGTATATTGATACTATCTTTATCTATTTTTTTTTTTTAGTATGAACTATTCATGATTTTGTTTTACGAAAGGTAGATATTTGACTGGCGAAGAAAAAAATTCATATTGTATTTGAGAAGCTCAATAACAGAACCATATTAAATATCTAAAAAAAAGTGGGATGATTTAGATTTAAACTTGGAGGTAAAAGTTGAAAATCCTTAAAACTACAGCAATAATTTTAACAATATCTTCTGTATTAGTTGGAGCTTTTTCCTTATTAAAATGGTCAATCAGACAGAAACAGTTTGAAGATTGGTTACCTGCAAAACTGGAATTTGTTGGGTCAATCACAACTGCTGATGGAAATGGTATTCCGTTTGGCTGCTTTTTTGGAGTTTATAAACTATCAGACAAAACATTAGCTGGTATAAATAGAGATAAGTTGAAATTCTTTGAGGATGCAACTAAAGCCCGAGCCTATAAACAATATGACTACAATATGTATAATTCATACCAAAAGTGGCAAAAAACACCAATTGAATATACTAATAACAATAGAACATTTGGTGCAGGAATAGAATGTGCAAGGAGTGAAGGATTAGATGAATCTTTGGCTAAAAAAATAGAACTTGCAGCTTTTTCCGAAGGCTCGTTTTACACGGGACATCCTGAGGGGCAGCTACTTGTAATACCTGATCTTGGCATAGCAGTACTTTCTGGAGTTGGAGATTAAGATTATTCTACTAAGCATCTGGCTAAAACAAAATATTAATGATTCAATTAATTTTAAAATGCAAATAATTTTAGGAGCTTAGAGGTATTAAAGATAGCAGATGCTTACAGAGGGATTGAAATTACTAAATTATTTGTATTTGGCACAAAATTCCCCAACTAAGATGATTGTAATTCTTATATTTAGACCTGAAAATGCATCAAATCCATCTTTATTTAGAGTATTTTTAGCATCATGCATATATATTTATCTATTGAATAGAGTGTGATTTTACAGTTGTAAATACCAATGTTTTAATGCAACCTTGAATTGTTAGTACCTACTATTATCAAAAATGCTAAAAAATAAGCTAATTGGAGATAGAAGTTGAAATTTCTTAGAACTATAGCAATAATTTTAGCAATGTCTTCTGTATTAGTTGGAACAGTCTCCTATTTACTATGGGCAAGTAGACAAAAACAGTTTAGAGATTGGTTACCTGCAAAACTAGATTTTGTTGGGCATATCACAACTGCTGATGGAAATAGTATTCTGTTTGGTTGCTTTTTTGGAGTGTATAAATTATCAGACAAAACATTAGCTGGTATCAATAGAGATAAGTTGAAATTCTTTGAGGATGCAACTAAAGCCAGAGCACATCAGCAAGATGACAACAGTATGTATAATTCATACGAAAAGTGGCAGAAAACCCCAATTGAATATACTGATAGCAATACAACATTTGGTGCAGGGATAAAGTGTGCAAGGAGTGCAGGACTAGATGAATCTTTGGCTAAAAAAATAGAACTTGCAGCTTTTTCAGAAGGCTCATTTTATACAGGACATCCTGAGGGGCAGCTACTTGTAATACCTGATCTTGGTATAGCCGTACTGTCTGGAGCGGGAGGATAGGGTATTTTTGGCAATTAAAATATACTATCTTTTTCATGTAGATTCAGTTAATTAGAAAATAATCTAAGGGGTATTAGAAATGGTAGATGCTTCAAGAGGAATAGAAATCACTAATTTATTTGTGTTTGGGGAAAAATTCCCAGATCAAAATGACTACAACACTCATACTAGATTTATCTAAATCATCTTCTCCTCTATGATATGAAGTGATATATGGACAAAGGTTGCGCCAGTACCAGTATTCAAGGTGGACTAATTTAGTCCCTATGTGTTAAAACTTTTTTTAAGATCAGTAATTTAATTTTACTAATTACATGGAAATTAAACTTACTAAACGCCATATTATTTTTGGCTTAGTAATAGTTTTAATTTGTATACCACTCGCCTTTAATTATTCTGGGTTCTGCTTTGAAAAAGGAAGGTACTTAACTAATACGGAAAAGTTTCGTGCAGTTTTTGAAGAAGTAAATCAATATGGAAAGCCAAGTATGTTTTTTAGTGAGGGAAATGATGATGGTAAACTTATATCTATGCTTCCATTTGGCAATAATCGAAAGTTGATAGAAGTAAAATATATTTCATATAAGAATTTTGAAGAGTTTTTAAGATTAAATCCAAATTGTTGTGATGTAGGTTAAAGAGATGATTATGAACTTCCCTTGCCTAATTTATGGGATCAACTAACTGGATATTATTCTAATGAGATGGTTAGTTTAGTATTTAAATATAGATATTATGTCAATGATAACTATTCTGAAAGACAAATTAGGTACAAAAGGCTTATGACAAATTGTGGGAATATAATCAGACATTAGTTTATAACCTGCATATATTGCAGAACTAAGAGTGACGTAGTTAGGTATCCATTAGTGCAAAGAATTGTTACCGCCTATGAAAGTGATGAAACTTAGCAATGACTTTAGGCTCAAGCATTAGGTACATGGAAGTCTAAAAATATAGCTAACTCAATAAGTTATTAGCAAGGTCTTGTTCTTGTGCTGCTACCTCTGCGATCGCCGTCGTTAAAACTTCACGGGGAGTTAAACCATTACCTACCTGTGCCAACCATCTTTGTGCTTCATTACCTTGATTCAAGATTTTCTCTAAAGGTGATAAAAAGCAGCTGACTCCCTGAGCAGTTGCCCTAGGCTTAACTTGATGATATTGATTCCAAATCCAATCTCTAGCAATTACTTTTTCACCTGTTTCCCAGTTAATTAATTCCGCATCCAGACTATTACGGGCGGCAGAAATTTCATTTTGATCGGCGATCGCCATTAATTCATCGGGACTAAATTTCTTAGATAGAAGTGGATCAAGATTTTGATCAGCCAGCAGCATCTGTAACCGCATTTCCAATAAAGTCGTAATTGCCAAAAGTGCCAATGGATCAATAACTAAATCACAAATCCGCAACTCCAGCCGATTTAGATCGTAGGGACGATTATCCCCATTCGGACGCACAGCCGACCACAGATGTCGCACATTTTGCATCACCCCCAGTTGAATTTGGTGATTTGTCCAATCAATAAAATGCCTATGGCTGCTGAATAAAGGCACATGGATAGGGGTTTTAGGAAACATTTGCCACCTTGTGGAGTGGGAACCAGTGACTTCACCATTTAGGAAAGGCGATGATGCACTTAAAGCTAGATACAGGGCTGCTTCCATTCGCACTAACCGACAGGCTCTAATCAAATCTTCAGTATTGGGAATGCCCACATTAATATGAATACTCGCAGTTACGACTTTAGTGCCGTAGGTATTTTCAATATAGCCATGATAAGGATTCTGGGGATCGGAGCGATGGAATGATTCACTCCCACCTAGGGCAAGGGTACTGCCGGGCATAACCGTATAATCACCAAGCGATCGCAGGTACTGCCGTAATTGCCGCCGAGGTTCTAACAATGCTATACACAAAAGCTCATATTTTGTTAAAGGTGGGGTTGTATATTCCACATTGCGACTGTCTGGTTCTCGGACAAAGCCCTGCAGATCGGCAACAATCTGATCAGAAAAGCCAACGGCATCGCCTGTGGGAGTACAGGTATAAATCTCAACCTCAAATCCCTTTGATAAAAGCACCAATCAATACCGCCTAAAGATTCTAGTTGTCTCAGATTATTCTAAATCCTTTGGGAATTATCTGACTACTAAAACTGGGCAAGGGGCATGGTGTACAACATAATCACTTACACTACCGAGCATGAGCCGTTCCATTGAGCCTAGCCCCCTAGAGCCAACTACTAAAACATCAATATCTGTTTTTGCTAATTTACAAATTAAATCCCGTGGTGAGCCAAACTCTAGACTGGTAGTACATTCTACCTCTGCTTCTTGGCAGGATTTCTCAGCTTCTTGGAGAAGCGATCGCCCTTTTTCCACTAAAGCTTTTTCTAGTTCAGGATTAGGATGTGCTTGCCAACTAACCCAGTCTCCGGTGGGCATGATTAATTCAGGGTAATAATCCCTCAATGGTTCGATCACATTAATTGCCAAAATTGATGCATGGGAACTTTTGGCTAAACTAATCGCCGACTGTAAGGCTTTATAACCAGCATGGGAGCCATCGATCGCTACTAAGAACTTCATAGACTTAACCTCCCTTTCAATAACTTTAAGATTCTAAGAATTATGATTTAAGAATTATGTAGTTAAGCGTAGATTCTTTTAGGGGAATTACTATGCTTTGTAATTCTTTATACAATTCTCCCACAACAGTAGAGAGTAGTTAAGGTTTGTTTATGTAAATACACATATGGCAATCCTAAATTATCTCTTAATTTACAGAGAAATGCGCGGGAAATAGGTGGAAAAATAACGAAGGAATTAAGCTTAGTTCCAAAAATTGGAATTAGGTTATCATGGTCAAAAAGTTTTTGTCTGTTTTGATGAGAGCAATAAATAGCAAGATATAAAACTACTCACAAACCCATGATCCTATCAATCTCTAGCTTTTTTATTCGCAGACCAGTATTTGCGACTGTTTGCTCGTTGATTATTACGCTTTTGGGAACAGCTTGTATATTTTTGCTACCGATCGCCCAATATCCCGAAATTGCACCAACCAAAGTTACCGTCAGTTCCAATTATGTGGGAGCAAATGCCGAAGTCGTAGAGTCAACGGTTACTAATATCCTCGAAAGAGAACTAAATGGGATTGAAGGGGTGCGTTATATTACCTCAACCAGTGCCAATAATGGTTCTAGCTCCATTGATCTGGTATTTAATCTGGGTAAGAATAAAGATATTGCGGCAGTAGATGTGCAGAATCGGGTGTCAACGGTACAGTCACAACTACCAGGTCCTGTACAGCAAACTGGAGTCACGATTAGTAAGGAATCAACGGGTTTTCTATTTGCGATCGGGGTATATTCGGAAAAAGGTGAGTTTGATGATCTATACCTGAGTAACTATGCCGATCTGTATATAGTTGATGCCATTAAAAAAGTTAAGGGAGTGGGCGGGGTTATTATCTTTGGTGAACGTAAGTATGCCATGCGGATTTGGCTAGACCCAAGTCGTTTAGCAGCCAGAGGTTTAACTTCTCAGGATGTAGTTTCTGCCATTCAACAGCAAAATCTCCAAGTTGGCGTGGGACAGATTGGACAGCAACCGAATCTACCTGATCAACAGTACCAACTTTCCATATCAGCCACGGGTAGGCTTAAAGACCCCGATGAGTTTGGGGATATTGTGATTAAGACCGCAACCGATGGCACCTTAATTAAGCTCAAAGATGTAGGTAGGGTCGAGCTTGGAGCGGAAAACTATGGTTCTAGCCTAAGATTTAACGGCACAAGGGGCATTGGCTTGGGTGTATCCCAATTACCTGATGCTAACGCTTTAGATGTGGCTAAGGCAGTAAAACAGGCATTAAAGGAACTGGAGCCTAATTTCCCACCGGGTTTAAATTATGAAATTGCCTTTGATACCACTAGCTTTATTGAAGCAGGAACCGAAGAGGTAATCTTGTCATTATTAATTGCGATTGGTCTGGTAATTTTAATTATTTTTATCTTTTTGCAAAACTGGAGATCGACTCTAATTCCCGCGATCGCCATTCCCGTATCTTTAGTCGGAACGTTTATATTCATTAAGCTCCTCAACTTTAATATCAATACCCTGACCCTATTTGGTTTAACTTTGGCGACGGGATTAGTGGTGGATGATGCGATCGTTGTGGTGGAGGATATAACTCGGCGCATTCAAGAAAAGGGTGAAAATCCTATCCAAGCAGCGATTCATTCCATGCAGGAACTTCAAGGTGCTGTTGTTGCCAGTTCTTTAGTGCTAATTGCTGTATTTGTCCCTGTGGCATTTTTTCCCGGCACCACTGGTCAGTTATATAAGCAGTTTGCCCTTACCATTGCTTTTTCCATTACCGTTTCGACCTTTAATGCCCTAACCCTATCTCCAAGTCTGGCGGGACTATTACTAAAACAAGAGGCAACCCCTAGTAATTGGGCATTTGATCGAATTAATTGGGTAATTGATCGCATTCGCCAATTTTACCAATGGGGAGTTAGGCAACTAACTAAGTTCAAGGGAGTAGTAATTATCTTATTTATGGCTTCTTTGGCTCTTACCTATTGGGTCTATACAATTGTGCCGAGGGGATTTTTACCACCTGAAGATCAGGGCTATTTTATTACCATTGTCCAAGCACCCGAAGGCGTTTCCTTAAACTATACAGAAAAGGTATTAGAGCAGATCGAAGGCATCATGCGCCAAAAAGATGACAAGGGTGAGCCACTATATCCTGAAATTGCCAATATTTTTGCCGTGGGCGGCTTTAGCTTTAGCGGTAATACTCCCAATAACGGCATTGTTTTCTCCACCTTAAAACCTTGGAAAGAGCGAAAAAGATCGGCGGATCAAATTATTGGTGGTTTTGTCCCTGCACCTTTTGGGTTACTTCCACAACTAATTTCGATTAAAGAAGCATTTGTGATCCCATTCCCGCCACCCGCAATTCAAGGCTTAAGTAATTTTGGGGGGTTTGAGTTTCAGTTACAGGATAAGATTAATCAGGGTTTCCCAGCAATTGAGCAAACCTTAGGGGCATTTTTAGGTAAAGCTAGTACCTATCCTGATCCCAGCCGTCCCATGCTCGCAGGTTTAAGACCAAACTTTAATGGCAATACGCCACAACTAAGTGTGGAAGTTGATCGGGTTAAAGCTACCGCTCTGCAAGTGTCTTTAAGTGACATTTATAGTACTTTACAGACCTTGCTCGGCTCCCAGTATATTAATGATTTCAATGCCTTTGGGCGTACCTATCGGGTGTATGTCCAAGCTGATGCCAGATTTCGTGCTAATCCTGAGGATATAAATCGTCTGTATGTGCGATCACAAACAGGGCAGATGATCCCACTAAGTAATTTGGTTAATGTGAAACAAACCATAGGTCCGTCAATTATTACCCATTACAATCTACTGCGCTCTGTGCAAATTACTGGAAATACGGCTCCGGGTGTGAGTTCAGGGCAGGCGATCGAAGTAATGTCTAAAGTCGCCAAGGAAACACTTCCCAAGACTTTTGGCTATGAATGGTCAGGTTTATCCCTCGAAGAAATTGAGTCAGGAGGCAGTGCCATTTTTATCTTTGGCTTAGGAGTAGTATTTGTATTTTTAGTGCTGGCGGCACAGTACGAAAACTATATTGATCCAGTAATCATTATGCTCACTGTCCCTTTGGCAGTATTGGGGGCATTATCGGCGGTATTTTTGCGGAGCTTTTTTAATCCTAGTTTTGCCAACGATATTTACACGCAAATTGGGTTGGTGATGCTGGTTGGGATTGCCAGTAAAAATGCCATTTTAATTGTGGAATTTGCTAATCAATTGCGGGAAAAGGGTTTAAGCATTACTAAAGCTGTAACAGAAGCGGCACAGCAACGTTTACGTCCAATTTTAATGACAGCGTTTGCTACGATTATTGGGATTTTCCCCCTAGCGATCGCCACTGGAGCAGGAGCAGCAGCCCGTCAATCCCTTGGTACAGCCGTATTAGGGGGTATGTGTGTAGCGACTTTTCTAAGCTTATTTATTGTGCCAGTTTTGTATATTGTGATTAAAAACATTGAGGAACGCAATTTTCTTAAGCCCCATAAAGTTGAGGAAGAACCGCAATAATCTCTATAAATCCAGCAACAATCAGGCTAAGAATCCCATAGCATCTTTAACTGAGCGTAGGGTTGCGAAGGCGATCGCCGATGCTTTTTCTTTACCAGTGGCTAAAACTTGGTCTAAGTAGCCAGTTTCATTGATAACTTCCTGATATTTAGCTTGAATGGGCTGAAGACTAGAGTTAATGGTTTCAATAAGGATCGGTTTAAAGTCACCCCAACCCCTGAGATTTTGGCATTCAGCTATTACCTGTTCCTTGTTTTTTGCCGATAGGATCATATATAAAGATAAAAGATTATGGCATTCTGGGCGATTTGGATTATCAAACTCCAGTCCCCGTTCGGCATCGGTTTTACATTTTTTGATTTTTTTCGCGATCGCATCTGGAGTATCTAGTAAATGAATTCTACTCATATCTGAAGGATCGGACTTAGACATTTTGCTATTACCATCGGTTAGGCTCATTACCCTTGCCCCTGCCTTAGGAATGAGGGGATTGGGCAGTTTAAAAATAGGTTGATTTTTACTCCCAAATTGATCATTTATCCTAATGGCAATATCACGAGTTAGCTCTAAGTGCTGCTTTTGATCTTCCCCCACTGGCACCAAGTCGGCTTGATACAACAAAATATCTGCTGCCATGAGGACAGGATAGTCTAGTAATCCAACATTAACATTTTCGCCCTGTTTGAGTGCTTTTTCCTTAAACTGAATCATACGTTCTAACCAATTTAAGGGGGTAATACAGTTAAACAGCCAAGCTAGTTCAGCATGGGCAGAAATATGAGACTGGACAAAGACTGTAGATACCTCTGGATCAATCCCACAGGCGATATATAGGGCAGCGGTGCGGCGAGTATTTTCTGCTAGTTCATGACGATAGTTAGCCCCAGTAATGGCATGGAGATCGACAACACAGAAAAAGTTCTCATATTCTGCTTGACTTTCTACCCAATTGCGAATAGCTCCTAAATAGTTACCGATATGCAAATTACCTGTGGGTTGAACGCCTGAGAGTACTCTTTTTTTCTGTATCATGATTTAGTTATTTATTTAGCTGTTTGATTTAATTATTTGGCTTAATTGCTTGAACTGAGCTTAAACCGAGATCAATAATAACGTTTCTAAAAATCTAATTTTAACTAGCATGAAACTTTCTGAGTTGGTAACTTATATCCCTGATGCTAATTTTGAACTCGCAGATAATCATAATGATCCAGAGATTACAGGCGTAGCAGCTATTGATTCAGCCCAAGCGGGTGACATTACTTTTTTAAGTTCAAATAAGTATTTAACCAAGTTATCTATAACCCAAGCCAGTGCGGTAATTATAGACTTACAAACTCCCTGTGCCTTACCCTGCATTCGTACCAAAAATCCTCGATTGGCATTTGCGCGGGTCTTAAATTTATTTTATCAACCGATTAAACTGCCTTCGGGCATTGATCCTACGGTGGTATTGGGGGCTGGAGTCTTAATTGGTGCCAATGTGGCGATCGCTCCCCATGTAGTCATTGGTGACGGCGTAATCATTGGTGATGATGTTAGTATTTTTGCCAATACGGTCATTTATCCGCAAGTCAAAATTGGCGATCGCTCGATCATCCATGCGAACTGTGTAATTCGTGAATATACGGAAATTGGTCAAGACTGTTTAGTTGGTGCTAGTAGTGCGATCGGGGGAGATGGCTTTGGGTTTGAATTAGATCAGCAGGGACAATGGTATAAAATTCCCCAAACAGGCTATGTCAAACTTGGCGATCGGGTGGAAATTGGCAGCCTTACAGCGATCGATCGTCCAGTTATGGGGATCACTGATATTGGTGCAGGTACCAAAATTGATAATTTAGTTCAAGTTGGGCATGGGGTTAAAATTGGTCATAATTCCATGATTGTGGCGCAGGTGGGTTTAGCAGGTGGAGCAGTTTTAGGTAACTATGTGACTTTGGCGGGGCAGGTTGGGGTTGGTGATCAAGCAACTATTGGTGATCAGGCGATCGTTGGTGCCAAGTCTGGGGTAATTAGCCATGTGGAAGCAGGGGCAAGAGTTATCGGATATCCCACGGTTGCCGAACGAGAATGGAAACGCACTATTGTTGCCCAACATCATCTACCACAGATGGTTAAGACTATTCAGAAATTGGAAAAACAAGTGGCTGAACTTGCAGCCAAACTAAATCAAATTGAACCGTAATTATTCCTACGTTTCTTGGTTAATTAGAACTGGTTAACTGGGACTTTGATCAAGGCGGGTAATAAATTTTTGGAGTTGTTCCTTTAGTTCTTCACCTTCTTGATCGTTGGGATTGTTCCATCCTGCCAACCAAATCGGTGCGGGCAAGTGTCCCACGGGAGCAGAAGTAGAGAAATTAATTTGATCATTATTAATCCAATTAGCTTTAACTCGCCATTGCAAGCGATCGCCAAATTTTTGCCAACTTGTATCTGGGATAAATTTCCCAAAAATCAGACTAATTTCATCATCCCTGTCCATTGTTCCTGTTTCAGGCTGTGGAATCAGAGCCTTAAGTTGAGCCGAAATCTTAATTTCCTGCTGAGATAATACTGATTCTTGAGCTTGCTTGAGGTCTTTAATAATAATTGGAGCTAAGGTGCGGTAAGTATGATTAGGGTTAGCTATTGCTAGTTTTACCAATTGGATTAAATCACACCATGTGACCAGATCAAACTGTTCTCCCATTAGCTGTAATTGATCACAAATAATTTGTAACTGTTGCCGACTGGTGGGGCGATCAGGCTGCTTAAATAGCTGGAGCATATCCCGAAGTCTAGCAGGCACATCGGAGCGAAACACCATAGTTGTAGCTCTGAGTTCTTCAGCCGATTTATTAATAACTGGCACAGCTGGAACTAGATTACTAATTCGAGTTTTCAGTTGAGCAAATAGGGGTTCGGAGTTGGCTAAAGTTTCTTGAGCGACTTGATCATTTGCCTCTGAGGGGTTTTGGAGTTGTTGCAGCAGTTCTTTGAGGGTATCTAGGGCAGTGAGCAATAAACTTTGGAAATCTTGATCTACTTCCGTTTCAGGATGATCCTTCAATACCTTAAATGAATCTTCTAGGTTATGGGCAACGTGCTGCATATCCGTAATTCCTAGCATTGCGGCTCCACCTTTGATCGAATGAGCGGCTCGAAATAACTCATTCATCATTTCTGGGTCGGCTAAGGTGTCTTGTAGGTTAACTAGACTAGATTCAATGGTATTAATGTGATCGGATGCCTCTTCGATGAAGTAACCTAAGATCTGTTTTTGCTTATCTGAATCCATGAGCGTGAATATATTTTAATTAGTTATATTTATTTCTGAATTTAGTTGTGAGTTATTGTTGATTTTCCTTAACGGCTTTCTTTATAAATACGACTCTGCACGGTAAAACCAAACTTACCATCACTATACTTGTGCCATAGCTTATCGATCGCATTTAGAGTGGCATTGGGAATTTGGTCAATATCTTGGGTAGTCAGACTTGTGCCGAGTTTTTTATGG
This sequence comes from Synechococcus sp. PCC 7502, assembly GCF_000317085.1. Lineage (NCBI taxonomy): Bacteria > Bacillati > Cyanobacteriota > Cyanophyceae > Pseudanabaenales > Pseudanabaenaceae > Pseudanabaenococcus > Pseudanabaenococcus habilitatus. The sequence goes on from NC_019702.1 coordinate 1,902,282, forward strand.
ATGGCAACACAGAGCAGATTCCATGTTTCTTGGTTAGCTTCCTGCCATAGCTTATTTGCCAGCAGATTTTCTAATTTTTCGTAGGTGTTTGGGGAAGTGGTCGATCGCTTAAATTTCAGGGTCATTGCTCCTGTGCCTTGACTGCCATTGAGGAGAATTACTTGCCCATGTTCAGATATTTTAATTGACACAGAAAGCTCTTCTAGCTCTAAACCTCCTGTTGTCGTAGGAATTTGGCTAATTAAATTTATTAACTGTTCTAAATTGAACTGTAAAACCAGGCTATCTATGGCTTGAATACGTTCAGACGAGGTTTCGATAAGAATTTGGAACATAGTCTTTTATGAGGATTTTATTGATTCCTGCTCTGTTAGGCGTAAAACCTGATCTTTGGTTAGCATAGAGCTAGTTGCTTCAGTTTCAATTATATTGGGGAGTTCGGTTTTGGTTGCAGCAATTTTATCAGCGATCGCTTGTTTAGTTAAAGCGGTACTGTAGGCAGTTGTAATTGCCTGTCTTTCGATAATACCTAAAACTCGACTGGTAATGTTGCGATCAACTACGGGTAATTGTCTTAAATCTCTGGTTTCCATCCGCCGCAGAGCTTCTGCTAAAGATTCATCGGCATGGGTATATAGTAAATCTCGACTGCAAATTTCACTAACGGTCATGAGGTTTAAGCGTTTACTAAGATTGCGCTCTATATCTTGAGTTGTCACTATACCCACTAATTGATGGGATGAGTCCATTACTAAAGCACTATGAAAATAGCCACTGGTCAAAACCTGTGCTGCTTGTAATACTGGCATTGAGGCTCTAAAGGACATGGGATGGGAGTTCATAACTTCAGCAATTTTAATTTTTTGCAAAATATCTGCCTCCGCCCTTACCTGCTTTCCCTGTTGGGGGTAAATTTGCTCGACCATCCACGCACATAGTCCCACGGCTGCCATAAGTGGTAAAACTATGCGATAGTCACGGGTCATTTCAAATAAAAGCAATACTGCGGTTAGGGGAGCGCGGACTGTACCTGCTAGGACTGCTGCCATTCCGACTAAAGCATAGGCAGGAGGAGCAGCGATCGGCATGGTCACGGGCATGATTAACCCCAAAGCCTGACCATAGGCACTACCAAGAATAGCCCCCAAGAAAATAGCAGGAGCAAAGGTTCCGCCCACAAAACCACTGCCAAAGCAGATACCTGTTAGTAATAATTTGGCTCCCAGTAAGAGAAGGCGAAACCAGAGGGAAAAAGGAGAATCTTGCAGGATCGACTCTACGGTTTCATAACCTATGCCCATGACTTCAGGTAGTTGGGTCGCCGTTAAGCCCACGCATAGTCCCCCGATCACAATCTTTAACGGCATGGGAATTTCTCCTACGATCGCTAATCTAGGAATTTTCCCCGCAAATAAATCTTGGGATATTTTTAAGGTTTTACTGAAGGAGATCGCCACAAAACTGGCTAATACTCCTAAACCAAGATATAGAGGTAGTTCCCAAAAACCGCGTACATCATAGACAGGCAAATTAAAAGCAGGTTCTCCGCCTAGTCCAATTTGGGCAACTAGTCCTGAAACCACCGCCGCAATCACGACAACTGTAATTGTATTGTTAAGATTAGACCGTTCCGCCCCTAGAGAACCACCTAAAACCACTTCAAGGGCAAAAAATACCCCTGCGATCGGAGCATTAAAGCCTGCCGATAATCCCGCCGCCGCCCCCGCACTCACCAGTAGCCGAATTCTTTCGCTGGAAAACTTTAATACCTGCCCCAGCAAAGAACCAATATTACTGCCAAGTTCTACACTTGGTCCCTCTGGTCCTAAGGAGGCACCTGCCCCAAGGGACATCGCTGCAGCTAGGGTTTTAAGGGGAATTTTTGCATAGGGCAATCTTCCCCCTTCCTTGGCAACGGCATTGGATAAACCACTAAAACCCGCTTCAGTTTGTTGAATATAAATTCTGAGAAAGCTAACAACAAGACCTCCTAGTACTGGAATAATAGCGATCGCCCAAGGATTAATCGTATTAAGCTTCAGAGCTAGATCATGCCAGTACAGATTTTGCATGAAGCCAATTAAAAACCTAAATAGGCAAACACCAATTCCCGTAGCTATGCCTACAATCATTGCTACCACAAGCATCACAACGGCGGCTTGAGGCTGAAAGCGATTAAGCAGGTTAACTAATATGGAGGAAATTTGCATATTTAGCTTGCATATTTAATAGATTAACTAATGATTTCAGAATCTACATCTTCAAATTCTTCAAAGGTATCCAAAGATTCGGGCAGTTCATCTTCAAATTCTGTGTTGTTAACATTACCCACACTGCTTCTAACTGCCACCAGATCGATCTGCTGACGATAATAGTCAACACTTTTAACTTGGACTTCAACCCGATCGCCCAAGCTATATTGTCTCCCACTGCGTCGCCCTACTAATACGGTGGCACCACGACCTTTAGCCCTAGTAGTAGTTTGAGGAAATTCGTACCAGTCATCCTTGAGAGAACTAACATGGACTAAGCCTTCCACCAATAGGGATTCAATTTCTACAAAGAAGCCATAGGACTGCACACCCGTAATAATGCCAAAAAAGTTCTCTCCCGTTCTTGCCTGCATATACTCAGCCTTACGCAAGCTTTCGAGGTCTGACTGTGCCTTAAAAAATAGGTTTTCTTGCTGATTCAGTTTTGGTAGTACCAGTTCAATTTCCGCCCGCAGTTGCCGTTCACGATCAGGAGGTAGCACACTCCAATTCACTTGACCATGACAACTGGAACTATGCAGATCAACTCCTTCTTTAATCCGACTGCTACGGCGATCGCGACCTTCAGAGAATAGAAGATGTAATAGTCGCTGTACCAGTAAGTCTCCATAGCGATGTTGGGGCGCAACCGCATGAATATAGGGCTGGTCAATTAGGGATAAACCAAAATGTGGTTCGGGTTCTACGGTATATTCCTCTAAGCGCATTAGTGACAGAAAAATATACTTAACAATTTCTCGGCTGGTAACTTCGGGTAATTGCTCGATTGCCGCCAATATATTTTGATAATCCTGAGGTTGCAGTTGGTCAGCCCCAATGGCAGGCACTTGAACCCCCATACATTCCAAAAGCTTGAGCCAATCTCCAATTTTTACAGGATCGGGAGCAGGATGGGAGCAAAATATGCCTGGTAGGGATAGAGCCGCTAAATGGGAAGCGATCGCCTGATTCACTAAAATCATAATTTCTGAGACCAGCCCATATATAGGAATCCCCTCAGGAACTACCGATATACCGCGATTACCTTCATCGGGTTCTTGGGTTTTAGCCTGTGGCAAGATTAGTCTATAGGCAAGCGATCGAGATTTTTGCAAACTCTGGCTGACATCAACAATATTGTGAATCAAAGCCTTAACTTCTGGACTAAGATCACCTGAGTCTTGATTATTGAGGACAGCCTGAGCTTCTTGGTAACTTAAAACGGCATTTACAGAAATTACCGATGGATGAATAGAAAAAGATGTTACGGTTCCATCTGCTTCGAGTTTGATCTCCACAGACATGGCTAAACGCTCAGACTGCTGTAAAAACTTAATAGGGGGCAACATCGGAATTGTCGTATCTCCTAAACCTACGGAGCGCAAACGTTGGCGAGCCGCATCATCAATATTAGAGCCGATCGCCACATAACCAGAGACATCGGGAATATGCACAATCAAATTCCAGCCTTGATCAACTGGGGTAAGGGAAATAGCAGCAGTGCCACCAATTTCAACGGATAATATCGAGCGCAGGTCTAGGCGATTTTCAATGGCAAAAGACTTAGGCAGATTTTCTACTTCGGCTAGCACCTTATCACTAAACTTGCGAGGTAAATTATACTTACAGCAAACCAAATCCACATCCGCCGTAGATTCAGCATTACTTCCCAAAATTTGGGCAATTCGTCCTTGGGGCAAGTGACTGCCAAGGGGATAGCGCACCATTTCCAAGTGGATCAGCTTGTCGATCGCCACAGATAGGTCTGGCACATTTTGATCGGGAACCAGTTCAATTTCAAATAACAGTCGATCATCTAAAGGCGTAGCCCGATAGCCAGAATCAGTGGCTTTGACCTTAGCCAATAGGGTGGGGTTAGACCTCTGGGTAATCAAACGCACCTCACCTTCGGGACTGCGGCGGCGCACACCTTCTTTCGTAACTTTGACCAAAACCCGATCGCCATTCCAAGCAGTACTCAGACGACTTTCACGAATATAAATATCCTCTGCTCCTTCCGTATCTTGGATGGCAAAGCAAAAACCTTTACTAGAGCAGCGCAGTTTACCTTCGACTAGACCATCTTCAGGTGTGCGGCGGTAACGTCCTTTATCTTTTTCTAAAATGCCGACTTTTTCGAGGGCATCCAGTGCGACCTGGAGCTTACGAATATTTGATTCATCTTCACTGATGCCAAGTTTTTTTTCTATAACCTTAGGAGCAACAAGCTTTTGATCAGAAAAGTTTTCAAGTAGTTGAGCGATCGAGAATTCCATTGATGTTGATTAAAATACGGGTTAATACGTTGATTTCGTCTAAATATTAATTAAGTAATTGATCTTAGTAAGACTCACACTTCAAGCCAGTCTTTACTAGCCAATTAACCTAACTGATTCAATTATGTAATAAAAAATCGGGTTTATTCTCAATAAATGCTTTATCTAGATTAAGCTAGTGCTTTTAGATTCATTTAGATTTATATATCGCTATTAAAGGTAGCTAATCTCAACAGTTCATAAGTATTATCCCCATATCCAAGTCTAAGCCCAAATCTAACATAGAGCGATTCAAAACCCCTGTCATCCAGAAGACAATCAATCTAAAATACTACTGATGCTACCCGTGGGTGTTAACTGTTTTTCAGCCAACCATTGAGAGTTAAACATTCGGCTTTGATACCTGCCCCCGCCATCACACAGGATAGTGACAATCACCTTGCCTTTACCTAGTTTACGTGCCAGTTTTACAGCCCCAACTACATTTAAGGCGGCGGAACTACCAACAAATAAGCCATCATTTTTAAGTAAATAATGCGCCATTTCGATCGCTTCTAAATCACTACCTTGAAAAGCCCCATCGAGCTTAGCACGATAAAAATTAGCTGTACCTCGATTAATACCAATGCCTTCTGTAATCGAACTACCTTCAGCTTTGAAAGTACCCGTAGTCATGTAATTAAATAGCCCAGACCCCGGAGGATCAATCAAATAACAGGCAATATCTGGCTTTTGGGATTTTAAGTATGCAGTTACCCCACCAATAGTGCCACCAGTCCCCGAAGACATGACAATGCCATCGATCGCTCCACCAGTTTGTTGCCAAATTTCAGGTGCAGTGGTTTGGTAATGGGCATCTGAGTTCGCCATATTCTCAAATTGATCAGCCCAAAAAGCATTATCTATACTCTGCGATCGCCGTTGGGCGGTGTGATAAAAATGATTAGGATTACTGAAAGCCACAGGTTCGACTAATTCAACTTCTGCCCCCAGAGTCCTCAATAAATCTATTTTCTCAGGGGACTGATTACTAGGCATAACAATTACACAACGATAACCTTTAGCATTTGCCACCAACGCTAACCCGATCCCAGTATTTCCTGCTGTACCTTCAACTATGGTTCCACCTGCTTTGAGCTTGCCATCTTTTTCTGCTTGCTCCACCATAAATAAAGCTGCTCGATCTTTAACGCTCCCACCGGGATTTAAAAACTCGGCTTTTCCTAAAATTTTGCAGCCTGTGATTGCTGATAATGATGGGATTTCAATTAAGGGAGTGTTACCAATTGCCCCTGCAAAACCAATGCAGATATTAGTCGCCATTTTAAATTCGGTTAAAATTTGGTTTAAAAATTCTACTATCCTAAATTTACATTCAAACCTACAGATTAATTTCCCGTAATTTAGTAATCTTCTTTAAAGATAAATCCAGACTTGGGTTAACTCAGGTACTTGCTGATGAATTTATCAGTGGTTAAGCATTCAAAATCAGCGATCGCCTGAATTAATTTCCTAATTATCAGAAACAAAAGATTCGGCTTCTCCCACAAAGTACAAAATTATTGGGGCTAATGTCTATAATTGGTTTGCCAAATGCCACTACTGTAATATTTAATCCCTCGTTAGGCTGTAATTAACTATCGGCGATCGAAGTTTCTTGATTTACCTCAACATTCTGCTCTAGGAAAATAATTCCAGCAGGTTCATCATAGCTATATAACTCCGAATAGCGTCCCCAGTCTATAGCAGTAGCTAGTTGGCGTTGTGCTTCATTGGGGCTAAAGTGTGCTTCTAAAATGTCTAAAATTAGTTCTTCAGGTAACCTTTGATTGCGCTTAGCTTGGAGTAATAGCCTAATTTGCTGAATTAATGGAATATTAGCAAGCAACTGATTTTGAACCAACTGTTTGCGCTCATCTATGTTCCCAGCAATAAACTGTAAACCCAAAGGGGTGAGGTTAATATCTCCTTCCGTAACCGTAACAAAACTCATAAGCTTTGCGGCTTCGACAATAGGAAGAATATCATCCACTTCCAGTTGCAAATCCTGCCCTAAACGATACAAATCCTTCTCTTGCCGATCTTCCAATAGCTCTAAAAGTCCAGCGATCGAACCAATGCGAACCTGAGGTAAAGACTGATATTTAATTGGCTGTGGCGGTTGGGGAACTTGAATCGGTGGCTCTTGAATTGGCTCTAATTCAGGATGGGTAAGAATTTTATAAACTTGGTCAACTAATGCTTGAAACTCTGAACTTTTGCGATCGCGGTAATGACTCAAGGTTACTGGCAAGTCTGCCCTAATCCGCCCAGGATTGCGACCAAGCACAATAATTCGATCTGCCAAAATTACCGCTTCTTCAATCCCGTGGGTGACAATTAATACTGCCTTTGTGGGAATTCGACGTTCTAGCCATAAATCTAATAATTCAAACCTTAAGTTTTCTGCAGTCAGCACATCCAAAGCCGAAAATGGCTCATCCATGCATAACAGTTCTGGTTCCACTGCCAATGCTCTAGCAAATCCAACCCTTTGACGCATTCCGCCAGATAGTTCCTTAGGGTAAGCATTTTCAAAGCCATCTAAGCCAATAATATCGATCATCTTTAAAGCCTTAGCACGGCGGGTAGTTACTTCCACACCCAAAGCTTTTAAGCCTAGTTCCACATTTTCCATGACAGTTAACCAAGGATATAAGGCAAAAGCCTGAAAAATAATAGCCACACCAGGATTTAACCCTAACATCGGACGATTACGATACAGCACTTGTCCACTACTAGGAGCAATTAAGCCCGCAATAATCCGCATCAAGGTTGATTTCCCCGATCCAGATGGACCTAACAACGCTACAATCTCACCCGTTTTTAATTGGAGATTAATATTTTCCAAAATCGGGATTTGCTGACCATTAGGTTGTTGATAGGATTTACCCACCATTTGCAAAGCAATTAATTCCTTTGAGTCAATTTTTGCCTCTACCATAGGGTTTATCGTGATCTGAGTGAGCCTTAAAATCTTATCAAGCTTTGGTTATTACTAAGTATCAACATCTAGGCATCAACAGCAAGCTCAAGAATCATAACTTAAGTACCTTAAAATCAGTACCTCAAAAATCCAAGAACTAAAATTGACAGATAGAAAAGCAAGTTAAAAATCAACTTAAAAATAAGTATCAAGAAATTATTAAGAAGTGTGACCTAAAAATGCTGTGTATGACCTAATGATTCAAAATATTGATGTGACCATTTGTTTGGAAAAAGCTTTAACATATTTGCTAAGGCTATAAATAACCATCCAGTTCTGGAAAGCTGATTGCTTTAGAATGTATCTCTGGCGATCGCTCAAATGCGTTAATTTACAGTTTATTTTTATTCACATTTTTTCTGTTGGAGGAATTTAGATGAGTGTAGTCACAAAGTCTATTGTAAATGCGGATGCTGAAGCCCGTTACCTTAGTCCTGGTGAATTAGATCGAATTAAAGGTTTTGTATCTTCTGGCGAGCGTCGTTTACGCATTGCTCAGACCTTAACCGAATCTCGCGAGCGTATTGTTAAGCAAGCTGGTGACCAATTATTCCAAAAGCGTCCTGATGTTGTTTCTCCCGGTGGTAATGCCTACGGTGAAGAGCTAACTGCTACCTGCTTAAGAGACCTAGATTACTACCTACGTCTAGTCACCTATGGAATCGTTTCTGGCGATATTACCCCTATCGAAGAAATTGGTTTAGTAGGCGTAAAAGAAATGTACACATCTCTTGGCACCCCTATTGCTGGTGTAGCTGAAGGCGTGCGTGGCTTGAAGAGTGTTGCTGCTTCTTTACTATCTGCTGAAGATGCTGCTGAAGCTGGTTACTACTTTGACTATGTTGTCGGTGGATTGTTGTAATTTACTTGTAATTTTACAAAGCTCCGAGTTTCTATTTCAAATTATAAATAACTGCAAACCTACTAAAAAATATCAAAATGACTCAAGACGCAATTACCTCGGTTATTAATACTTACGATGTTCAAGGCAAGTACCTTGATGTCGCTGCTCTCGAAAAACTCAAAGGCTACTTTGCTACTGGTGAGCTCCGTGTGCGTGCTTCTGCCACCATCAGTGCCAATGCTTCTGTAATCGTTAAGGAAGCTGTTGCTAAGTCTTTGTTGTACTCTGATGTTACTCGTCCAGGTGGCAACATGTACACAACTCGCCGCTATGCTGCTTGTATTCGTGACCTAGATTACTACCTACGCTATGCTACCTACGCTATGTTGGCTGGTGACGCTTCCATCTTAGATGAGCGTGTACTCAATGGTCTTAAAGAAACCTATAACTCTTTAGGCGTACCCATTGTTTCTACAATCCAAGCAATCCAAGCAATCAAGGAAGTAGCTGCTTCTTTAATTGGCTCTGATGCTGGTAAAGAACTAGGTGTTTACCTTGACTACATCAGCTCTGGTTTAAGCTAACTCAGGGTTGTGGGCGTGGAAGTAGTGGTTAACTAGTTAAGCTATTGCAGGCTAAGTTCTTTGGCTTTAATGTTTAGCTGCTGTCGCTACTTCCTCGCCTAATTTTATGAATATCAATATTAAAGATTTTTAATCCAAACTTAATTTAGTTACCCCTAAAGGAGAAATTATATGCGGTTGTTTAAGGTTACCGCCGTTGTACCCAGTCAGACTCGCATTAGGACTCAGCGCGAGTTGCAAAATACTTACTTTACTAAGCTAATCTCCTACGATAACTGGTTCCGTGAACAACAACGCATTACCAAAGCGGGTGGGAGAATTATTAAAGTTGAATTGGCTACTGGCAAAATTGGAGCTAATACTGGTTTGTCCTAATCAAAAGATTAATAATTTTCAGAAGAACTAAGTTGGCACGGATATAGATAAGTGTCATTCTTGGTTCTTTTTTTGTGAAAATTTTTCACATCAGCAGTGAGATCGAGTTCAAGGAAAGTAAAAGAGGTCTAGACCAAATCGAAAAGGACTCCTAGATAGCATTAGTTACTTACAGTTACTTTAAAGGTAAATTTGAAGGGTTTAAAGATTGATCCTTTTTGGGGAGTTCCAGTTAATTCCAAATCATATATACCTACTTTGGGAAATGTAATATCTGCACTAGGGATATTTTTATACCCTTCTGTGGATAATGGCTTTAGTACAGGTTTAAATAAAGAAACTAGATTTTTGGAACGAGGCTCTTTATAGATTTCTAACTTACAATCACACTGATTTAAGGGAATAATCTGACCACCAATTTTAGTTAACGCAAACCAAGCTTGTGAAGACTTTCCAGCTTTAGCAATGTCATTTGGTTCAATATGAAGTGTTGCGCCTACATTACCAAATGAATCGGTTTCGGTGTAATGACTATAGGCAGAATCATTACATAACTCACTACTTATAAATACAAAAAATATTGATATTAAAGTAGTTCGAGTTGCGGATAGGAAATTCATAATTTATTGTTAGATACAGATTTATGTAGCTATGAAATTTACAAGACATTATTCATAGTAAATTCTGACCTAAAACCAACTAAAGTGAAAGTAAAGCAGGAGAAATCTTAATTTAGTTATTGCCCATTGGATTATTCCTAGTATTTTCATCATCTAGGCTATTATTCCTAACTTCCTTAACATAACTTACTTCAAAGATCAAAGTAAAAGGTCTGCCCATTTGCTTCTGTACAAATTCTTCTAATAGCTCAACTTGACGGGGAGTAACTGGGTCTTGGGCATAGACATTTAGGTTAACTTCTGGTGGGTTTGCTAACCAATTTGTCCTAAACCTAATTAATCCTAAACGCCTAAATGTTTCCGTTTGAGTAAGTAATGCTTGACGCAGACTCGTTTCTAGGCGGGCTTGGTTAACTAACTGGGAAAATCCAAACCCAAGGGGAATAGCAATTATAGAGGTTAAAGCTAGGGCAGTTACTAGGGCTTTGCGGGCTTGGGTGAAGGGGGCATAACCTGATCCTAAAAATGCCAACATACAGGCGAGGGAAATTCCAAGTAGGTTAGTTAAAAATAGTAAACTAGCACCCCAACTAAAAGCCCAATTTGCTTGAGATAGACCTAAGCCAATTACACAAACTGGAGGCATTAAAGCTACGGCGATCGCTGTTCCCGCCACTGTGCCAGATACTTTGGATTCCACTTTGGCATACCCCCCAATTCCTCCTGCGGCTACGGCAATGCCTAAGTCGAGAAGTGTGGGCTGAGTACGAGCTAAAATTTCACTACCAAAACTACTAATGCCTGCGATCCAGCCAAGAGTACAGGATAAAACTATGCCAATGCTAACTCCGATCGCTAAGGAGATAGCACTTTGCCGAAATAAAAGGGAATCTCCCACCAATGCCCCAAATCCTAAAGCCCGAATTGGTAGCATCAATGGTGCAATAATCATGGCTCCAATAATTACACCAGCACTATTTGATAGGAGTCCAAAGGTAGCGATCGCACAGGAACTAATTACTAGAACTAAGTAGGGAATATCTAATTTCGCCTCATCCAATAATTCTGCGGTGATTTGCTCAGTATGGGGGCGATCTGCTTGATGCCAAGCTAGTTTTGCTGCTGTATTTTGATAAACCAACTTTGTTTTAAATAGCAAGTTATCTATAAATCTATGGTGAAAGGGCTTACTCATAGCAACTGTTCCAGATTTAGTACCAGAATAACCTGATGTGTAAGTATTTTTATTTTAAGCTTTTAAGCTATTATCCTGAGGTTCTTTGAGCTAACGAAAATTCAAGCTCCTAATTAGTGCAGTATGAAAAAATTTAAGAAAACCTTAAATTACTGATAGTGAATTTCAGATATTCTCATGGTTGGAGTTTACCCAAAATATATGCTAGTTTCCCGCCGCTATGGAATATACCTAATGTTTGGTGCGATCGGTTTTAGCTTAAATGCTTGTGCTAATTCCCAACAGCCAGCCACTGATAATCAACAGCAAAATAATCAGCCTATATCCCTCTATGGTGCTGGTGCATCTTTCCCTGCTCCTCTTTATCAGCGTTGGTTTGCTGAATACAGTAAACTTCATCCAAATATTAGGATTAGTTATCAATCTATCGGATCTGCTGCTGGGGTAAATCAGTTTATTTCTCAGACCGTAGATTTTGCTGCCAGTGATTTAGCTATGACCCCAGACGAAATCGCCCAAGTTCCAAAAGAAAATGGCGCAGTTTTATTGCCAATGACCGCAGGTAGTGTTGTGCTGGCATACAATTTACCAGGAGTTCCCGAGCTTAAGCTATCTCGGCAGGTATATGTGGATATTTTTTTGGGCAAAATTAAGAGATGGAATGATGCGGCGATCGCTAACCTGAATCCCAATGCTAAACTACCTAAATCTAAAATTTTTGTGATTTATCGGGCTGATGGTAGTGGCACTACAGGTTTATTTACTAAGCATCTTAGTGCTATTAGTCCAGAGTGGAAATCTCAAGTTGGCGAGGGTGCTGCGGTTAAGTTTCCCATCGGTTCAGGGGCAAAGGGAAATGAAGGCGTAACCGCTCAAGTTATTCAAACTCCTAATGCGATCGCCTATGTTGAATATGTCTATGCCAAGGAAAATAAACTGACAACGGCTGCCCTAGAGAATAAATCAGGAAAGTATGTGCAAGCTACCACGGCATCAGTGACTAACTCCATAAATGGCATTGAATTAGATGAAAATCTGATTGGTTTTGCTCCCGATCCAGTGGGAGAAGATTCCTATCCAATCGCTAGCTATAGTTGGATTTTACTGTATGCCAAGTATGAAAAGCCAGCACAGGCGCAAGCTCTAAGAAATGTATTCAAGTGGGCGATTTCCGATGGTCAAAAATATAGTGAGGCAATAGGCTATGTTCCTTTACCTGTATCAGTAATCC